>NZ_LT629778.1:5240000-5540000 GCF_900105485.1 Pseudomonas granadensis | reverse complement strand
CATCATCTGCGCCAGGTTCAGGGTCGGTTTGACCTCGATGCCGAGGTTGGCGAATTCCGTACCCATCGCAGCCTCGTACAGTTCCGAGGCATGCAGCAAGGCTTTTGAAGGCATGCAGCCGACATTGAGGCAGGTGCCGCCGAGCGTTGCGCGCCCCTCCACGCAAGCGGCCCTGAGACCCAGCTGGCCAGCACGAATCGCTGCGTTATAACCGCCGGGACCGCCGCCCAGAATCACTACGTCATAGTTGCTCATGCGCTTGCTCCTGCCCGATGGATAAGGATTGTTGACGTTAGTCATGAAATAAAATTACGGGCGTAATATGTGCGCGTTCAGACATTTCGGTCAAGGCTTCAGGCAAACGAGAGGTTTGGCCTCTTTGAATAAGCGCGAATATGGACGAATATTTCACGCTTTTCGTTATATCGTAACGACACAAACGCAGGCCATTCAGTTTGGGGTGATATGCAAGTCGATCTGCAAGTTGAGGGCACGCAAGTGGCCGGACTGCCACGGTTCCAGCAGGCAGCCGTTCAGGGCCGGCGGCTACGACGCTGGGCGCTGGGTCTTGGCGGGTTGGCAGGGGCGGGCGTGGTGGTGGCGCTGTTTGTCGGGTTGTTCGCGCCGCAATCATTGTGGCAACCGTTATTGCTCAATCAAAGTGCCGCGTTGTTGGTGTTGGTTGCAGGTTTGCAGTCGGCCTGGTGGTTGACGCAATGGCGTGTACGGGCGATCGATCCCATGCCCTCGACTGCGCTCGCAGACGAGCAATTTTCGCCAGCAGAAGGCTGGTACGAGCGATTGCTTGATCGCCTGAGCCAGCGCGGTCTGCATCTGCTCGGCCAGATTGGCGCGGCGACCTTGTGGTTAGCCGGCTGGGCGTTGCTGGCGCTGCTCAGCGTTGAACAAGCGTGGAATCTGACATTGCCGAGCGTGGCGGTGGGCCTGTCCGCCACCGTGGCGGCAGCGCTGGGGTTGCTGTTGGCGTTCGGTTTGCTGGTGTTCGAACGGCAGCTGGCCCAAGAGAACCCGGCGCAATGGCCGGAAGCGGGGTCATTGGCGCAATTGACGCGGGTAACGATCATCACGCTGATATTGAGCGCGCTGTGTTTGTTGTTCGCTGGAGAAAATGCGGTCTGGCCGGTGCGTGTCGCCGTGCTGAGCGGGCTCTTGCCGGGTCTCGTTGCTGTTGAATTCTTGTTGCGTGCGGTGCTTTCGCTGTTCAGCCCACGCCGCGAGCAGCTCGAACCGACGCTGCTGGCGCGCAGTTTCGTCGCCGATATGCTGCGCTGGCCGCCGCAACCCTTGCTCGCTTTGCAGCATGAGTTGCACAACCGATTTGGCATCGATCTTCGGCAGATCTGGGCGTTCAGTTTTATGCGCCGGGCATTGTTTCCGGTGTTGGCCCTGGTGGCGGCGGTGGGTTGGTTGCTTACCGGCATTCATGAAATTCCCTTGCAGGGCCGGGGTATCTACGAACGTTTCGGCAAACCGGTGCAGGTGTTCGGCCCCGGTTTACAGGTGGGGTTGCCTTGGCCGCTGGGGCGCGTGTTGAGCGTTGAAAACGGCGTGGTTCATGAACTGGCGACCAGCGTCGGCGAGAACCCCGCACCGCTGCAAGCCGACCCTGCCGAAGGTCCGGCACCGGCGACAGTCAACCGTTTGTGGGACGCCAGTCACGTCAATGACAAGTCGCAAGTCATCGCCAGCCGTCGCGGTGAGCAGCAAAGCTTCCAGATCGTCAACATGGACGTGCGTTTCGTCTATCGCATCGGCCTGAGCGATCAGGCCGCGTTGGCCGCTACCTATAACAACGCCGACGTGCCGACGCTGATTCGCAGCACCGCCAGCCGGATTCTGGTGCACGACTTTGCCTCGCGTACGCTGGACGTTTTGCTCGGTGAGGACCGCGTCGACCTGGCCAAGGAGATCGGTCGCGCGGTGCAAAGCGATCTGGATTCACTCAACAGCGGCGTAGAAATTCTCGCCACGGTGGTCGAAGCGATTCATCCGCCGGCCGGTGCAGCCAATGCTTATCACAGCGTGCAAGCCGCGCAGATCGGCGCGCAGGCGTTGATAGCCCGCGAGCGGGGTGCCGCCGCGGAAGCAAGCAACCAGGCGCAATTGCAGGCCAGCCTGGCGCGCGATCTAGCCACTGCCAACGCGCGGGAAACCCGTGCCACAGCGCAGGCAGCGGATTTGAAATTCGGCGCCGAACAGAAGGCCTTCGCGAATGCCAGCCAAGCCTTTGTGCTTGAGCAATATTTCAGTCAGCTCAGCCAAGGTCTCAGTAAAGCGCCGCTGCTGATCCTTGATCACCGACTGGGCGGCACCACCAACGCCCCAACCATCGACCTGCGTCATTTCACGTTGCCTGCTGACCCGACGCCCGCACGCACCAACGCTCAACCAGGAGTTGCCCATTGAGCCAGTCGCCTACTCACGATTCGCATGACCACAGCGGCCACGATCACGGCCATGGCGGGCATCACCACCATCACGGGCATCACCATCACCACCACGGTGCGCCGCAAGAGGCTGGCCCGTTTCTGTGGCGGCGCATGGGCTGGGCAGCGTTGCTGGTTGCATTTGCGGTTGCAGCGGCGAGCCTTGTGCAAGTGCGCTCCGGCGAAGCCACAGTCATCACACGCTTCGGCAATCCAGCGCGAGTGTTGCTGGATCCGGGCCTGAGCTGGCGTTGGCCGGCGCCATTCGAGGCGGCCATTCCGGTGGATCTGCGTTTGCGTACCACCTCCAGCGGTTTGCAGGATGTCGGTACCCGTGACGGCTTGCGCATCATCGTTCAGGCTTACGTGGCGTGGCAGGTGCAGGGCGACGCGGACAATGTGCAGCGTTTCATGCGCGCCGTGCAAAACCAGCCGGATGAAGCCGCGCGACAAATTCGCACTTTTGTCGGCTCGGCGCTGGAAACCACTGCCAGCAGCTTTGACCTGGCGAGCCTGGTCAACACCGATGCCAGCAAAGTGCGCATCGCCGATTTCGAGGGGCAGTTGCGCCAACAGATCGATCAGCAGCTACTCGCTACTTACGGCGTGCGCGTCGTGCAAGTCGGCATCGAGCGTTTGACCTTGCCATCCGTCACACTCACCGCCACGGTCGATCGCATGCGTGCGGAGCGTGAAACGATTGCCACCGAACGCACGGCGATCGGTAAACGTGAAGCCGCGCAAATCCGTTCCGCCGCCGAACGCGACGCACGCATCGTGCAGGCTGATGCGACGGTGAAAGCCGCCGACATCGAAGCGCAATCCCGCGTCGAAGCAGCGCAGATTTATGGCCGCGCCTACGCCAGTTCACCGCAGCTGTACAACTTGCTGCGCTCGCTCGACACCCTTGGCACGATCGTCACGCCAGAAACCAAACTGATTTTGCGGACCGATGCGGCGCCGTTTCGCGTGTTGGTCGACGGGCCGCCGGCACTCGACAATAAAGCCGGATTACAGCCATGACTGATGACGTTCCACGTGGAACACAAACATTGAACAGTCCATGGATTCAGGCTGGGCGCCTGGCATTTCTTGCCTTGTACGCGGTGACGGTGCTGGCTGCGCTGGCTTGGGTGTTTTCCAATGTGCGGCAGATCGACCCGCAGAATCGCGCAGTGGTCTTGCATTTCGGGGCGCTGGATCGCATTCAGAATGCTGGCCTGCTATTGGCTTGGCCGCAGCCGTTCGAACAAGTGGTCCTGCTGCCGGCAGCGGATCGGGTGATCGAACGGCGCGTGGAAAACCTGTTGCGCAGCGATGAGGCCTTAAAGGCAGATCGGGTCGCTTCGTTTGCCACGCCGTTGAGCGATGCGCTGGCGGGCTCTGGCTATTTATTGACCGGTGATGCCGGTGTCGTACAGCTGGATGTGCGGGTGTTTTACAAAGTCAGCGCCCCGTATGATTTCGTTCTGCAAGGCGATCATGTCTTGCCGGCACTGGATCGGCTGGTGACTCGTAGTGCATTGGCACTGACCGCCGCGCGCGATCTGGACACCATTCTGGTTGCTCGTCCGGAGCTGATCGGTGCGGACAGCCAGGCCGCCGAGCGCCGTGAGCGGTTGCGCGGTGATCTGGTTCGAGCGATCAATCAGCGCCTGGCTGAACTGAAAGCGAGCGGGCAGGGGATTGGTGTCGAAGCGGCGCGGGTCGATGTGCAATCGAGCTTGCCGGAGCCGGCGGTGAGCGCTTTCAATGCGGTCCTGACCGCCAGCCAGCAAGCTGACAGAGCCGTTGCCAACGCGCGCACCGAGGCGGAAAAGCTCACCCAGACCGCCAACGAACAAGCCGACCGTACGCTGCAGATTGCCCACGCCCAGGCCGGCGAGCGCTTGGCCAAAGCGTCGGCAGATACCGCCACGGTTGCGAGCCTGGCCAAAAGTGCCGACCCGCAGTTGCTCTTGCGTCTGTATCGCGAGCGCGTGCCGAAGATTTTCGGCCAGGCCGGTTCGGTGACCACGGTTAACCCGAAAGACGATTCCCGCCTGATCATTCAGGGAGCCAGCCAATGACTGCGACCACCGCCACGCCGAGCCTGTTGTCCTCGGTCGAACAACGCCGCGCCGCACGACAACTGACCCTGGCCATGCTTGCGCTCGGTTTGCTCGGGCTCGGCCTGATCTGGCGTTGGTGGCTGCCGGAGCAAACCGGGGTCAGCCAATTGCTGTTGGGCTTTGCGTCATTGATGGTCGGGGTGTCGGTGATGCGCTCGGCGTGGTACAGCCTGCGCTATCCGAGCCTGCATGGCATTACCGATCAATTGATTGCGCTGGCCATGCTTGGCGCTTGGGCAACAGGCGATCTGCTCACGGCGGCGTTGTTGCCGATCATCATGATCTTCGGCCATGTGCTGGAGGAACGCAGCGTCATTGGTTCGCAGGAAGCGATTCACGCGCTAGGGCAACTGACGCGCAGCCATGCGCGCAAAATCCAGGCGGACGGCTCGGTCATCGAAGTCGACAACGGCACCCTCAAGCCCGGCGATA
This sequence comes from Pseudomonas granadensis, assembly GCF_900105485.1. Classification (GTDB taxonomy): domain Bacteria; phylum Pseudomonadota; class Gammaproteobacteria; order Pseudomonadales; family Pseudomonadaceae; genus Aquipseudomonas; species Aquipseudomonas granadensis. The sequence continues at coordinate 5,535,010 of NZ_LT629778.1, read as the reverse complement.
CCGTTGAGGTGCGGGCCGGTGATCGCGTTCCAGCGGATGGTCGGGTTCTCTCCGGTCAGGCCAGTCTCGATACCGCGTCGATCACTGGCGAATCGGTGCCGGTCGAGGCGGGCGTCGGCATGAGCGTGTTTGGTGGCGCGATCAACCTCGACGGATTACTGCGGATCGAGGTGACGCGCACCGGTGACGAGTCGACCTTGGGCAAAGTCATCGCACTTATGCAGAACGCCGAACGCTCGAAACCGCCGATCACTCGACTGCTTGAACGTTACGCTGGCAGCTACATGATCCTGGTATTGCTGCTGGCCGCTGTGACCTGGTTCATCACCAACGATGCACAGGCGATGCTTGCAGTGCTGGTTGCCGCTTGCCCATGCGCACTGGTGTTGTCGGCACCTGCCACAGCGATTGCCGGCGTCGCAGTAGCGGCGCGTCACGGCATATTGATCCGCAGCTCGGCGTTCCTTGAGGAACTGGCGGATCTGACGTCCTTGGTGGTCGACAAGACCGGAACGCTGACCTACGGCACTTTGCGTCTGCAATCGATCACCGGCGCAGCAGCGGATCATGCGGCGGCGAAGACCTTGGCGGCCAGCCTCGGCGCCGCCAGCAGTCATCCGGTCAGCCGCGCCCTGGCCGGCCTCGTCACTGCGCAAGACTATTTGCCTTTGAGCGATATTCAGGAGCGGCAGGGTCTCGGCGTTGTTGCCATGACCGCGCAGGGCGAAGCGGCACTCGGACGCCCGGAGCTGTTCGCGCAGTTGGGCATCGGTACCACGCCCGTCCCAGAGCACGATGGGCCGATTGCCGGGCTGGCCTTGAGCGGTGAGTTTCTTGCCTGGCTACTGTTGGCCGACAGCGTGAAACCGGAGGCTCGCTTTGCCCTCAGTGAATTGCGTGAGTTGGGTCTCGGCCGGCAGCTTTTGTTGACCGGCGATCGTCAGAGCGTCGCAAACTCGCTGGCACAGGATGTCGGCCTGCACGAGGTCGAAGCGCAGGCCTTGCCGGAAGACAAACTCAATCGCGTGCTCAAGGAAATCGACAGCGGCTTCCGGCCAATGGTGGTTGGCGATGGTATCAACGACTCGCTCGCACTTAAGGCTGGCGTAGTTGGCGTGGCGATGGGCGCGGGCGGCGCGGACATCGCGCTGGCCTCGGCCGATATCGTGTTGATCGGTAGCGACCTGCGCCGGCTCGGCACCTGTGTGCGACTCAGCCGCCAGTGCCGCAAGACCTTGCAGGTCAACGTGATCATCGGATTGGGCTGGACGCTGGCAATCGTCGTCTTTGCAGCATTTGGCTGGCTCGGTGCGGCCGGGGCGATGATCGCTGCGCTGCTGCACAACCTCAGCACCTTGCTGGTGCTCGGTAATGCTGGGCGCTTGCTGCGGTTTCAGGAACCGTTGGTGAAAATAGATGATGAGCTTCGAAACGATTTGTAACGAACTGCCGGCGAAGTTAGCAGTCATTGGTAGAGAGGGCGCTCCATTTCAAGCCGTCATCGGCTGGAAGACGTGGGTGCAGGATGGCCTGTTGGAGCGTCTGCGACGATAGCTTCGGCTAATCAATTCGATAGCCTGCTATTTTTCCGCGATGGTCTACCCTCAGATCTGACGTCTGAAACAAGGGGGGAATTTCCATGCTCGCGCAACTTCCACCGGCCTTACAGAACCTGCAGCTTCCGCTTCGCCTGCGACTCTGGGACGGCCATGAATTCAATCTGGGGCCGACGCCCAGCGTCACCATCGTGGTCAAGGACCCACAGATGGTTACCCAGTTCACTCACCCAAGCCTCGATGCGCTGGGAGCGGCGTTCGTTGAAGGCAAACTTGAACTGGAGGGCTCGATCAGCGAGGTCATCCGGGTTTGCGATGAACTGAGCAGCGCGTTGCTCGACGAAGATGAAGGCAGTCAGCCGGTGCGTTCAGTGCACGACAAGGAAACCGACGCCAAGGCCATCTCTTACCATTACGACCTTTCCAATGCCTTCTACCAGCTGTGGCTCGACAACGACATGGTCTATTCCTGCGCGTATTTCGAGACCGGCAGCGAAACCCTCGAGCAGGCGCAACAGGCCAAATTCCGCCATCTGTGCCGCAAGCTGCGCTTGCAGCCGGGCGAGTATTTGCTGGATGTCGGCTGCGGCTGGGGTGGGCTGGCGCGATTCGCCGCACGAGAATTCGGCGCCAGGGTCTTCGGCATCACGCTGAGTCAGGAGCAACTGAAGCTGGCACGTGAGCGGGTCAAGGCTGAGGGGCTGGAAGATCAGATCGAACTGCAACTGCTCGACTACCGCGATCTGCCTCAGGACGGGCGCTTCGACAAGGTGGTCAGTGTCGGCATGTTCGAACACGTCGGCCATGCCAATCTCGCCGAATACTGCAAAACCCTGTTTGGCGCGGTGAAGGAGGGCGGTCTGGTGATGAACCACGGCATCACTGCCAAGCATACCGATGGCCGGCCGGTCGGGCGTGGTGCGGGCGACTTCATTGAGAAATACGTTTTCCCTAACGGTGAGCTGCCGCACCTTTCCATGATCTCGGCGCAGATCAGTGAAGCCGGGCTGGAGATTGTCGACGTGGAAAGCCTGCGCCTGCATTACGCGCGTACGCTGGACCATTGGAGCGAGCGACTGGAGGACAACCTCGAAGCCGCTGGCAAACTGGTACCGGAACAGGCGTTACGTATCTGGCGCCTGTATCTGGCCGGCTGCGCTTACGCGTTTGCCCGTGGCTGGATCAATCTGCACCAGATCCTCGCGGTGAAGGCGCATGCCGACGGCAGCCATGAATTGCCCTGGACCCGCGACGACATTTATAACCCGTGATCGCAGGCGTCTTCACGGGACGCCTTACAGGATCGGTGATATCAGCCGGGCGATCCGCATGCCGACCTGTTGCAGGCGGTGGATTTCCCGGCTTTCTTCCTTGGCGATCTCGTAAGCCTGGGCGAAGTCTGCTTCGAGCATGTGTTCCACGCTGGCGGCAAAGGCACTGTCGACGGTCAGCAGCATGACCTCGAAATTCAGACGGAACGAGCGGTTGTCGAGGTTGGCGCTGCCGATCGCGCTGATCTCGCTGTCGATCAACACGACTTTCTGATGCAGGAAACCGGGCTCGTACCGAAACACCCGCACGCCGGCGCGCACCGCCTCGAACGCATACAGACTGGAAGCGGCGTAGACGATGCGATGGTCCGCGCGCGACGGCAGCAGCAAGCGCACATCGACGCCGCGCAGCACGGCCAGTCGCAGCGCGGCAAATACCGCTTCATCCGGAATGAAATACGGGCTGGTGATCCACACCCGCTCGGTGGCGGCGTGAATCGCCTCGACGAAAAACAACGAGCAGGTTTCATAGGCATCGGCCGGGCCGCTGGCGAGCAACTGGCAAAGTACGCCGTCGTCTGGATAGGCATCCGGCAGGATCAGCGGCGGCAGGGAGCGTGCCGCCCAGAACCAGTCTTCGGCGAAGGATTCCTGCATGCTCGCCACGACTGGGCCGCGGACTTGCACATGGGTATCGCGCCACGGTGCCAGCGGTGGTTTCTCGCCCATGTACTCGTCGCCGACGTTGTGCCCACCGACAAAACCGATGATGCCGTCGACCACGACAATCTTGCGGTGGTTACGAAAGTTGACCTGGAAGCGGTTGAGCCAGCCACTGCGCGTGGCAAATGCTTTCACCGCAACACCGCCGTCGCGCAATGCCTGCACATAGCTATGGGGCAGGGCGTGGCTGCCGATGCGGTCGTAGAGCAAGTGAATCGTCACGCCTTCCGCGGCTTTTTTCAGCAGCAGATCACGCAAGCGTTGCCCGAGGCGGTCGTCGTGGATGATGAAAAACTGCACCAGCACGGCTTCTTTGGCCCGCTCGATCGCACTGAAGATCGCCTCGAACGTCGCCGCACCGTTTATTAATAGCTGCACTTCATTATTGGCCAGGCACGGCATCCGCCCCAGTTTGGGCATCGCACGCAACGAGGCATAAGCGTTGGAAGCGCGGGCGGCGAGTGCTTCCTCGACCCACGGGCGCCAGTTCAGCTCGGAGATGGCCACGCGCATCTGTTCGTTGGCCTGGCGGCGCGCCTTGATGTAACCGTCGAAGGTGCTGCGGCCGAAGACCAGATAGGGAATCAGCGTGAGATAGGGAATGAAGATCAGCGACAATGCCCAGGCAATCGAACCCTGCGCAGTGCGCACGGTGAGCACCGCATGTATCGCGGCGATCGATCCGAGGGTGTGAATCAGCGCGATCAGATAACCGAAAATATGCGGTCCAAAATAATCCATGGGGCAGCCTTGCTCCGGAAGATGCAATGCTTAACAGACCATGTTCAGCGGCGAATGTCGCTATTTAATTGGTCCATGAACCGAAGCAAGCGGCCGGCGTCTAACGGCCACAACTGATCAGGAGTTTGTCGATGAACGTTCGTCTGCTGGGTTTGGCGCTGGGCCTGGGTTTGGCATTGCCGGTGGTTGCGCAAGCGCAGATGCTGCAGCCGGGGCTGTGGGAAATGACCTCGAGCAATTTGAAAGTCGACGATCAGGCGATGGATGTGCAATCGATCCTCGGCCAGATTCAGGGCCAGATCACGCCGCAACAGCGCGCGGCGCTGGAGAAGAACGGCATCAACATCGGCGGCAAGGGCATTCGCGCCTGCCTCACACCGCAGCAAGTGGCGACCAACGATATCCCGCTGGCCGATCCACAATCGGGCTGCAAACAGCAGATCACGGAGCGCACCGGCAACCAGTGGAAATTCCGTTTTAGCTGCCCGAAAGCGCAGGGCACCGGGGTCGCGACCTTCCTCAGTGATCGCGAGTTCACCACCGTCGCCAACGGCACGTTCAACGCCATCGGGATCAATCAGAAGGGTAGTCTGGAAACCCGCGCGGTGTGGTTGGGTCAGGATTGCGGGACGGTGAAGCCCCGCGCTTGATGCCTCACGTCATGGCTGGCTCAACGCCTTGTACAGCGTGTTGAGGTTGTATTCGAACAGGCCGGTAAAGGTGCTCGCCGGCCCACTCGCGGCGAGCGCGTCCGAGTACAACGTGCCGCCGATATGCGCGCCGCTCTCATTGGCGATCTGCTTGAGCAGGCGCGCGTCCTTGATGTTTTCCATGAACACCGCTTTGACCCTGGCCTGACGGATCTGCGTAATCAGCGCGGCAACTTCGGCGGCTGACGGCTCGCGCTCGGTGGACAAACCTTGGGGCGCGATGAAGTCGATGCCGTAAGCCTGACCGAGATAACCGAACGCATCGTGACTGGTGACGATCTTACGGTTGCCCGCAGGCAGTGAACCCAGTCTGGTTTTGGCCTCGGCGAGCAGGGCGTAGATCTGCTTCAGATAGGTTTGGCTGTTGCGCTCGTAGTCGGTCTTGTTCGCCGGATCAGCCGCAATCAACGCCTTGGTGATGTTGGCGACGTACAGCTCGGCATTGGCCAGATTGTGCCAGGCGTGTGGATCGGGCACGGTTTCGCCATCCTCATCCAGAGATCGGGGAATCACCCCGCGGCTGGCATTGATCACCGTTGCCTGAGTGGCGGTGCTGCTGACCAGGCGATCCAGCCATGGCTCGAAGCCCAGTCCGTTTTTAATGATCAGTCTGGATTTGAGCAGGGCTTTGGCATCGTCCGGTGTCGGCTCGTAAGTGTGCGCGTCGGCATCCGGGCCGACCATGCTGGTGATCTGCACGTGGTCGCCACCAATCTGATGAACCATGTCGGCGAGGATGCTGAAGCTGGTAACCACCGGCATTTTTTCCGCCGCCGACAATGACATCGACAGCAACAAGCTGAACAGCACGAGTAGAGCGCGCATCGGGAAACACCTCATTGGGATGTGAGCAAAGGCGGGCGGCGCAGCAGACCATGGACCGGCCCGACGATCACCGACAACAGATAACCGGCGCCGGCGACCAGCACGATTGCCGGACCGCTGGGCAGCGAGTAATAGAACGACAGCAGCAATCCGAACCACACCGACAGGCATCCGATCGCTCCCGCAACGGCAATCAGCACCGGCAGGCGTCGGCTCCAGAACCGCGAAGCCGCAGCGGGCAGCATCATCAGGCCGACCACCATCAAGGCGCCGATGGCCTGAAAGCCGATGACCAGATTGAGCACCACCAAGGTCAGGAATACACCGTGGGCCAGCGGGCCGAGACGGCTGACGGTTCGCAGGAAAAGTGGATCGAGGGTGTCGAGCACCAGCGGTTTATAGATCATCGCCATAGCAATCACGCTGCACGCCGAGACCCACAGCATGCCTTGCAAGGTGGGTCCGTCGACGGCCAAGGCTGAACCGAACAGCAGATGCAGAAGGTCCAGGCGCTTTCCGGCGATACCCAGTATCAGCACGCCGCTGGCCAGTGAGATCGGATAGATCGCGGCGAGGCTGGCGTCCTCGCGCAGGCCGGTGCGCCGAGTAATCCAGGCCGCCAGTCCAGCCATGCCCAGGCCTGCACCGAGGCCGCCGAAGGTCAGTGCCGGCAAACTGAGCCCGGCGAACCAGAAGCCCAGTGCAGCACCGGGCAGGATTCCATGGGCGACCGCATCGCCGATCAGGCTCATACGCCGCAGGATCAAAAACACCCCAAGTGGCGCCGTGCTGCAGGCCAGGACCAAACCGCCGAACAAGGCGCGACGCATGAACATGAATTCGTGAAACGGCTGCCAGAGTTGGCTGACGGCGAGCATCAGGCCACCTGCGTGTGTGGAGTTTGTGCAATCAGCTCCGCGCTCGCCGCCAAGCGGCACTCGCGATGCTTGATCAGCAATGTGCTGGGAATGTGCTGGCGTACCGCAGCGAGGTCATGACACACCACGACGAGTGTCCGGCCTTCGCCGTGCCATGCATGGATATGCTGCCAGAGCAGTTGTTGACCGAGTTCATCGAGTGCCGCGTGAGGTTCATCGAGCAGCAGCACGGGCGCATCGGTCAGGCTTAAACGGGCGAGCAGAGCGCGTTGCAACTCGCCGCCGGACAGCGCCATCAACGGGCGCTGTTCGAGTCCGTGCAAGTGCCAGTTCTCCAGCGCGGCATGCAACCGTTGCGCGCGCAGTTGCGTTGATAACCGGCGCCCCCAGAATCCGGCGGCAACCAGCTCTTGCAGGTTGATCGGAAACTGCCGATCGAGATGCTGCTGTTGCGGAAGAAAGGACAATCCGCTTTGCCGTGGAACACCGAGAGAGACTTTGCCCGCGAGTGGCTTCTGGAGACCGGCGATGACTTTCAGCAGGCTGCTTTTGCCGCAGCCATTGGCACCGATAATTGCTGTGAGGGAGCCGCTGTCGAGTTGCAGGTTCAGCGGCGATGTCAGCGGTTGGCCCGGGGCTCCCCAGCTCAAGGAATGGCAACGAATCATGCCGACTCCCGCCGCCATTGGCTTTCGGCAACAGCGTCGTGCGCGTGCAGGCTTTCGGCGTGAACAACGCGCAGGTGGAAAGCGCTGACCCCTGAGATGCGGCGCAGCGCCAGATTCAAGCGGCGTGCAGCATCTTCACAAAACATCAGATTCTGCCCATTGGCGAGGGCGAAGGCTTGCTCGTCGGCGCGCTTCACGGCGGTCTGCACGGCTGTGCCGAGCGCAGCTTCGGCAGCGTTGATGAGTGTATTCAGCGGTAACTCGTCGATGGATTCTTCAAGATGAAAATGCAGTTGTGCAGTACTGCGCTGGCTGTGAGGCGTGGCGACGACGCCGCGGGAAGAGCCGAGCCATGCCAGCACATCGGCGTGTTGCAACGCTTGGTTGGCGAAGTCGTCGATGAATTGTTGCTGGATCAGTTGTCTGGCTAACGCCGCTGAACAGGGGCAGGTCGAGGAATAGGGCAACTCTAGTTTTAGTTCCACGTGGAACATTTGCTTTTTCAGCGTGGCAGAAATGCACACGGGATAGGCTTTCCAGCCGGCCAAAGGGCTGACCAGCGCCGGGCGTTTCAGCAGTAATTCAGTGTGCAGATTGAGATAAGCGCAGCTGGATAAGCCCTCATGACTGTCGAGAAATTGGCTGAGTACACGACGCAGTAAAGAAGGCGAAAGCTCCTTCTGTTCCAGTGCGTCTAACGCCAGGTACAGGCGCGACATATGTATGCCTCGCGCTTCGCCATCATCAAGGCTCACCCCAGCGTCTGCCTTGGCACTCAGAGGCTTTCCTTGCAGGTGGATCGGCAAAGCGATGCCCTGCATGCCTACCCATTCAAGCGGCACATTTTCGCGCAGCGCCTCTGCGGCAATATCCGGCAGTGTCAGTGAGTTCATGGTTGTAACCGTCGATTTGAACGAATCGGATGTTACAGTATAACAATGCGCACGCCATTGCTTGTTTCATGAATGAATTTTTACCAAGCTAGAAGCGGGACCGCTTAGCACCCGGTCATTCGGCTACAGGTGAATTTCGCGCTACCTCCGCCAGATCTCGAAAAACGGTTGATCGTGGTCCAGCCCACCCGACGGGTGTAACCCACCCAGGCCTCTCCGTTCGAAGCGATACCTGTGAAAAAGGTGAGCTGACCGAAGCGGCTGTTGGTTTGCGCCCAATAGCGATGCCCGTCTTTTTCAAAGCCGCGTAAATAAAGCGTGTTGCCTACGGTGTTCACGCTGTAGCTGTTGCCGTCGGCGTCCGCGCAGGCCAAGAGATTCGCACTGCGCGTACAGGTTGCCGCTGTGCCCGGCTGCGCCAGAATGCTTACGACGGGCAGCAGAGCACAGCTCAGCACAACCCCGCGCAGGGCGTTTTTCGTCATGGACCGTTTCAAGCGAGCACCTCAGGGCGAAACAAAAGCTGGTATGTTTTTAGGGTTATAACATAACATAAAAATGACCCGGCCTCAGACCCATGATTTTGCTTTTTCAGATTCCTGCGTCGGCTCTACGCAGCGATGGGATGCATGGCACTGAGGAATTCGCCCATTGTTGGCTCAAAGACAGGATTATCCAATGTCAGAAAAACTACCCGTAACTGTTCTTTCCGGATTTCTGGGCGCCGGAAAAAGTACGCTTTTGAATTACGTACTACGTAATCGAAGCGGAATGCGCGTAGCTGTAATCGTTAATGATATGAGCGAGATCAATATCGATGGCAGCGAAGTCCAGCGTGATGTCAGCCTTAACCGTGCTGAAGAAAAAATAGTCGAAATGAGCAACGGCTGTATCTGCTGTACGTTACGCGAGGACCTGCTCGAAGAAGTCAGCAAGCTCGCCCGCGAAGATCGCTTCGATTACCTGCTCATCGAATCCACCGGCATTTCCGAGCCGCTACCCGTCGCGGAAACTTTCACCTTTCGCGATGAACACGGCCAAAGCCTGTGCGATATTGCCCGTCTCGACACCATGGTGACGGTGGTCGACGGCGTGAACTTCCTTCCCGATTACCAGGCAGCAGAAAGCCTGGCCTCTCGCGGCGAAATCCTGGGTGAGGAAGACGAACGCTCAATCACCGACCTGTTGATCGAGCAGATCGAGTTTGCCGACGTGTTGTTGATCAGCAAGATCGACCTGATCAGCCGGCCAGAACGTGAAGAACTGATCGCCATCCTCAAGCGCCTGAATGCTCAGGCCGAAGTCATCCCGATGGTGATGGGTGAGGTGCCGCTGGAGAAACTGCTGAACACCGGGCGTTTCGACTTTGACAAAGCCGCGCAAGCGCCAGGTTGGCTCAAGGAGCTACGCGGTGAGCACATTCCGGAAACCGATGAGTACGGCATCGCCTCGACGGCATACCGCGCGCGGCGGCCCTTTCACCCGCAACGCTTCTTCGACTTCATCAACCGCTCATGGTTGAACGGCAAACTGCTGCGCTCCAAAGGTTTTTTCTGGCTGGCGAGCAAGCCCACCGACGCTGGGAGCTGGTCGCAGGCCGGTGGCTTGATGCGTCACGGTTTTGCCGGGCGCTGGTGGCGGTTCGTACCGAAAGACCAATGGCCACAGGATCAGGAAAGCAGCGCAGCCATCCTGGAAAACTGGACGCCGAGCGTAGGAGATTGCCGCCAGGAGCTGGTGTTCATCGGCCAGAACATCGATTTCCTACAACTCACTGCTGAATTGGATGCCTCCCTGCTCACTGATGATGAAATGGCGCTCGGTGCCGAGGGCTGGCGAATGCTCGCGGACCCATTTGGTCCTTGGCACGACGAGGCCGCCTGATGCCTGCACTCCAATTGCCGGGAAACCAAACCCGCCAACAGCATCAAGGCTCGACCCCACAGGCACTGACGCGCATTCTCGAAGACGAGGTGAATCTGGCCGTCTGGCAGCGACAATTGCCGCTGCACGTCAGCGATTTTGCCGATGTGCTGCTGTCGCTCAACCAGCCTTTGGCGCAATCGCTGTGCCTGGAGTTGCCCGAAGAAGACGCAGAACCGGATCTCACAGGGCTGGCCGCGGAGTACCGCGATGTGCAGGGTTACGAAAGCTTTGTGGCCGATTTGAAATGGCTGGTCAGCGCCTTTGCCTGCCTGCTCGGTGCGCGGCGGATCGGCCTGCGCCTGCGGGCGCTGGACAAAGCCATGTGCCCGCGTTTCCACGTTGATCACGTACCGGTGCGGCTGATCACGACCTACGCCGGCGTCGGCAGCCAATGGCTCGCGGAGGGTGCGATGGATCGCCGTCAACTCGGCCAGGCCAACGCCGAACCCCAAGCGGATATTCAGCAACTCAGCAGCGGCGAGGTTGCGTTGTTGAAGGGCGAAAAATGGCATGGCAACGAAGGTTTCGGCTTGATCCACCGCTCGCCGCAACCGCCAGTGGGCGAGCGCCGCTTGATTCTGACCCTCGACTGGCTCGGCTGATGCTTCAAGGCCTGAGCCATGACCCCTGGCTCTGAGCTTCACAATACGGCTTCAGGTACGCCGCATCAGTGGCCACACCGTAATAGTGGATGTCCTGGCGATAGGGCATATTGGCAACTTGCGCGTTGCTGCATACGCCAAACGCACCGCTCGGGCACTGATCGACATATTGCACTGCGACTTTTTGCCCGACCAGGGTCGGTTGGCAAAAGCCGTCATTGAACAGTTTCTCGGGGATATTACGGTTTTGCTGGCAGACTTTGACGTCGAGCCGCTCGCCCTGACTGTGCACCACACAGGCCTGAGCCCACGCTTCGCTCGACAGCATCGCCAACAGCAACGACCATCCCATGCAACGCATCTTCTAATCTCCGAAAAGCTTGCCGCCATGTTGCAGAACATTCCCACCCATGTCATTGCTGGCCCTTTGGGCGCTGGCAAAACCAGTCTGATTCGCCAGCTCATGGCCCAGCGTCCAGCAGGTGAGCGTTGGGCGGTACTGATCAATGAATTCGGCCAGATCGGCCTGGATGCCGCGTTGCTGAGCCGCGACGCAGCGGGTACCGACCTGGCCGAAGTCGCCGGCGGCTGTCTGTGTTGCGTCAACGGCGCGCCATTCCAGATCGGCCTCGCCCGGTTGCTGCGCAAAGCGAAGCCGGATCGCTTGTTCATCGAACCGTCCGGGCTGGGCCATCCGCTGCAGTTGCTCAAGCAACTGCGCGAGGTGCCTTGGCAGGGCGTGCTGGCGGTGCAGCCGAGTGTGCTGGTGCTCGATGCCCAGGCACTGCATGCGAGACAAGCATTGCCAGCAGCGCAACAACAGGCGTTGAGCAGCACCGGACTGGTCTTGATGAACAAAGCCGAAGGCCTCGATGAGGAGCAACGGCAGACAATCGCCAGACAATTGCCGCCGGTCAGGCTGATCTGGACCAGCCAGGCGCAATTGTCTTTGGGGGATCTGCCGGGCTTGGCCGCGCAAGCGATGAGTGGCGCAGATAATCTGCTCATACCCAGGGGACCTGCGCGGCTTCCAGCAGTCTGGAGCGATCCGACCGCGCCGATCTGCCTGAGTCAGGCGCAGGAGAGCGGCTGGAGCATCGGTTGGCGTTGGCATCCCGACCAGACGTTCGGCAAACAGGACATCGCGGACTGGCTTAAAGCGCTTCAGTGGAGGCGGGCAAAAATGGTGATCCACAGCCCGGATGGCTGGGTGTCGGCGAATGCGCTGGATAATCCCAGTCTGGAATGGCAAACCAGCGAATGGCGCAAAGACTCGCGAATCGAGCTGATCTTTGCTGAGCCACAAAATATTGATGAATTGCAGGCAGGACTTGCGCGGTGTCGGCTGCCGTAAGTCAGCTCAAGGCTTCCACTTGGTGTGCTCCTGACGCCACTGACTCAGCTCGATCACTTCGGCGCGCGGCTTGGTGACTTCCACCACTGGCGGGGTATCGTCAAACGGTGCGGGGTAGGGCGCCAGTTCGATCTGCGCACTGTGCGCACCGAACTGAGTGATGGTGCCGTTGTGCCGGGTTTCGCCGGTCACGGTGAACTCGAAGTTGTAGACCCGCGCCAAGCGTCGGCGACCGTTGGCATCCTTGATCAGGCCGATCTTCTTTAACGCGACGTTGCCGTCGAGCAATTCGACGCCGACGTTGGTGCAGTGCTGCTTGACCCGTTCCAGCGCGCGCTCGCGCAAGCCGTGGTTATGCCATAACCAGGCGCCGGCAGCGGCGAACAGCATCAGCACGAAGATGTTTTCCAGGGTCAGCATCAACATCGAACTCCAAAAGATGGCGTCAGCTTAACTGCGTCGCCGGTCTGTCGTACAGGCTGTGTTTCGTCGCATACTGCGCGGCTTGAATTTCAATCGTTTTACGGAATGACCCGAATGAAACGCACGCCTCATCTGCTCGCCATCCAGTCCCACGTGGTGTTCGGCCACGCCGGCAACAGCGCCGCGGTTTTTCCGATGCAGCGGGTCGGCGTCAACGTCTGGCCGCTCAACACCGTGCAGTTTTCCAACCACACCCAGTATGGGCAGTGGGCGGGTGAAGTGCTGGCGCCGCAGCAGATTCCCGCGCTGATCGAAGGGATTGCCGCCATTGGTGAACTGGGCAACTGCGACGCGGTGCTGTCCGGCTACCTCGGCAGTGCCGCGCAGGGCCGTGCGATTCTCAGCGGTGTGGCGCGCATCAAAGCGGTCAATCCGAAGATGCTGTATCTGTGTGACCCGGTGATGGGGCATCCGGAGAAAGGCTGCAGCGTGCCGACCGAAGTCAGCGACTTCCTGTTGGATGAGGCGGCAGCAGTGGCAGACATCATGTGCCCGAACCAATTGGAGCTGGACAGCTTTTCCGGGCGCAAGCCGCAATCGCTGTTCGATTGCCTGGCGATGGCGCGGGCACTGCTGGCACGCGGGCCGAAAGCGGTGCTGGTCAAGCATCTGGACTATCCAGGCAAACCGGCCGATGGCTTCGAGATGTTGCTGGTGACGGCTGAGGGCAGTTGGCATTTGCGCCGTCCACTGCTGGCGTTTCCGCGTCAGCCGGTGGGTGTCGGTGACCTGACCTCCGGTCTGTTCCTGGCGCGAGTGCTATTGGGCGACAGTCTGCTGGCCGCATTCGAGTTCACCGCGGCGGCGGTGCATGAGGTGCTGCTGGAGACCCAGGCGTGTGCCAGTTACGAGTTGCAACTGGTGCGGGCGCAGGACCGGATTGCGCATCCGCGGGTGAAGTTCGAGGCGACGGCGATCAGTTTGTAATACCGCGTTGAATCCAATCGCGAGCAGGCTCACTCCAACAGGGAAACACATTCCAATTTAGGAGTGAGCCTGCTCGCGATAGCGATTTTCTTAACGCAACAAATCTCAAGCGTCGCCCTTGATCTCCTGATAACGCTTTTCCAGCTCCTGACGAATTTGCCGACGTTGCTGCGCCTGCATGAAGCGGCGCTTGTCTTCGCTGTTCTGCGGTTGCAGCGGCGGTACGGCGGCGGGTTTGCGCTGGTCGTCCACGGCCACCATGGTGAAGAAACAGCTATTGGTGTGGCGCACCGAGCGCTCGCGGATGTTCTCGGTGACCACTTTGATACCGACCTCCATCGAGGTATTGCCGGTGTAGTTGACCGACGCGAGGAAGGTCACCAGCTCGCCGACATGGATCGGCTCACGGAAAATCACCTGATCCACCGACAGGGTCACCACGTAGCGGCCGGCATACCGGCTGGCGCAGGCGTAGGCCACTTCGTCGAGGTATTTGAGCAGCGTACCGCCGTGGACATTGCCAGAGAAGTTGGCCATGTCGGGGGTCATCAGTACCGTCATCGACAGCTGGGCGTTTCCGGGTTCCATAACGTTCTCACGGGTCAAGGCGGATGGCTGAAAGCACCTCTGCGGGTGCCTGGTCGCTTTTCAAAAGCACCGATATCGGGACGCCGGGCGCAGGCTCGCCGTCACGCAGGAATCGATCTGTTTCCTTATATTGCACCGGCTTTCTGAAAGAAGTCGCGGTGTTAACCTGCAAAAGCCCTGACCAAGGGCAATTCCTACAGCCGAAGCGGATTTTTACCCAGCCTGCGCAGATGCTTCTGACGTCTGTCCGCGGCCTCGTCATCAAGGAGCCCCACACCATGCATGCCATCAGCTTCATTCAGGATCTGGCAGTGATCATGTTGGTTGCAGGCGTGGTGACCGTGCTGTTTCATCGTTTCAAACAACCGGTGGTACTCGGCTACATCGTTGCCGGCTTCATCATCGGCCCGCATACGCCACCGTTCGGCCTGATCCACGACGAAGACACCATCAAGACCCTCGCCGAGCTGGGGGTGATCTTCCTGATGTTCTGCCTCGGGCTGGAGTTCAGCCTGCGCAAGCTGTTCAAGGTCGGCGCCACAGCGTTTATCGCGGCGTTTCTGGAAATCATCCTGATGATCTGGATCGGTTACGAAATCGGCCGCTGGTTCGACTGGAACACCATGGACTCGCTGTTCCTCGGCGCGATCCTGGCGATTTCCTCGACCACCATCATCGTCAAAGCCCTCAATGATCTGAAGATGAAGAACGAGCGCTTCGCGCAGTTGATCTTCGGCGTACTGATCGTCGAGGACATCCTCGGCATCGGCATCATTGCGCTGCTGTCGAGCATTGCGGTCAGCGGCACGGTCAGTTCCGGCGAAGTGTTTTCCACCGTCGGCAAGCTGTCGCTGTTCATGATCGTTGCGCTGGTCATCGGCATCCTGCTGGTGCCGCGCCTGCTGGCCTACGTGGCGAAATTCGACAGCAACGAGATGCTGCTGATCACCGTGCTGGGCTTGTGTTTCGGCTTCTGCTTGCTGGTAGTCAAACTCGAATACAGCATGGTCCTCGGCGCCTTCCTGATTGGCGCGATCATGGCCGAGTCGCGGCAACTGCTGAAGATCGAACGGCTGGTCGAGCCGGTGCGTGATCTGTTCAGCGCAATCTTCTTCGTTGCCATCGGCCTGATGCTCGACCCGATGATCCTGCTCGAATACGCCTGGCCGATCGCGGTGATTACCGTGGCCGTGGTGCTGGGCAAGATGTTGTCCTGCGGCCTCGGTGCGTTTATCGCCGGCAATGACGGACGTACCTCACTGCGCGTGGGGATGGGCCTGTCACAGATCGGCGAATTTTCCTTCATCATCGCCGCGCTGGGCATGACCTTGCAGGTCACCAGCCATTTTCTCTACCCGGTCGCCGTGGCGGTATCGGTGATTACCACGTTGCTGACCCCTTATCTGATTCGCGCGGCCGATCCGCTGTCGATCAAGTTATCCGCGGCCATGCCCAAGCGTCTCGGCCGGGTGCTGGGCATGTACGGTGAATGGCTGCGCAGCATCCAGCCGCAAGGCGAGGGCGCGATGCTGGCGTCGATGATCCGGCGGATTCTGTTGCAGGTCGGGGTCAACCTGGCGCTGGTGATTGCCATCTTCATCGCCGGGGCTTACTTCGCCGAACGCCTGTCGGTGTGGCTGCAGGACTGGATCGGTGATCCGAGCTGGCAGAAGGCGCTGATCTGGGGCGGCGCGTTGCTGGTGTCGCTGCCGTTCCTGATCGCTGCTTATCGCAAGCTCAAGGCGCTGTCGATGTTGCTCGCGGAGATGGGCGTCAAGCCGGAGATGGCCGGGCGGCACACGCAGCGAGTGCGTCGGGTGATCGCCGAGGTGATCCCGATTCTCTCGCTGCTGGTGATTTTCCTGCTGCTGGCAGCCTTGTCGGCCAGTATCCTGCCAACCAACAAGTTGCTGGTGCTGATCGCCGTGGTCGCGGCCGCCGTGGCGGCGCTGCTCTGGCGCTGGTTCATCCGCGTGCACACGCGGATGCAGGTAGCGTTGCTGGAAACCCTCGACAATCACAAGGAGTCGTCAGGGCACTAAGCTGCCGGGGCGGCTGGCCGATCAGCTTTCCAGCCAGACGTCCCGCGCCCAGTGCCACACCGATTCCCAGGTTTCTTCGGCAATCAGTTCTTCTTCGGCCTGCCAAAGCACCACGGTGCCGTCTTCTTCGACGCAGTAGTAGTCATCGCCGTCCTGACAGATCGGGATCAGGCTGCGATCAACTCCTGCATCCCATGCGTTTGCCGCGACATCCGGCAGATAGGTGTGGGATTGCGGGTCGGTGACGGTGACGGGTTCGAGACTGCCATAGACCACATCGCTGACGGTCAGCAAAAATTCCCGGAAGACAAAGGGAATGTCGATGAACAGTTGTTCTTCGATTTCGACCAGCAGGTCTTCGTCAGGCAACTCCAGGGGAACCGGTACGGGTTCGTTGGCTTCGCGTAGTTGTTCGATGATTTCTTCCACGTCCGGGGATCCTCTTGCTTGAATGGCGCGGTTTATAGGGGCCGGTTTATACAGTAGCTCGCTATAGATGCAACTGCGAAATAGAAAACCCCAGCCGAGGCTGGGGTTTTTTTATTACCGCAAGTGGAGCGCAGCAGGCAATCAGCCGTTCTGGCGAATACCGGCGACCAGCCAAGGCTGGTTGTCGCCCTGCGGACGCTCCATGTTCCAGCTTTCGCTGAACACTTCGCCCTGGTCGAAGCGCGAGGTCTTCGATACGCCGGTGAAGGTCAGGGTGGCGATGGTCTTGTCGGCGCGATCATCGACGCCGTCCAGTTGCACTTGCAGGTTGTCGATGTAGGTCGACTGGAAGCCATCACCCAGGTCGGCGCGCTCACGCTTGAGGAATTCAAGCATTTGCGGAGTCACGAACTCGGCGATCTTGTCCATTTCATTCGCGTCCCAGTGCTGCTGCAGCGACTGGAAGTGGCTGCGCGCAGCTTCGAGGAAGCGCTGTTCGTTGAACCAGGCCGGTGCGTTGATCACCGGGCGGGCAGCAGCCGGAGCGGCAGAGCCACCGAAGATCGAACCCATGGCAGCAGGTTTCTGCTCGAACACTTCACGCTGCATCGGCGCGCCGGCCGGAGCGAGCTGCTCCTGCTGCTTGCGACGGCGGGCGGCAATGAAGCGGAAAATCACGAACGCGATCAGCGCCATGATCAGGATGTCGAAGATCTGCATGCCCTGGAACCCGCCGCCCATGAACATGGACGCGAGCAGGCCACCGGCGGCGATACCGGCCAGAGGGCCGAGCCACTTGGAAGCACCGCCGGCCTTGGCCGCAGCGCCCGCAGCACCGGCAGCGCCAGCGGTTGCAGCTGCGCCGCCCACGCCTGGAGAAGAAGGAGCCATCTGGCTGGTCTGGTGCGTCGGCGCAGCGCCGGCGCTTTTGCCACCACCAAAGCGCTTGGCGTTGGCGTCGAGGCTCATCGTCAGGCCGATGCACAACGCCATGGCGATGCTAAGAAAACGTTTCATAAAAGGTATTCCCGTTTTGTGGAGACACGCGCGCCATGTTGCACAGCTGAAGTGTTACTGGCTAGCGAGAGAGTGTTTCCGGCTTTTGCCTGACAGGTTGCGTTCAGCTTGGCGAGGCAATCAGCCGATGTACTTTTGTGTGTAGGAAAAGGCGATAGGTTCAGAGGGATTTGGGCCTCCTGTAGGAGTGAGCCTGCTCGCGATGAGGGTGTGTCAGTCACCACATTGATGACTGACAGACCGCTATCGCGAGCAGGCTCACTCCTACAGAAAGCAAGCGAAACCAGCGTTAGATGGCCTCGAGCTTGGCGTAACCGAGCATCAGCCACTTGCTGCCTTCGCCGAAGTTCACCTGCACCCGGGCCTGCGCGCCGGAGCCTTCGAAGTTGAGGATTACGCCTTCGCCGAAAATTGAATGGCGCACGGCCTGGCCGAGGACGAAACCGGTCTCCGGTATCTCGCTGCCGCTGAACAGGTTGCTGCCGCTCATCGACTGGTTGCCGCCGAAGGGTCGGCTGACGCTGTTCGACAAACGCACTTCCTGAATCAGACCTTTCGGCACTTCGCGGACGAAACGCGACACCTTGTTGTAGGTCTCGCTACCGTACAGGCGGCGAGTTTCCGCGTAAGTCATCACCAGATTCTGCATCGCCCGAGTGATACCCACATAGGCCAGACGCCGTTCCTCCTCCAGACGCCCCGGTTCCTCAAGGCTCATCTTGTGCGGGAACAGGCCTTCTTCCATGCCCACAAGGAACACGTAAGGGAATTCCAGGCCTTTGGCGCTGTGCAGCGTCATCAACTGGATGCTGTCTTCGTGCTCGTCGGCCTGGGTGTCGCCGGCCTCCAGCGAAGCGTGGCCGAGGAACGCCGCCAGTGGCGTCAGCTCTTCGTCTTCTTCGGTGTTTTCGAAGTTGCGCGCGGCGCTGACCAGTTCCTCAAGGTTTTCTACCCGCGCCTGGCCTTTTTCGCCTTTTTCCGCTTCGTGATAGGCGATCAGGCCGGACTGCTCGATGACGGTCTGGGTCATCAAGTGCAACGGCATCTCGGCGCACTTGGCGGCAAGGTTTTCGATCAACTCGATAAACGCACCCAGTGCGCTGGCCGCGCGGCCAGTCAGGCCTTTGTTGGCAACCAGCTGGCGCATCGCTTCCCACATCGACACATCGCTGTGCCGGGCGTGCTCACGAATCGCTTCGACGGTTTTCTCACCGATGCCGCGGGCCGGCACGTTGATCACCCGCTCCAGTGCCGCATCGTTACCGCGACCTTCGAGCAAGCGCAGGTAGGCCATGGCGTTCTTGATTTCGGCGCGTTCGAAGAAGCGCTGGCCGCCGTAGATGCGGTACGGAATCCGCTCGCGCAACAAGGCCTCTTCGAGCACCCGCGACTGGGCGTTGGAGCGGTACAGGATTGCGATCTCGCTGCGTGCCAGGCCGGTTTTCAGCGCACTTTCGATGGTTTCGACAACGTAGCGTGCTTCGTCGTGTTCGTTGAACGCGGCGTACAGATTGATCGCTTCGCCGTCGCCGCCATCGGTCCAGAGCTCCTTGCCCAGGCGCCCGGTGTTGTTGGCAATCAGCGCGTTGGCCGCCTTGAGAATGCCGGCGGTGGAGCGGTAGTTCTGCTCCAGACGGATGGTCTGGGAATCCGGGAAGTCGGACGAGTATTGGTGGATGTTCTCGATCTTCGCGCCGCGCCAGCCGTAAATCGACTGGTCGTCGTCGCCGACCACCATCAGGCTGTCGCCGCCCTTGCCGAGCAGACGCAACCAGGCGTACTGCACGGCGTTGGTGTCCTGGAACTCGTCGACCAGAATGTGCCGGAAGCGCTTCTGATAGTGCGCCAGCAGGCCCGGATGATCGCGCCACAGGTCGAGGGCGCGCAGCAGCAATTCGGAGAAATCGATAACCCCGGCGCGCAGGCACGCAGCCTCGTAGGCCTCGTAAATGCCCCGCATGGTCGCCAGGTACAGATCGCCGCTGGCCTGGATGTGTTGCGGCCGCAGACCTTCGTCTTTCTGCCCATTGATGAACCACTGCGCCTGACGCGCCGGCCAGCGTTGTTCGTCCAGACCCAGCTCGCGGATCACCCGCTTGACCAAGCGTTGCTGGTCGTCGCTGTCGAGAATCTGGAAGGTCTGGCTCAGGCCGGCTTCCTGCCAGTGCGCTCGCAGCAAGCGGTGCGCCAGGCCGTGGAAGGTGCCGACCCACATGCCAGCCGGGTTGATGCCCAGCAACTGCTCGATGCGGTGACGCATCTCGGCAGCGGCCTTGTTGGTGAAGGTCACCGACAGAATGGAGTGGGGCGAGGCGTTTTCGACCTGGATCAACCAGGCGATACGGTGCACCAGCACTCGGGTTTTACCGGAACCGGCACCGGCCAGGACCAACTGACGGCCAACAGGGGCCGCTACGGCCTGGCGTTGGGCATCGTTGAGAGAGTTCAGCAGAAGGGAGAGATCATCGCGCATCGGGGCATTCTAGGGTGCGCCGCAGGCCCGGGCAAACCGCGCGTTGCATTAGCCGATGAAAGTGCTGCCGATGACGACCGGTCGGTCACCGCTGCAGGCTTCGGCCCGTCTCGCTTGAGCGGTTGCGACGGTGCCGCGACACGCGCAAATTTCGCTGCAATTCTGACCTGCAGCAGTTTGGCAACCGGAGCGGCTTGTGTATGCTCCGTCGACGTTTCGGGCGCACGCCCCCCTTATAAGAACAAGAACGTAGCCCATGATCCTCAGCGCCGAACTGTCGGGACCCTCCGTGGAACCCCGGGTCATCCGCAAGCACTACGCCGTCGAAATGGCGGTCGAGCGCACGCGTCTGCTGTATCAGGGCTCATTGCTGCCGACGCTGTTCATGTTGATCAACGGCCTGGTCTGCGCGGCATTGCTCTGGAGTCCGCAGCGTTACTTCGTGGTCAGCATATGGCTGGTGTGGTTGTTGTCGCTGGTGGCGTTGCGGGTGATTCAGGTCGCGGCATTCGATTCGGCGATACCGGATCGTCAGGCCCAGCCGATCTGGCGGCGCATGTTTCTGCTCGGTTCGACCATGACCGGCCTGACCCTTGCCGGTGCCGGCATCGCGCTGGTGCCCGCCGACAACTTCATGCAACAAGCCTGGGTGTTCGGCCTGATCGGCGCGGCGACCCTGTCCGCCAGTGTCGCCTACGCCGTGAGCCTGCCGGCGTTCCTGTCGTTCACCTTGCCCTGTCTGCTGCCAGCGATCGGTTACCTGTTCTGGGGCGGTGACGAGCAGGCGCGAGGTTGGGGCTGGCTCGGCTTGATTCTGCTCGGCTCGCTGAGCGTGGTCGCCTGGCAGGTCAATCGATTGATCGATCGTGGTTTGCTTCGGCGCTTTCAGAATCAGCACCTGATCGAACACTTGCAGCGGACCCAACTGCGCGGCGAGCAGCTCAACCAGGAACTGGCCAGGGAAATCGAGCAGCGCCGCTGTGCCGAGGGCAAGCTGCGCGAGGCTCAGGTCGAACTGGAAGACCGCGTCGCCCAGCGCAGCCGCGAACTGGACGCGGCCAATCAGGCCCTGAGCAAAAGCGAGGCGCGTCTGGCGCTGGCGTTGAAGGCCAGCGAGCTGGGGCTGTGGGACTGGAACCTGCAAACCGATGAAGTCCACCACACGCAGCTTCAGGAGTTGTTCGGCCTCGCTCCGGAATACGTCACCGCGCTGCTGCGCGATCTCAAGCCACGCTTGCATCCCGAGGATCTGCCGACGCTCAAGTACGCATTGATCGAGCATTTGAAGGGGCGCAGCGAGGACTATCAGATTGAATATCGCGTACGTCACGGCGACGGCCATTGGGTCTGGATCGAAGACCGTGGCCGTGCGGTAGAGCGCAGCGCCAATGGGCGAGTGATCCGCATGGTTGGCACGCGCCGCGACATCAGCGCCAGCAAGCGGCTTGAAGAACAGCAACGGCTCGCGGCGACGGTGTTCGAAGCGGCCAGTGAAGGCATTGTGATTCTCGACCCGAACTACGCGCTGATCGCAATCAACCAGGCCTTCAGCCGGGTCACCGGCTATGACATCGATGACATGCTCGGGCGCAATGTCGTCGAGTTGCCGTGCAGCCGCGATGCCCGGCGCCATTACGTGGCGATCCGTCACGCGCTGGAACAGCACGGCAGTTGGCAGGGCGAACTGGTGGAAACGCGCAAGAACGGCGAGCTGTATCCGCAATGGCTGCAATTGAATGCGGTGCGCGACAATCGCGGCAATGTCAGCCATATCGTCGGCTTCTTCGCCGATCTGTCGGCGCGGCGCGAATCTGAAGAGCGCATGCGTTATCTGACTCACTATGACGAACTCACCGGTCTGGCCAACCGCTCGCTGTTTCGCGAACGCTTGCACGAAGCGCATCAGCGCTCACGGCAGAGCCGGCGCAGTCTGGCCCTGCTGCACATCAATCTGGACCGTTTCAAGTTGCTCAACGACAGCCTCGGGCATGAGGTGGCGGACCAGTTGCTGCAAAAAATGGCGCGGCGGCTGGTCAACGCCTTGCCGGAAGCCGACACGATTGCGCGCTTGTCCGGTGATGAATTTGCGGTGCTGTTCGATGCCTACGGCAACCTGTCGAGTCTGGCCCGCGTTGCCACGCGCTTGTCATCGAAGTTGCGCTTGCCGCTGACGGTGGAGGGGCACGAGCTGGTGGTTAGCGCATCGATGGGCATCAGTTTGCTGCCGGACAACGCCCGGGAGATTTCCGCGCTGGTCAGCCAATCGAACATGGCCATGCAGCACGCCAAGCATCTGGGCGGCGACAACTTCCAGTTCTACACCGACAGTTTGCAGGCCAGCACCCTTGAGCGCTTGCAGCTGGAAAACCATTTGCGCCGGGCCATCGAGGAGCAGCAGCTCAGCGTGTTCTATCAGCCGAAACTGTGCCTGCAAACCGGCCGCCTGAATGCCGCAGAAGCGCTGGTGCGCTGGGAGCATCCGAGCATGGGCCAGGTGCCGCCGGCGGACTTCATCGGGTTGGCCGAGGAAACCGGGTTGATCGGGCCGATCGGCGAGTTCGTCTTGCGTCAGGCTTGCTGGCAGGCTTGCGAATGGCAGCGGCAGGGCCTGGCGCCGATCCGCGTGTCGGTGAACCTGTCGGTGCACCAGCTGCGCCAAGGCAAACTGGTCAGTCTGGTGCGGCAGGTGCTGGAGGAGACGGGACTGGCGCCGCATTGCCTGGAACTGGAGCTCACCGAAAGCCAGTTGCTCGACAGCGTCGAGCACATTATCGCGACGTTCCAGCAACTGCGCGATCTGGGTGTGAAACTGGCGATCGACGATTTCGGTACCGGCTATTCGTCGCTGAGTTATCTCAAGCGCATTCCGGTGGACTACGTGAAGATCGATCAAGCGTTCATCCGCGGTTTGGATGAGGGCAGCGAAGACGCGGCGATTACGCGCGCGATCATCGCCATGGCCCATGGCTTGTCGCTGAAAGTCGTCGCCGAGGGCGTTGAGTGCCCGTACCAACTGGAGTTCTTGCGCAGCGAAGGTTGTGACGAAGTGCAGGGTTATCTGATCAGTCGTCCGGTTGACGCCGGCGCGCTGGCCGGGCTTTTGCGCAAACAGGAAAAACCGCTTTAAGGGCTACATGCAGGCCATCACGCCAGCTAGCGGGACATCGAGTTACGCAATGAGCAGGCAAAATGCCAATTCATGTAGTATAACTACAAGCGTGCTACATCCTTGCCCATAAGAAGAGTCCAGCCCCTTGAATCTGCTGCAACACATCGCCCAGTCACGTCACCTGTTACGCAAGTCGGAGCTCAAGGTCGCCGACCACGTGCTGCTTGACCCTGCGGCGGTGATGCACAGTTCCATGGCCGATCTGGCCCACAGCGTCGGCATCAGTGAGCCGACGATCGTGCGCTTCTGCCGCGCCATCGGTTGTTCCGGTTTTCAGGACCTGAAACTGAAACTGGCGCAAAGCCTGGCCGCCGGTGCCAGTTTCGGCCAGTTTGCGATCCACGAAGACGACTCGGTCGCCGATTACAGCCTGAAGATTTTCGACACCACCCTGCACACGCTGATGGAGGTTCGGGAGAAGCTCGATCCGGTGGAATTGCAGCGTGCGGTCACGTTGATGTCCCAGGCGCAGCGCGTCGAGTTCTATGGCTTTGGCGCGTCCGGTGCAGTGGCGGCGGATGCCCAGCACAAGTTCTTCCGTCTGCTGCTGACCGCGGCGGCGTATTCCGACCCGCACATGCAGGCGATGTCGGCGGTGACCTTGAAACCGACCGATGTGGCGATCTGCATTTCCCAGTCGGGGCGCTCCAAGGATCTGCTGATCACCGCCAACCTCGTTCGCGAAAGCGGTGCCTCATTGATCACCCTGTGCCCGAGCCAGACACCGCTGGCCGAGCTGTCGACGGTCAATCTGGCAATCGATGTGCACGAAGACACGGAAATCTACACGCCGCTGACCTCGCGTATTGCGCACCTGGTGGTGATCGATGTGCTGGCGATGGGCGTGGCCATGGCGCGCGGGCCGAGCCTGGTCAATCACCTCAAAAGCGTGAAGCGCAGTTTGCGCAGCTTGCGCTTGTCGCCCAAGGCCGTGAAAGCCCTTGATGACTGAAGTGATCCAAGGTCGTTCCGACCTTGATCGCGAGCAGGCTCGCTCCATTTGGATTTCGATGCGACGCACAATTTGTGTTGCTGTAGATCCCTTGCAGGAGTGAGCCTGCTCGCGATGGCGTCCTGAAAAGCACCGCAACCCTGAGCAAGTTTCATCGCACTGTCATCCCCGCGCAGCCAAACCGTCATCCCCCACGCCTATCGTGAAACTCCCGTACTCGCCTTGGGAGAATCGAAATGGCTCAGCCCTACGAAGAACGCAACAGCGCCGCGAAAACCCGTCGTCAGCAAGAAGACCAGCGCCGCATGGAATTCCGTCGCGCCATCGAAGATCGTTTCGAACTTCGCCAGCTTCAGGCCGAGATCGGCGATTTTCCCGAGGTTAATCTCTGGCAGGCAGCGCCCGCAGCTTCCCGTCGAAACGCTCAACCAGCGCGCTGATCTGCGCACGCTCGCTGCGGATAAACGCCAGGAAGGCATGCGCCACCGGTGACAGACGTTTGGCTTTGGCCTGCACCAGGCACCAGCTACGCAGCAGCGGCAATTCCTCGACCGGCAACTCGACCAGCCCGCCGGTCGCCAGCTCCAGGTTCAGGGCGTGACGCGTCAACAGCGCCACGCCCAGACCTGCCAGCACACATTCGCGCTGAGCCTCGGCCGAGGCCACTTCCTGAGTCTGGGTGAAGTGCACGCGTTTCTCTTTGAAATACTCTTCGCACGCCAGCCGCGTGCCCGAGCCCTGCTCGCGAATCAGCAATGTATAGGGTTCAAGATCCTGCAGGCGTAACGGGCCCAGGTGCGCCAACGGGTGATCGGGACGTGCGACCGCAACAATCGGATTGTTCAGGAATGGCAGAAATTCGAGGCCCATGTCTTGCGGCACCATCGACATGATCACCAGGTCGTCGCGGTTGTCCGAGAGCCGGCGAATAACCTGACCGCGGTTGACCACGGTCAGTTGCAGATTGACCTCGGGGTGCTGGCGCTTGAACGCCGCAAACAAGTGCGGGACGAAATATTTGGCGCTGGATTCCACCGCCAGTTTCAGCTGACCTTGCAGCGAGCCCTGCATGTCCGACAGTTGCATGTCGAGGTTTTCCAGGCGTCCGAAAATATCGCGGCTGGCACGCTGCAGCGCTTCGGCTGCCTCGGTCATGTAGAGTTTCTTGCCGACATAATCGAACAAAGGCTGGCCGATCAGCTCTTCAAGCTGACGAATCTGTAGGCTGACGGCCGGTTGTGTGAGGGACATTTCATCCGCTGCGCGGCTATAGGAACGCAGATCACACACTTCGTTGAAGATCTGCAACTGGCGCAATGTCATACGCATCAAGGACTTACGCATTTTCGCAGGCTCTGAAATGTGGTCGATGTTTCAACTATAAGTCTTTACTTATGCATGACCCAATTTTTATTCATTTTTGTTAATCCCTTGTGAGCGCTAGTGTGGACCTGCGACCGAATTGAAACATTTGGTCACGCGTCGACCTGGGTCCAGCAGGTCGTGGTGCCACCGGCTCAAGGGAACCTCCAAGTGATAACAAAGATCCTGATCGCCAACCGTGGTGAGATTGCCGTACGAATCGTACGAGCCTGCGCCGAGATGGGCATTCGCTCTGTAGCGATTTTTTCCGACGCCGACCGCCATGCCTTGCATGTCAAGCGTGCGGATGAAGCTCACAGCATTGGCGCCGAGCCATTGGCCGGTTACCTCAACCCGCGCAAGCTGGTGAATCTGGCTGTTGAAACCGGCTGCGATGCGCTGCACCCCGGCTACGGCTTCCTCTCGGAAAACGCCGAACTGGCGGAGATCTGCGCCGAACGCGGAATCAAATTCATCGGCCCGTCGGCGGAAGTCATCCGGCGCATGGGCGACAAGACCGAAGCGCGCCGCAGCATGATCAAGGCCGGGGTGCCGGTCACGCCGGGCACCGAAGGCAACGTTTCGGGCATCGAAGAAGCCCTGGCCGAAGGTGACCGCATCGGTTACCCGGTCATGCTCAAGGCCACTTCCGGCGGTGGCGGTCGCGGTATCCGTCGCTGCAACAGCCGCGAAGAACTCGAACAGAATTTCCCCCGGGTCATTTCCGAAGCCACCAAGGCCTTCGGCTCGGCCGAAGTGTTCCTGGAAAAATGCATCGTCAATCCCAAGCACATCGAAGCGCAGATTCTCGGCGACAGCTTCGGCAACGTCGTGCACCTGTTCGAGCGTGACTGCTCGATCCAGCGCCGCAACCAGAAGCTCATCGAGATTGCGCCGAGCCCGCAACTGACTCCGGAACAGCGCGCCTACATCGGCGATCTTTCGGTACGCGCAGCCAAGGCGGTGGGATACGAGAACGCCGGCACTGTGGAGTTCCTGCTCGCCGAGGGCGAGGTGTACTTCATGGAGATGAACACCCGTGTGCAGGTGGAACACACCATCACCGAAGAAATCACCGGTATCGATATCGTTCGCGAGCAGATCCGCATCGCCTCCGGCTTGCCGCTTTCGGTGAAGCAGGAAGACATCCAGCACCGCGGTTTCGCCTTGCAGTTCCGCATCAACGCCGAAGATCCGAAGAACAACTTTCTGCCAAGCTTCGGCAAGATCACCCGTTACTACGCGCCCGGTGGTCCGGGCGTGCGCACCGACACGGCGATCTACACCGGCTACACCATTCCGCCGTTCTACGACTCGATGTGCCTGAAACTGGTGGTCTGGGCATTGACCTGGGAAGAGGCGATGGACCGTGGCTTGCGCGCTCTGGACGACATGCGTCTGCAAGGGGTGAAGACCACTGCTGCCTACTACCAGGAAATCCTGCGCAACCCGGAATTCCGCAGCGGCCAGTTCAATACCAGCTTCGTTGAAAGCCACCCGGAACTGACCAACTACTCGATCAAGCGCAAACCCGAAGAGCTGGCCCTGGCCATCGCCGCCGCCATCGCCGCCCACGCAGGCCTATGAATGAAACAGCTGCGAGCTTTTAGCTGCAAGCGGCAAGTAAGAGCAGATTGGCTTTTTCTTGCAGCTTTTCGCTTGAAGCTTGCCGCTATGAGGAGATACCAATGACCAAGAAGATCTTCGTTACCGATACCATCCTGCGCGACGCTCACCAATCGCTGCTCGCCACCCGCATGCGCACCGAGGACATGCTGCCGATCTGCGACAAGCTCGACAAAGTCGGCTACTGGTCGCTGGAATGCTGGGGCGGTGCGACGTTCGACGCCTGTGTACGTTTCCTCAAAGAAGACCCGTGGGAGCGTCTGCGCCAACTGCGCGCGGCGCTGCCTAACACGCGTCTGCAAATGCTCTTGCGCGGGCAGAACCTGCTGGGCTACCGCCATTACAGCGACGACGTGGTCCAGGCCTTCGTCGCCAAAGCCGCAGAAAACGGCATCGACGTATTCCGTATCTTCGACGCGATGAACGACGTGCGTAACCTGCGTGTGGCCATCGAAGCGGTGAAGGCTGCCGGCAAACATGCGCAAGGCACCATCGCTTACACCACCAGTCCGGTGCACACCATTGAGGCTTTCGTCGCCCAGGCCAGGCAAATGGAAGCCATGGGTTGTGACTCGGTGGCGATCAAGGACATGGCCGGTCTGCTGACTCCGTACGCCACGGGCGAACTGGTCCGCGCACTGAAAGCCGAACAGTCGCTGCCGGTGTTCATCCACTCCCACGACACCGCAGGCCTGGCGGCCATGTGTCAGCTCAAGGCCATTGAAAACGGCGCCGATCACATCGACACCGCGATCTCCAGCTTCGCCTCCGGTACCAGCCACCCGGGCACCGAGTCGATGGTCGCGGCGCTCAAGGGCACCGAGTTCGATACCGGTCTCAACCTCGAACTGCTGCAAGAGATCGGCCTGTACTTCTACGCCGTGCGCAAGAAGTACCACCAGTTTGAAAGCGAATTCACCGCGGTAGACACCCGTGTGCAAGTCAACCAGGTGCCGGGCGGGATGATTTCCAACCTGGCCAATCAGTTGAAAGAGCAGGGCGCGTTGAACCGCATGGGCGAAGTGCTGGCGGAAATTCCGCGGGTGCGTGAAGACCTCGGCTTCCCGCCACTGGTAACGCCGACTTCGCAGATCGTCGGTACCCAGGCGTTTTTCAACGTGCTGGCGGGCGAGCGTTACAAGACCATCACCAATGAAGTGAAGCTTTACCTGCAAGGCGGTTATGGCAAGGCGCCGGGTGTGGTCAACGAAAAACTGCGCCGTCAGGCGATCGGCAGCGAAGACGTCATCGACGTACGTCCGGCCGATCTGCTCAAGCCGGAAATGACTAAGCTGCGTGCCGATATCGGTGCTCTGGCGACCTCGGAAGAAGACGTGCTGACCTTCGCCATGTTCCCGGACATTGGTCGCAAATTCCTTGAGGAACGTGCCGCCGGCACCCTGACGCCGGAAGTGCTGTTGCCGATTCCTGAGGCGGGCGCTGTTGCCTCTGCGGGTGGTGAGGGCGTGCCTACCGAGTTCGTTATCGATGTGCACGGCGAAACCTACCGCGTCGATATCACCGGTGTGGGCGTCAAGGCCGAGGGCAAGCGGCACTTCTATCTGTCAATCGATGGCATGCCGGAAGAGGTGGTGTTCGAGCCGCTCAACGAGTTTGTCAGTGGTGGCAGCAGCAAGCGCAAGCAGGCGTCGGCGCCGGGGCATGTCAGCACGACCATGCCGGGCAATATCGTCGATGTGCTGGTCAAGGAGGGCGACACTGTGAAGGCGGGTCAGGCGGTGCTGATTACCGAGGCGATGAAGATGGAGACGGAGGTTCAGGCAGCGATTGCCGGCAAGGTGGCGGCGATTCATGTGGTCAAGGGCGATCGGGTGAATCCGGGTGAGATTTTGATTGAGATCGAAGGGTGAGTTAGCGCTTCGATGTAATGGTTTAAACCTCGGGGGGGCATGTGCTCCCCTTTTTTTTGGCTTTTTGACTTGGCGGCCTGTGGGCCGACCAGGCTCTTGGGGTTTTGGGTGAATATCCGTTGCTTCGGGGGTCTCTTCTGGCGGTTCCGCTTTTACAGCGGGTCACTTTGGCAAACGCCCCAAAGTAACCAAAAGTCTTGCTCCTACGTACGGCCCTCGCAGGCTCGGGTCCCTTCGCTCCGGGACTGATCCGGGCGCAGCGGCTACGGTTTGCTGCGCTGCACCTCCTTCCGCTGTGTCTGGCTGCGCCAGACGGTCGCTGCGCTCCCACGCCCGGATCAATCCCTCCGCTCAGCCTTCCGACGTCGCCGGTGAATCAAGATCAAAAGCAGGCGAGCTGACACTCGGCCTATTGAGTGGTGAGAAGCGCCGCATGGCTTGAGATCTTCGGTGGATTCGCCCCTCATCGGAACGCTGCCCGCCCAGCCCTCTCCTGAGGAAGAGGGAGCCGATTTTGGTTGGCTTCGAAGTTTGCGTACGACTCGGTATTTGAAGTCGACGTAACTTTCACATCCACCGCGGTCAGGTCCCCTCTCCCTTTGGGAGAGGGCTAGGGTGAGGGCTTTTTACTGAATCACTGCATTCAGGCTAATTAACCACCATCAAAACGCCATCCGCCACTGTCCCATCACGCCATGAGTCCGGCTGTCATTGCCTGCTTCGGCTGTGAGGCCGAAGCCGACGGTGTGGTTGGCGGAGAGGCCGAGGTCGAGTCCGGTGTCGATGGACAGGCTATTGCGGTCCAGTGCGGCGCCGGCGACTTCGAAGCGTTTTCCGCCTTCGATCAGTTGTTGGTGCGTGTGGTTGTCGATTTCGCCGAAGGTGTGTTTCCAGCCGGCGCTGAAGCGCGGGGTCAGGCGCATGCCGTTGTCCAGGCGGGTGGTGTGGGCGGCGCGCAGGCCGAAGGTGCTGCTGAGGTTGCCGCGGGTTTGTTCGAAGACTTCGAGGGCTGCGTCGCCGCCTTTCTCGCGGTAGCTGTCGCGCTGGTAGCGTTGATAGCCGAGGCTGGCGAAGGGTTCGAGGGTAGCGTTGTGGCGGCCGAAGTTGTAGCCGAGTTCGGCGAAGGCTTGCTGGGTGTTGGCGTTGTAGTTGCCCTGCAGGCGGTCGCTGAAGCCGTTGAAGGCGACGCGGCGTTTGCTGCTGCCTTCGTGGCTGGCCCAGGTTGCGCCGAGGCGCAGGGCCATCGGGCCGTCCTGGCGTACGGCGTAGGCGCCGAGGTGCCAGCTGTCGAGGTCGCCGTCGTATCGGCGGGCGTCGAGTCGGGTTTGCGATTTGCCGCCGAGCAGGCCGACATGCCATTGCTCATCGAGCCGCCAGTCGGTCCCCAGGACCAGACCGTGGGTAGCGTGCTTGAGGGTGCTGTCGACATCGCGATCGACCTTGCCGCCATGGCCGAGTGCCTGAATCCATACCCGGCCGG
The DNA here is from genome assembly GCF_900105485.1 of Pseudomonas granadensis. Taxonomy (GTDB): domain Bacteria; phylum Pseudomonadota; class Gammaproteobacteria; order Pseudomonadales; family Pseudomonadaceae; genus Aquipseudomonas; species Aquipseudomonas granadensis. The sequence continues at coordinate 5,504,444 of NZ_LT629778.1, read as the reverse complement.
TGTCGGCAGCGGCGGATGCCTGGCGAGGCGAGTTGGCCGATGTGTACGTTCCGTCCGAGTTGTTGCTCAACTGCTGCATCGCCGAGAGCATGCTGGCGCTCACGGGCGTAATGCTGCTGAGGGTGGCTTTGGCGAGGTTGGCGTTGCTGCCGGCGGCGAGTTGTTCGAGGGCGATGGGGGCGGTGGTCTTGTCGCTGGACAGGAGTGCGGCGACTGCGGTGTTTGCCGGTTTCGTTAATACAGCCGCGGGCTGATCGGCTGCTTGCTCTGCCTGTGCGGTGACGGTTTCTTCGTTGATAGCGACGGGTAAGGATTCGGCAATGGGCATTGACGCCAAAGCTGAAGCCGCTATTGAGGCCTGTTCCGGTGCAATCGAAGCGGTAGAGGTAGAGGTAGAGGTAGAGGTAGAGATAGAGTCCGGGGTTTGAGTTGGGGTTGAAGAAAGCAATGGCGCGGCGAGCTCGTCAATGCTCTCGGCGACCGCGCGGCCGGCGTCAGTCGTAGCCACCTCTTCCAGCGCCACGTCATTCCGGGCATAGGTGAGCCCGACCGATTTCTTGTGGTATTGAGGTGTAGCGGTCATGAACGCGAGGTTATTGCGAATGGTGCCGAACTCACCTTCCACCGCACCCGCTTCGATAACTTTGTACTGGCTGCTCTGCGGGTACTCCCCCTGCGCTGCGACGATATTCAAGGTGGCGCCGGCGAGCGCGGCAGTGCCATCGACCTTGATCGTTTGACTGCCAGAAGGCGTGACCTCATACGCCAGCTCGGCGGTTGGCGCCAGGCGCAGATCGCCTTTGACCCGCGGCGCCCCCAGCGCTCCGTTGACGGTAAGCAGCCCGCCGACTTGCAGATTCGCTACCGTGCCTTTGCCAGCGAAGCTGCCGCCGTTATCGACATAGACATCGCCTTTGATACTTCCCAGGCTGGTCAGGGCCGTGCCACCTTGAACCAGCACACCTTCCTTGAAGTCTCCCCTGGAATTCGACGTCCAGTCGCCCTTGGCAACGACCAGCCCGTTGAAGTTGCGTGTGTCTTTCAACACACCGCCCTCGGTGGCATCAAGAAACAGGACATTGTCGCCCTCGCCACCGTCCAGTCGGCCGGTGAAGCTGGCACCGTCCTTGAGGCTGATCAGATCGTTGACCGCAGTGCCCTTGAAGGTTTTCTGCGCGGTTTCGAAAACGATGGGCACCGTTCCCGGATCACTGAGAAAGCTCTGAAGTCGTTCAGCAGCCTTCTCCTTGGCGCTGGCTTCGGTTGGCTGCGGTGCCGCGATGTTTGCAAACGGTTCAGCGGCTTCGGGGGGTTGCTCGGCGTTGGCAAACTCTACGCAACCGAGGGCCAGGGAAATGGCCAGCGCCAGGTGTTCTGGTTTACATCCGTGTTGAGTACGCATCAAGGAAAGCCTTTTCCAGAGAGTGAAGACTCAACTCTATGGAGGCCCTCAAAAGTCCGCTGTCGGCTGCTTCTCGTACATGTGCAGGCGACGTCGGAGCGTATCGGATGAAAAAGTCCGGCAGTTTCGACACCGGACCTTTTTTACGCGGCTTACTGGGTGCTTTTTCCTACAGCCAGGCCGGGCTGCCGTGGCGGTCGAGGTGCTTAAAAGCTCATCTGCCACTGCCCGATCAGCCCGTGGTTGCGGCTGTTGCTGCCGATCTCGCCGCTGTAACCCAGGCCCAGCGAATGCCGTGCCGAGACTCCGACATCAAGCCCGGCTTCCAGCATCAGGCTGTCGCGATCCAGCGCGCTGCCCTCGACATTGAACGCCGTGCCGCCGGTCACAAACGCCTGGCGCGTCGAGCTGCTGACATCGCCATAGGTGTGTTTCCAGCCGAGGGCCATGCGTGGGGTGACGCTCATGCCGTTGTTCAGACTGCTCAAGTGCGCCAGCCGCAAGCCGAGAGTGCTGCTGAAATTGTCCTGGATCTGGCTGTCGATTTGCAGCGCCGCGGCGCCGCCCTTTTCCTGATAGCGGTCGCGGTGGTAGCGCTGGTAACCGAGGCTGGCAAACGGTTCGGCGCTGAGCCGGCCGCTGCCCATGGCGTAGCCGAGTTCGGCGAAGGCTTGTTGGCTGTCGGCGTCGTAGTCGCCTTTCGGACGATCGCTGAAACCGTTGAAAACGATGCTGCGCTGGCTGTCGCCTTGGTGAGCGCTGTACGCAGCGCCGAGGCGCAGGGCGAGCGGGCCGTTCTGATGCAGCGCATAAACCCCGGCGTGCCAGCTGTCGACCTCGCCATCGACGCCGCTGGCATCCAGATCGGTCTGCGAGTAACCGCCGAGAACGCCCACGCGCCAGGCCGGGTTCAGCGCCCAGTCGGCACCGAGCAAGCTGCCCTGGGTGCGTTGCTCCAGACCACTGCTGCCATGTTCGCCATCAAGTTTGCCGTAGCCGCCGATGCCTTGCAGCCAGAGGCGGCCGCGAGCGTTCGGGTCATTGAGATTGCGTGCCGCCGCCGGCACGCCACTGGCGGCCAGCACCGGCGTGTCGCGCTGATCGAGACCGACCAGCAAACCCGGCCCGGCCATTTGCTGCATCGCTGCGAGCATGCTGCTGCCGACCTGACTGCTGGCACTGAGCGTGGCGCTGGTCAGGTTGGCATTGCTGGTCCCGGCCAGTTGTTCGATTGCCGCACCGGCGCTGTTTTGAGTGGTGTTGAGCAAGGCGTTGTATAGCGCATTGTTTTTGCCGATCGAGGCCAGGCTGTTGGCGGCATTGTTGCCGTTGGCAGTCGTGGCGAACTCATTGAATGCTATGTCGTTGCGGGTGTAGGTCAGGTCGACCTGAGTCGCGGTGTAAGCGAGGGTTGGCGTCAGGAATGCGTAGTCGCTGGTGACCTGGCCGAACGTGCCGTTGACTTGTGCCGCTTGCAGCACGGTGTAGTGGCTCTGCCAAGGGTAGCTGCCGCTGCCGGGATTCACCGCGAGTGTCGCGCCATTGAGGTTGGCGACACCGCCGACGACTACCGGCGCGCTGCTGCCGTCAGCGTTGACGCCGTAGGCGAGGGTGGCGGCTTTGCCCATGGTCAAATCGTGAACAATGGTCGCGCGCCCCAGGCGGGTGTCGGTGCGCAGGGTGCCGTTGACGTTGAGGCTGCCCACCGAGCCGCCCCCGGCATACACGCCGCCGGCATCGACAGTCAGGGTGCCGGCGATGCCGCCGTGGTTGATCAGGGTGGCGCCATTGCGAACTACGCCGCCATCGCTGAAGTCACCGCTGCCGTTCAGCGTCCAGGCACCTTGGCGGACCTCCAGCCACTCGAAGTTGCGGCTGGCGCCGAAATCGCCACCGAGCGCATCGTCCATGACCACCTGATCGGTGCCGCTGCCGCCATCGACGATGCCGATGAAGCGGCTGCCGTTGCGCAGCGTCAGGCGGTCATCGCCACCGCCCAGGTCCAGCGCCAGGCCATTGCTGCCACTGATGGTGCCGCCGTTGATCACGCTGTCGGCGAACTCGCCGACGAACTTCACGCCAAAACCGTTCAGGCCTTCGATGCGACCGAAGTTTTCCAGCGTGGTCGCGGCCAGCCCCGAATTTCCGCTGCCGTCGTCGACCAGAATCGCACTGTCGGCGCCGCTGATCAGCGCGCCGCTGGCGTTGAGAATGTAGCCGCCACCCAGAGCGATGCCTTCGCTGCCGTTGGCGAAGCCGGCCTTGTCCACGCCACCGGCGCCGACACCTTGAATGGTGCCGTAGTTTTCGATGTGGGCGAGGTTGTCGATGTCCACGCCATCGCCGTCACCGTTCGCTTGCAGGCCCGAATACGCGCCGGTGATAGTGCCGTGGTTGATCACCGTGCCATCGCCGTCGGAGCCGAATCCGGAACCGTTGCGTCCAGTGACCTGGCCGTAGTTGATCAAGGTCGCGCCGAGGTCGGTGGTGATGCCGTGACGGCCGCCGGAAATCACGCCGTAGTTAGTGATCGAAACGCCGCTGGCGGTATCGATGTCGACGCCGTCGAACTTCTGATCGGCATTGTGCGAATCGCCCGTGGAGATCTCACCGTAGTTGGTGAGGCTGGCGTTGGCGCCGGTTTTCATGCCGTCGCTGGCCTCGCCGCGAATCAGCCCGCCGGCGCGATTGATGATCGTGGTCTTCACCGCGTCGCTGCGCAGCGCATCCAGATCCAGACCCTGGCCGGTGGTCGAACGGATCACCCCGCTGTTGTCGATCAACAGGCTGCCGCTGATGAAGTTGCTGTCGATGCGCAAAGCATCGTTGGCCCCCAGAATCTGCCCGCCACTGCGGTTGTAGATCGCGTAATTGCGCGCTTTGCTCTCATCGCCACTGCTGTCGATGGCCCGGCCACCGCTGGAGACGATCTTGCCGGCGTTATTGATCACCACACCGGCACCGCTGGTGCTGTCTTTAAGGCTCACCGCCTTGCCGTCGTGGGTGATACTGCCCGGCGCCGAAATCGTCAGCGTGTCGCTGCCGCCCAGGGTTTGCGAGGCGGTGGTGGCGGTGTCGATCTGCACGGTTTTACCGTGAGCAGTGGTGGCGGTGATCAGCAGGGCAATAGCGAGAGACAGGCGCTGTGGCGGAAACGGCATGAAGGGACGGCCTTTTTCTTATGGACGGGCCGTCCTGTATAGCGAGGGGTTTTTACAGAATGATGTCGGAGGCGATCTGCATTATGTTGCGCGCCGTCCCGGCTGGCCGTGTCATGATCTGCATCATATTGCAGATGAAGCGCTCCCAATTCTTTCTCATATGCACTATATTGCGTTCACTATCCAAAAAACGCTGGATCGAATGCATTTAAATGCAGACAGGCGAAACCATGTACAACCTGACCTTACAGATTTTCACGGCCGGTATCTGGCACGACGCGATGGTTCTGAGCTTCGATGATCCTGAAAAGGGCTTCGCGAGTCGCTGCAGCTTCGGCTATGAGACGGACTACCTCGCGGAAAACATCGAAGCCATAGGCTCGCCTTTTTCCAAGGCGGTGAGTGCTCTGTATCCGTTGGATTGGGATGGTCGGCGCTCCGAGACTCCGGCATTTGTCCACGACATTGCCCCCGCAGGCGCAGCCAGGCGGTTTCTGCTTGCACGTCTGGGGCAGGAAAAACCGGCGGATATCAGCGCCGATCTGTATCTGCTCGGGCGCAGCACCCCGGCCCCCATCGGCAACATGCGCATCAAGGAGTCTGCTGCGGCTGTGGATGAACGCAAGCCTATCGGCTTCAAGCGTGAAGACGTCATTCACCGTGACCAGCGCTTTCTTGAGTATGCCTACGAATTGGGCGCGGCAATCGGTGGTGCTACCGGGGCAGGTGGGGAAGCACCGAAATTATTGCTGGTCGAAAATCACGCGGGTCTGTTGTACCCCGACGCGGTATTGAGTGATGAAGACGTCAGGCAGCATTGGTTCGTGAAGTTTGCCCGCAACCGAGGAGGGCTGACCGATCAGGACATCCTGCGCAGCGAATTCCATTACTACAAGGCGCTGCAGACGCTGGGCATCGACACGATCGCGGAGGACGGCCTGGCACTGGAGGAGGCGAACAAACCGAGTTTGTGGATGCACCGCTTCGACCGTAGTGTCCAGAACGGCGAAGTCAGCCGTTTTGCTGTCGAATCGATTTATTCGCTGGCTCAGGTGACGACACAGGGCAGCGCCATGAATCATCTGGAGGTTATCCGCCTGCTTGCCGGTCTCTGGCGTACAGCGGGGCAAACCAGCCAGATTCCTGACCTTGTCGCGGATTATTTGTGTCGAGACCTGATCAACAAGATTCTCGGTAATTCGGATAACCACGGGCGCAACACCGCGATCATTCGCGAGGCAGACGCTTTTCGCCTTGCGCCGATTTATGACCTGGCGCCAATGGTCATGGACGATGAAGGCGTGACCCGTACCACCAAATGGCCAAGAGAGCTTGAGAGGGCGGGAGACATCGATTGGCGAGGCGTGTGCCGCGCACTGGTGGATATTGCCGAGCCAGGCGACCCGACGGCAGTGAGTGACGAGTCAATGCTGTTTGAGCGCTTGCGCCAAGAGGCTCAACGCCTGTCGGCGCTGCCGGATATTCTGGCTGACAGCGGTCTGCCAGCCAGAACAATGAACCATCCCGGCGTCCACCTGAAAAATCTGCAGCAACGCTTGAATGATTGGGGATTGAAATGAGCCTGTCTGTGGCTGAGCGCACGGCGCTCATCGAAAGCATCCAGCAAGCCCTGGCCCAAGGCACGCTGGACATCGGCGAAGCCGTGCGTCGACTACGGGTGGAAGTGACCGGTTTGCATCAGACCCAGTTCGCGCGGATGTGCAAGATCTCGGTGCGGACGCTGGTGCATATCGAACATGGCGAAGGCAATCAGACGCTCAAATCGTTGAATGCCGTGTTTCGTCCGTTTGGTATGAAGATGGGCGTGGTGCGGATTCACCGGGATAACAGCTGACTCCCGCACGGGGCAGGGGCTCGCTGTTTCAACTACGCCGAACGTACGCCTTGCCGTAATGCCGTTCCATCTTCGCCTGAATCAGCTCCAGCCCGATCGACATCAGCCAATAGATGATCGCCGCGGTGGTGAGCATTTCGATATAGCGATAGCTCGAGCGGCCGTACGACTGGGCGAGGAACATCACTTCCCAGACGCCCATCACCGAGATCAGTGACGAGTCCTTGAGCATCGAAATGAATTGGTTGGTGGTCGGCGGAATGATGGTGCGCATGGCCTGGGGCAGGGTGATGCGCCAGAAGATCACCGTTTCACGCATACCCAGTGCCAGCGATGCTTCGCGTTGGCCGTGATCGACGCCGAGAATGCCGGCGCGAAAGATCTCGCTGAGGTAGGCGCCATAGTTCAGCGACAGGGCGATGATGCCCGCGACAATGGCACCGGGGACGAGGCCCAGTTGCGGCAGGCCGAGGTAGATCAGCAGGATCTGGATCAGCAGCGGTGTGCCGCGAAAGAACGAGGTGTAGAAACTGGCGATGCCGAACGCCACGGCACTGCTCGACAGGCGCGCCAGTGCCGTGACGAAGCCCAGCAGCGACGAGGCGACAATCGAGCACAAACACAGAAACAGCGTCAGCGCCGCGCCTTGCAGAAAGCCGTTGGGCGCCAGATGCAAGCCGACGAGGTTGGGCAGCTTGTCGAGGATGATCGAGAACTTCAGATCGAAGCTCAGGAAGAATCCGGCGAACAGGCAGAACAGCGCAGCCCATGTCAGGTACAGCCGTGTGCGAAAACCGAACAGGCGCTGCAGGCGTGATTCAACCACCGGTTGCGGTGGCTGTGGCGGTGTCTGGAAAGAAGTCATTGACTGATATCGGCGCCGATCCATTTTTGCGACAACTGGCTCAGGGTGCCGTCCTGCTTGAGTTGCGCAAACACTTCACGGACTTTCGCGTCCCACTGCGCGTCGCCCTTTTCGATGGCCACCGAATTCGGCTCGGAGTACAACGCCGCGCCGGCCAGCTTGAAGCGTTTGTCCTGATTCAGGCGTGGCTGCGCGGTGACCAGGTTGGTGAGGATTGCATCAAGACGCACGCCGGCGCCGAGCCCCAGATCCTGAAACGCGACGTTGTCGGTGTCGTACGGGGCGATCTGCACATCCTCGAACGGATACTGCAGCTGCGTGTCTTCGGCACCTTCGATGACCAGGTTCTTGTTCAGATAGCTTTCGTAACTGGAGGCGCTGGTCAGGCCGACTTTCTTGCCGCTCAGGTCCTTGGCCCCGTGAATGCGATCATCCTTGGCATTGACCACGATCACCGCCGGCGAGGCGTAGTACTCGACCGGGAAGTCGAAGACTTCGGCGGCCTTGCTCGGTGTCATCGAGCAGATGCAGATGTCGTAACGCCCGCTCCAGCGTCCGGCTGCAATGACATCCCAGGATGGCGTCTCCAGGCGCAGTTTCACGCCCAGTTTGTCGGCGACGGCTTTGGCGACATCGACGTCGAAACCGTCGAGCTGGTTCTGATCATTGAGAAACGAGAACGGTGGGTAGCTTTCCATCAGCACGCCGACCAGTTCTTTGTTCTGCTCGATGCGATCCAGCGTGGCGCCGGCAAAAACCTGTGTCGAAGCGGCGAGCAGGGTCAGGCCCAGAGCCAGTAATGGTTGCAGTTTCACGGGCGATCCCTGAGCAAAAAAAGAGGTTGTCATTAACCGAATGGTGAGCATTAAATAGTTATAACAAAGACTCTGGTAGTGAGTTTTTTTCATAAGCATATGAGTGAAAAGCATATGGGCGCAGCAAGCACAGTAATTCTCGATGGCGGCATGGGCCGTGAGTTGCAGCGCGCCGGGGCGCCGTTTCGTCAGCCAGAGTGGTCGGCGCTGGCGTTGAGCGAAGCACCGCAGGCGGTCGAGGCGGTGCATGCCGCGTACATCGCCAGTGGCGCCAACGTGATCACCACCAACAGCTACGCCGTGGTGCCGTTCCATATCGGCGAAGCACGCTTCGCCGCTGAAGGCCAGGCGCTGGCGGCATTGGCCGGCGAACTGGCGCAACGCGCGGTAGAAGCCTCGGGTCAGTCCGTGCGCGTGGCGGGTTCATTGCCGCCGCTGTTTGGCTCCTATCGCCCGGATCTGTTCGAGGCCTCGCGAGTCAGCGAGTTGCTGGCGCCATTGGTTCAGGGACTGGCGCCGCACGTGGATCTGTGGCTGGCGGAAACCCAGAGCTCGACCGTCGAAGCCCGAGCCATCCACGCCGGATTGCCGAAGGATGGCAAGGCATTCTGGCTGTCGTTTACCTTGAAAGATGAAGACACCGATGAGGTGCCGCGCCTGCGTTCCGGTGAGCCGGTCGCTGACGCGGCGGCGGTGGCGGCTGAACTGGGTGTGGAGACGCTGCTGTTCAATTGCAGTCAGCCGGAAGTCATCGGCGCAGCGATTGACGCGGTGCGCGCGACCTTCGAGCGTCTCGGGGCGAGCATCCATATCGGCGCCTACGCCAATGCGTTTCCGCCGCAGCCCAAGGAAGCCACGGCCAACGACGGCCTCGATCCGTTACGCGAAGACCTCGACCCGCCGGGATACTTGCAGTGGGCGCGGGATTGGCAGCAGCGCGGCGCCAGTCATTTGGGCGGTTGCTGCGGCATTGGCCCGGAGCACATCGCGGTGCTGGCGCAGCAACTGCGTCGTTGAGCCATACCCGGCCAATTGGAGCGAGCCTGCTCGCGAAAGCGCTGGGTCAGTCGATGCCAATGTGACTGATCTGCCGTCTTCGCGAGCAGGCTCGCTCCACAGGGGCGTCTGTGAAGATTAAGTTCGGCACTCGGCCAGGGTTTTCGCTTGCCCCGAGGGTGTCTGGTTCGCCTCTGAAAGCCAGCGCTCGAAGCCTGCGCCAATCGCCGGCCACTCCGAATCGAGAATCGAATACCACGCGGTGTCGCGGTTCTGGCCTTTGACCACCATGTGCTGACGGAACACCCCTTCGAAGCTGAACCCCAAACGCTCGGCTGCGTATCTGGAGCGGGCGTTGCCGTTGTTGCATTTCCATTCGAGACGGCGATAACCGAGCTCAAAGGCATATTGGCCCAGCAGATACACCGCCTCGGTGCTTTTCGGCGAGCGCTGCATTGGCGCACCGAACGTGACGTGACCGATTTCGATGCGGCCCTGCGCCGGAACAATCGACATCAGGCTGAGAATGCCCTGCACCTGACCGGTTGCCCGATCGACAACGCTGAAAAAATACGGGTCGCTGTTGGCCGCGTGATTGTTCAGCCAGTCATTGAATGCACCACGCTCGGGAAATGGGCCGTACGGCAAATAATCCCAGAGTTTCGGGTCGGCACCGGGGCCTTCGAGGGCGGCGTACAGCTCATCGGCATGCCGCGCCGGGTCGAGTTTTTCCAGGCGGATAAAGCGGCCTTCCAGCAGGGTGGCGGTGGGGGCGGGGACGCCTTTCCAGTCAGCGAGTGAAGCGGTCATGTGCGCGTCTCCTTAAAGGGCTTTGCGAAACTGGATAAGGCCCGGGCGTTCGGCGATCCGTTCGTAGAGCTGGATCGCCGTGGCGTTGGTTTCGTGGGTCAACCAATGGACTTTGCCACAGCCGTCGGCCTTGGCGGTGGCGTAGACGTGTTCGATCAGCAGCCGGCCGACGCCACTGCCACGGGTTTCAGGAGCCACCAGCAAATCCTGCAGGTAGCAGGAGTTTTCTATGCTCCAGTTCGAGCGGTGATAGATGTAATGCACCATGCCCACCGCTTCGCCGTTGGCCCAGGCCAGCGCGGCATGGGTGGGTTCGTTCGGCTCCAGAAAGCGCTGCCAGGTACTGTGCGTCACGCTGTCCGCCAGTTCGGTGTTGTAGAAACGCAGGTACGCCTGCCACAACGGCAGCCACGCGGCATGGTCAGCGGCGCTGACCGGGCGAATGTCGATCTGACTCATGGTGATTTCCTTAACGCATCAAGCGGGCGAGGGTTTGATCGTTGACGTCGGGGCTGGCGGCGAGGCCGTCGCGCACCCCGGCAATGTCTGCGGCACTGCGGTTCTGGCTGAGCTTGCGTTTGCCCTCGAGACGCTCGATCGGAATGGCGAAACCGACAATGGCCTTGAGCATGCCGTCGATGTAATCGGCAGGTGCGTCGGCGACGGCCCAGGGTTGCGCCCGGCCGGCTTCGTGGCGGTCGGTGAGGGTGCTGACGATGTCGAGCAAGCGCCCGCCATCGCTGAAGGTCTCGGCATGCCCGTAGGCGTGCACGGCAAGGTAATTCCAGGTCGGCACGACTTTGCCGTGTTCGGCCTTGCTCGGGTAAAAGCCCGGGCTGACGTAGGCGTCGGCGCCGGCAAAGATCAGCATGGCTTCGGCACCGCCGCGCAGATCTTTCCACTGCGGGTTGGCCTTGGCCAGATGCCCGTACAGCGTGCCGTATTCGCCTTGTTCACGATGCAGCAGCACCGGCACGTGGCTAGCCTGAAGGCCGTTTTCGCCATGGCTGACGAGAATGGCGAGGCGGGTGGCGAGGATCAATTCATGCAACTGAGACAGATCGTCGATGGCAAAAGCGCGAGGTGTGTACATGGACAGAATTTCCTTGGCGAATGCCTGCATCCTAGGCAGGCTATTGGTCTGTTGTAAGAGCCATTGCCGACCAATTTCATAGGTCCATTGTCATGCCCGATTCAGCGCCCTTGTCCATGCCGTTCAATCCGGCCGGTATTGAACTTGATCGCCGTCTGGGTCTGAGCCGCCAGCTTTATCAGGCTCTGCGCCTGCGGGTTCTGGATGGACGCCTGGCGAGTGGCACGCGGTTGCCGGCCAGTCGTGATCTGGCGGCGGCGCTGGGCATTTCGCGCAACAGCGTGGTGCGCGCTTACGATCAACTGTATGCCGAAGGGTTTATCGAAGGGCGAGTGGGCGACGGTACTTATGTCGCGCAATTGGTGCCGGCAGCCACGCCGCCGAAAAAACTATCCACAAAACTGTCCACAGGCTTTTCAACAGGCTTACCCACAGCCTTATCCACAAATTGGCTGGATTTGCCTGTGGTTTCATCCAGTAAAGTTATCCACAGCGGCAGTTTTTCGCGCATCGAAAGCAATCATTTACCACGACCGCCGAGCGGCCCGCCACGGGCATTCCGGGTGGGCGTTCCGGCGTTCGATCTGTTTCCTTTTGACGTCTGGGCCAAGCTGAATGCGGCTTTCTGGCGCAAGCCAGACCTGGAGCAGTTGTGCTACGGCGATCCCTCCGGCGATCAGCGTTTGCGCGCAATGATCGCCGCGTACTTGCGCAGCTCACGCGGCATGCAGTGCTCAGCTGAACAAATTGTGATCACCAGTGGTGCACAACAAGGCATTAGCCTTTGTGCACAGTTACTGGTGGAGCCGGGCGACAGTGTTGCGATCGAAAATCCAGGTTACCGCGCCGCCGGGCATGCCTTTGCCGTGGCGGGTGCGCGTTTGCGCGGAATTGCCGTGGACGCCGAGGGCATGAACTGCTCGGCGTTGTCGGCCAGCGACGACTGCCGCGTAGCCTACGTGACGCCGTCGCACCAGTACCCGACCGGCGTGGTGATGAGCCTGGCGCGGCGCCTCGAATTGCTGGCGTGGGCCGAGCGCCGCCAGGGCTGGATCGTCGAGGATGACTACGATGGTGAATACCGTTACACCGGGGCGCCGCTGGCACCGTTGGCAGCACTCGATCGTCAGGGTCGGGTTTTATACGTCGGCACGTTCGGCAAGGTCGCGTTCCCGGCATTGCGTCTCGGTTATCTGGTGTTGCCGCCGGCATTGGTGGATGGCTTCTCGCAACGCCGCGCAGTGGACGTCCGGCACTCCGAAGTCAGCACTCAAGCGGTGATGGCCGAGTTCATGGCCGCCGGGCATTTCCAGCGGCACATCCGGCGCATGCGCCGGGCCGCACTGAGCCGCCGCAATACGCTGCTCGACGGCTGGCCACGTGAAATTGAAGGGGTGGGCGAATTGCCCGCCGTCTCGGCCGGGCTGCATTTGACCGTGGTCGTCGATAGCCTCGAACGCGAGCGGCAACTGATTGAACAGGCCGCCGGCGTCGAGGTGGAAATCAATGGCTTGAGCGGTTACTGGCTCCCGGACTCCAGCACCCCGGCGGATCAGCGCGCCGGGCTGGTGCTGGGTTTCGCCGCAGTGCCGGAACCTGCGATCAAAGCGGCGCTGACCCGCTTGCGGCAGGCGTGGCGGGTGTAATAAACAGCGCCTGCGCAGACCTGTCGGAAATCTTGCTGCGATGGATATTGATCAGCGCCTGATTGTTGAGGTTGCGCGGCTCATACGCACCGCCCATGAACCGTTGCCCGACGGTTTTCATATGGCCCTCGGGAAACGGCACGACGGGCGCCTGCGCGCTGGCGTAATGAAAATGCGCGTAACACAACGCCTTCTGGGTCCGGGCGTCGCGGATTTCGTACTCGTCGAGAAAACTCAGAGGCTTGCCCTTGAGCCGACGGCGCGTCACCGTCTGGGCAATCGTCACCTCGCGCTGATCTTTGAGCCATTGGATGCCAGCGGCTGTCGGCGGCTGTTGCTTGACCATTCTGATTCGCGTGCGGGTGCCTTTTTCCATCAGGCTGTTGGCGGCCTCGTCCAGCTTGTGGCTGAGCGCCTCGGTCGGTTGTTTCAGGTCGGCGGTCAGGTTGCTGGCGGTCAAGGCTTCGTCGATGGCTGCGTTGGCAGCGCGCAGCAGGGCAGCTTGCGCGTGGTATCTCTCCTCGACCTCGACCGGAATCCGCTGGCCACGTTTGAGCTGGGCTTCGACCCTTCGGTGAAAAGCGGCCAGGTCGTCGACCAGCGCCTGGCCTTCACGGATACTTTTGCGCAGATCAGGACTGGCCTTGGGCGGCGCAGGTTTGATGGTGCGCTGCTCGACCCAGACACCCGGTGATTGTTCTTCGAAGGTGGCGATGACCCCGGTCAAGGTGGTGCGTATTTCCACCAGGCCGGTATCCGCACCGTCGAGGCTCTTCTTGCGTTCGCCGACCAGCGTGCCCCTGGATCGGGTCTTGATGATCCGGCGCGCCGATGTCGAGGCGGTGGCTGCTCGCGAAGGGCCGGGCATCGGTTCGAGCAAATGTCTGTAACGCAGTAGCTCCACCAGTTTTGTATCGGCACGGGTCTTGAACTCGCTGACGCGCTGACGCACCAGCTCCAGGCGCTCGGTATTGAGGTGCTCGGGATAATCGATGAGCAGATCGCCAAGACGTTGATCGATGGAAGTGAACCGTTCGGCAGCCGTGCTCAGTACATCGGTGCGCTCGCGCAGGTTGTCGAGACTCTCGTCGGCGGTCAGGTTCAGCGTGCTCTGGATACTCAGCGCCGCTTCCTCGATCAGCGTGCTCAGGCTTTGATACGCGTTGGCGCGCTGCGCCGAATCACTGGCCTTGACGCAGATTTCCTGGCCCAGGCTGATCTGCAACAGCTTGAGGTCATCAAGATCATATCCAGGCAGTGCGTCACGATAGGTCCTGATGACTTCCACAGCGTCTCTGCCAAGCAGGGTCAGCTCATTGAAGCGGCTCTGGGCCAGCTCCATTTTTTCGATGATGGCCTGGGTTTGTGCGGTCATTTTTTCGAAGGTCTCGACGAACGCCTGAGCTTCGAAGCGGGACTCGTCGGCAAGCATTGTCTGCATGGATTTCAAGCAGGACTGAAAGTCCTTCGAATGCAGCTCGAGCCATTCCTGGCCGAGAAACAACAGCATCTCCAGCCTCTGGATCATCGCCGTGCGGTAATTGGCAACGGGCTCCTTGTGATTCAATGCCTTGATCTGTTCGATGTTTTTGCCATACGCCTTGCTTTGTGCCTCGAGCGTCGCCAGATATCGCTCGCGCGCCTCGGCGCTGGTCGCCGGTAACGCTTGGGTGAATGCAGTGTGGTCGGCGTTGCGCTGGTCTCGCTTGGCATCCATGGTCTTGTCGAAAGCAGTAATCTCGGCTCTCAATTTCCTCGCACTCATCTGGTTGATTTTCTGCAGTTCCTGCAGGGCGCTGTCGAGCCCGCCACCGCGCAGGCGCAAACGCAGGTCCACCACCCATTCGCCATTGGCCGTGCGGCTGAGGAGCGGCCCGACACGCGCGGCTTTCTGTCGCGAGTCGATAATCTGCACGTCGCCATGTTCATTGAGCATGACTTCGAACCAGCGCTTGCCTACGGCGACAAACCATTGCTTCTGTCGCGGAAAAAGATGCCTGTGCGGACCATCGCCGGCCGCCGGACCGATGCCTCGGGGTTTGGCGATCTGGAAACTTTCGAGCAGCGTCGCGAGGGCGACCGGCGAGCGTTTCAGTGGTGTGTAGCGGTTCACCGAAATCTCATGAGCAATGGGCAGTGCGCCGTCGGTAACGTCAGGCAACTGCGTGGGTTTGCTGGCGAGCAGTCTGGTCGAAGGCGTGGCGTCAGATTCTTTCTCGATGATCGGATCGCTGGGAAGCCGGTCGCCGACCGCTGCGCGATGGGCCAGCACCATGCCCAGCGCCAGCAGGATGTCGGCGACCGCGGCCCAAGCGGTTTTGCCGGATTGCTCATTGGCCACGTCGCTGATTTCTTGCAGATCGTCCATGATCTGCCAGATCCATGCGGCTGCACCGAGGCTGCGGCCCATGAACGGTAATGCGGCGTTGAACAGCAGCCAGCCGCCATGCTTGAGCGTTGCCCAGCGCGCCTCGGCATCCGATACCGATTGACGATCGGCCTGGGTAATCACTGCCTTGACGTTGCGCTCGTGCAGGGTCGTCAGCACATGGCTTTCAATAGTCGCCATCGCCAATGCGACGGCGCCGGACATGTCGAGGGCTGCAGTGGGGTTGACCAGTAGTTGGGGGATTGTCCATACCGAAGGCAGGCTGGCGGTGAACACGAACTGGCTGTAATTGAAGCGCACATCATCGGGCAACCACGCCAGCACCGACTCACGCAAATCGCGAGAATGCTGGATCTGGTAAAGCAGGTTGGCGTGGGACGGGAATTGCATCAGCGCCATTTCGAACAGTGGCCGATACAGCAGACACGGCCCTTTGCCGACCTCGCGCGGACCAATGATGAACATGTTTTCGACCGTGTCGGCCTGGGTGCTGGAGCGATGGGCAATGAACGCCAGCGGGCGGATAACGATTTCATCGCGACCGACGTGGCGTTCATCGTCGGTGTTGGCCAGCGCTGCAATGACATAGCGATAACCCTGCTCGGTGATGCCGGCCTTGCCTTGTATCTTGTGTTGCAGCGCCAGCAACGGCAGTTCGATGGGTAATTGGCTGATGTAGAGCTGTTGCAGCGCTGCAGCTTGTTCGCTTTCGTCGATCAGCACCTTTTGCAGATGCGAGGGGTAGGTTTTGCCAATGTCGACGCTGCTCACCCATTGTTCCAGATAGCTGGCGGTCATCCACTGCGGTACATCGCTGCCATCCTTGTATTGCACGGTCTTGTTGCCGATCGGCTGTCCCGCCAGGTTCTGCAACGCCAGCTCGATCAGGGTCAGCGTGCGGGTCTGAGTATTGCCCGGCAAGACGAACGTGCCCCAGACCACCAGGCTGGTGATGGTGATTTGAATGTCGTCAATCCTTACCTCGCCAGCGTTCGGATGGTCCTTGAGCATCTGTTTTTTCAGCGCATCCTGGGTAAACGCTTGCAAGCTGACGACTTCGCTCTGGAAGGTTTTGCCGCGGTTGGTATGTTGTACCGTGGCCAGGTCCAATAAATGTCGGCTGTAGCGGGTTTGATCGGCTGCCGGTGCGTTGTCCAGCCACGCAGGCAACATCGGCCGCAGTAGCTCCATATGCGGCTTCAAACGCGGCGTCGGTGCGTGCGGATTACCCGCTGTCCCGGCATGCGGATAGCTATTGCGCAGGCTGGCGCCCTGAAAAAAATTGATCGAGCCCACGGCGTCGGCTTCCAGAGCGATCAGCGCACACGCCTGGTAATCGAAAAAGTCGCCCTGCGGCTCGACCAGTCGCCATTTCAGATCGGTGCTCGCGGCGGCGTCCCAATAGCGGCGTGGCAAGGACTCGCCGAGTTCTTCCAGCGACTCGAAGTTCTTGAAACCGTGAATCACCGAATGCGTCATGATCACCGTGCGCTTGCCATCGCTGCCTATCATTACCGCGGTATCGAGCAAGGTCAGATGTTGCTGCGTATCGCCTTCGCCTTGGTCCACATCGATCAGGCAGGCACGTGTCTTGTATTTGTCGTTGGGCAGTCGCCCGGCCTTGTCGGGATGCTGGTAGACCGCTGCAACCATCGCCTGCTGAACGGTGTCTCGGTCAGGTGCCGCGTCGCTGCTCCACAGGTTGCGCAGGGCTTGCGACATCTGTTGCCAGCGTGGCTGGCCGGGGTAGGTGAAATCGTCCCAGTAGCGCACGTGCTGCTCTTTGTAAGCGATGAACAACAAGGGTGCCAATTGATTGAGTAACTGGCCGATGGCACTGATCTTGACCGGTAACTGAACGGCGGACAGCTGGTCGGGCTGCAAGGTCAGGTAATGTTCGTCGTCGAGGTAGGTCACGGTGGTGCCGGAAAGCGCCAGGCGCACCAGTGTGTCGGTCAACGACTCAACGAGATGGCGACCGGGGACCACTTGATCGGCCTGAAGGCGCCATGTGGGTCTGACCACCATGCTCGACTGCGGGTCGATATCCTGCTCCGGGTACAGTTTTTTCAAGGCCGGGCGCAAGGTTTTCGAGGCGACTTCTCCCAGCGACGGGCCGGTGACCAGTTGCGTGACGACATCGACAGCGCTGGGCGAGGGAATTTCAGACATGGGCAACTCCTGCTCTGATGGGCGCGCGCCGGAAGGGCGGCGGTGCCGGGCAAGGTAGCGGCGGGCTGTGCAGGGCCTGTGGTAGATACCTATCGCGAGGCAAAAAAAGACCCGCGTTGGCGGGTCTTTTTCGTGGAAGACTGCAGGGGTTCTATTGCTCGAAACCTTCCAGCACGTTCACCGCATTGATGCCGATTTCCTCCACGGCATAGCCACCTTCCATGACGAACAGAGTCGGTTTGCCAAGCGCGGCGATGCGTTTGCCCATGGCCAGGTAGTCGGGGCTGTCGAGCTTGAATTGCGAGATCGGGTCGTCCTTGAAGGTGTCGACGCCAAGCGACACGACGATGACGTCGGCGCCGTAACCTTCGATTTCCTTGCAGGCCTGCTCCAGCGCGGCACTCCACGCATCCCAACCGGAACCGGCCGGCAACGGATAGTTGAAATTGAAGCCTTCACCAGCGCCTTCGCCACGTTCGTCGTCATAGCCGAGGAAGAACGGAAATTCCGCTTCCGGGTGGCCGTGGATCGAGGTGAACAGCACGTCGCTGCGCTGATAGAAAATCGATTGGGTACCGTTGCCGTGGTGGTAATCGACGTCAAGGATCGCAACCTTCGAGTGGCCCTGATCGAGGAAAGCCTGCGCGGCGATGGCGGCGTTGTTGAGGTAGCAATAACCGCCCATCAGGTCACTGGCGGCGTGGTGTCCCGGTGGACGGCACAGGGCGAAGGCGCTACGTGCGCCGCGCTGGATTTCGGCCTGTGCAGTCAACGCCACCTGCGCTGCGCTGTAGGCTGCTTGCCAGGTCCCGGCGGTGATCGGCGCGCCGCCGTCGAAGCTGTAATAACCGAGCTGACCATGCAGGCTGGTCGGTTTGATCGCGCGCAGGGTGCGCGCCGGCCAGGTGTACGGCAGCAAGTCGCCGTCGGTATCGAATTCGGTCCAGCGCGCCCAGGCACCTTTGAAGAACTCCAGATAGTCGCGGTCATGAATGCGTGCGATCGGCTCCAGACCGAAATCCTGCGGCGCTTCGACCGCGCCGAGGTTCTGGCTTTTCACTCGCTGCAAAACATGGTCGGCGCGTGAAGGCATCTCGAAGCAGGGTTTTAGCTGACCGTCGATAAGCTCGCAGCGGCCATGGTGCAGGTGGTGATCGTCCGAGTAGATCGTCAGCATTTGTTGTTCTCCGCAAGGCTGGTTCGGTGGCCTTCAGTGTTGCGGCGCAAGGTCAATCGGAGAACGGCAGGAGCGGCCAAAAGGGGATGGATCTGGCCAAAAAAGCTGACCTTAAATCGCCCCTTCGATTTGAATCCACCCTCCATCAGCGCTTGGAACAGGGCCCCTGTAGGAGTGAGCCTGCTCGCGATAGCGGTCTGTCAGTTACCAATAATGCTTTCTGATACACCGCAATCGCGAGCAGGCTCACTCCTACATTCTGTCCTCAGTGTGGGCGAAACTGGCTCGGCGCCACACCGCTCCAGCGCACAAACGCATGGCGGAAACTCGCGGTCTCGCTGAAGCCCAGGGTCTCGGCAATGCGGTAGATCGGCAACTGATCCTCACACAGCATCTGCTTGGCCCGCTCGAAACGCAGCTCATCGAGCAGTTCCTGGTAGCTGCTGCCCATGTCCTTGAGGTGCCTGCGCAAAGTGCGCGGCGAGCATTTCATTTGCTGCGCCAGACCGTCGAGCCCTGGCGCGGCGTTCAACTGCGCGCTGAGCAACTGCCGAATCCGCCCGAGCCAAGCCTGGCGTCCGGTGAACTCCAGATTCTGCTTGCGGCAGCGCTCGGCCATGGCTTGATGGGTAATGCTGTCGGCCAATGGCAGCGGTTGGTCCAGCCATTGGCGCTCGAAGGCGAACGCATTGTCCCCGGCACCGAAGTGCAGCGGCGCATCGAAATGCTCAGCGTAACTGTCGCGGTAGTCCGGCGCGGCATGTTCGAAGCGTGTCGCGAGCAGTGGCAATGGATGCCCGAGCAAGTCATCGCAAATGACCTTCAGCGAGACCAGGCAGAATTCGGCATTGAACACTGCCATGGCCGGGCTTTCACGGTAATCGGCGGCGGCGAACCAGATGCGCTCGCCGTCATCTTCAAGGCTCAACTCGAACAGTGTTCCCAGCAGCGCCGGATAACGAATCGCCAGGCGCAATGCGTCACCGAAGGTGGCACATGTGAGCAAGGCGTAACCGAGGATGCCGTAGCAGGAAACATGCATGCGCCGGCCCAGTTCCAGGCCAATGTCACGCTTGAGCGCGACCGCGTTGGCGCAGACCTGCATCTCCTGATTGGTGGTGATGCGCGTGTCGGCCCGTTGCAAATCCGCCGCGGTGATGCCGCTGCCGGCCAGCAACGCCTCGCTCGACAAGCCTTCGGCCTTGAAGGTGTTGAGGATCAGCGAGACCGCGTTGAGGGTGGTGAGGTGGGAGTGGAGCATGGGCATCTTCCGGAAACAGACCGTGGAATCACAGCAAGTTATGTGCCGCCATGCTGGTGCCGATTAGTTGGTTCAAACAAGTTGGTCGCCGCTTGTGCAAGTAAGAACAAGATACTGTTAATGGTTTGTTATAAACAGCACAGCATGTTGTGCACCTCAGGTTATTCTTTTTTCTTTGTGAGTGATACTGTAATAGTTGACAGGTTTTCGACGGAAAAATGCCCGCTCGTCTGAATTATGATGCTTTAAAAAAAGTGTGTATTTGCTGTTTTGTTTTTCTTGACCGGTTGCTTTTTCGGGTCTAGTTTTGGTTTTGAAAGTTTCGTTAATCAATATGTTCATATGGAGCGTGCAGCATGACTGGTTCGTCGAATGAAAAATCAATGGCTGACATTAACGCTGCAACGGGAAAGTTAAGCGTTAAAGTCAATGCTGCGGAAAAAACGCTTGAGGCTTTCCAATTGATTGAAATTGGTGAAAGTCTGGCCTTTATGTTTCGTGATGCCAGTTTTGAAAATGTGGTTAGTACAAAATTTCCGAGCGAGAAGTTGGGGCAGGAGCTTGAATATGACAAAAATGATTTGAGTGTGAATGTCAGTTATAACGTTGCTGGTAAACCTGTTTCATGGGAAGGTGGCAAGATCAAAGTGGCTGCAAAGGCTGGTGGCGGTTACGAAGGCACTCTTCAAGCGGTTGGTTCGGCGCCGGGTTTAAGCTGGACGTTATCCGAGGGAAGTTTTGAAATAACCAACTGATCAAGCTCCGTTCCGGCATGAGATTCAACCGTTATGCTCGATTGGCTTGGCTCAAGGCTGGCGGCTCTAGTTTCTGCTGGAGGCCTTATTCACAAACCGGATGTGCAAACTCGATTAGATCAGTTAATTGATAACCGAGGCGATTATGGAAAGTAAACAACGGAATAAAGCCTCTCGGCCGAGAAGGGTCGAGGCTGTAATGGGTGAATTGACAGCCATGGTAGATGGAAAGGAGAGAATATATCCCGCTTTGGATTTGTATATAATCGAAGATTTTAAAGAAATTTCCGCGGAGTTCGGTGTGCGAAATGAAGTGGAGAAATTGGAGGACAGTGTCTCGCTAAAAAATGGTGAGTTTCCGCTGGTTTCCTATAAATTCGACGGTGCGTCTATACCTTGGGAATCGGGTGGCACGTTGACAGTTAATTATAATGAAACAAGTCGACGTTACGATGGATCGTTTCGGGCGGAATTCGATGCTGATGGGATTCCCAAGAAAGTCACCGGTGATTTTAAAATCTGGGAAGACCAGTAGTTAGCGCGAGCCGCTGCTTTCGGGTTTAGTCAAGAGCGGCTCGTTTTCAGTGTTAATACGGTAACGGTTAGTCTTGCGCTGATGTCAGCTCGCCACAAAGATCCAACACCATTAGCTGGCGCACTAGTGCGATGTCCAGCCCTGCACCTAGCAGTCCATGCAACTTGCCGAACGCCGCTTCCCGGGTCATGCCTCCGCCGGACAGCACACCAGCACCGCGTAAACGACTACCCGCCTCATACACATCCAGCTCGACGCCACCTTCATGGCACTGCGTGACCGCTACCACCACAACACCGTTATCCCGTGCCCGACCAAGGCTGGCGAGGAACTCTGGGTTATCGCTCGGCCCGGTGCCGCTGCCGTAGCACTCCAGCACCAGTCCTTGAATGCCGCTATCGAGCATGCCGTCGAGCACCTCGGCACTGATGCCGGGGAACAGTGGCAGCACGGCAACCTTGGCCAGTTGTTTCGGCTGGTTGTAGTGCAACGACGCTGGAATCGAAGGGGCTTTGAGACCGCCGCCCTGACGCTCCAGACGCTTGAACGGATGCCGGCCGAAGCTGCGCACCTTCGCGCAACGGGTCGGCGCCAGCAGTTCGCCGTGGAAGTACAAATGCACGCCGGGCGCCAGCCCCTGGCCGAGAGCGACCAGTGCGCCACTGAGGTTTTCCCAGGCATCGCTGTCGGTAACGCCGGCGGGCAGCATCGAACCGGTGAAGCACACGCGAGCATTCAGGCCAAGCAGTTGAAAGCTCATCGCCGCCGCGCTGTACGCCAGCGTGTCGGTGCCATGCAGGATCAATACGCTGTCGCAACCCTGGACGTCGACCGCATCGACCACCGCCTCGCGCAGCTGCTGCCAGTAGGCCGGGGTCATGTTGGCGCTGTCGATCAGCGGCGACATCTCGCGGAAGTGCCACTGCGGCACGATCAGCTCCGGCTGACTGTGCAGATATTCGCGCATGCGCGCTTCGAAACCGGACGCCGGGGCCAGACCGTTGGCGCTGGCCTGCATGCCGATGGTGCCACCGGTGTAGAGCACCATGACGTGTTGGGCGGCGGGATAAGAGTTGGCAATCATCTGAGGTCTCCACGAGAGATGACATTGCAGGAGTGAGCCTGCTCGCGATGGCGTCGTGTCAGCTAATCCTATGAAACTGACAAATCGCCATCGCGAGCAGGCTCGCGCCTACAAGTTATTGCACCACAATAACTGACGGGCGCAGGGGATGCGCCCGTCATTCACCTGTCAGCGTTGCGCGGCAGGTACGCCTTGCGGCTCGGCTTCGGTCTTGCCTGCAGCTGCTGGCGGGTTGGCCGGCCAGGCGTTGCGATCCAGATCCAGATCGAGGAACTTGCTCGAGTCGAACACCGGCTGCTTGACGCCGGCGCGACGCTGCTCATCGTAGTCGCGCATGACGCGCATGCCGACCTTGAACAGCATGGCCAAGGCCACCAGGTTAACGAACGCCAGGCAGGTCATGGTGATGTCGGCAAAGGCGAATACGGTCGTGAGGTCCTGCATCGAACCCCACACCACCAGGGCCAGCACCAGACCGCGGAAAATCATCAGTGCGGCGCGGTTGCGGGTGAGGAATTGCAGGCTGTTCTCGCCCAGATAGTAGTTGTAGAGAATGCACGTGAAGACGAACAGCGACAGCGCGACGCTGACGAACATGCGACCCCAGTCACCAACCACCGCGGCCAGCGAGTTCTGGGTCAGGACAATGCCGTCACCTTCGAAACCCGGGGTGTAGAAGCCCGACAGCAGAATCAGCAGCGCGGTGCAGGTGCAGATCACGAAGGTGTCGAGGAACACGCTGAACGCCTGGACCACGCCCTGCGCGCCCGGGTGCTTGACGGCCGCCACGGCGGCGACGTTCGGCGCACTGCCCAGGCCCGCTTCGTTGGCGAATACGCCACGCTTCACGCCCATGACGATGGCGCTGCCGAGCAGACCGGCAAAGGCCGGGTCGAGACCGAAGGCGCTTTTGAAGATGGTTTCCAGCATGGCTGGCACGTGTTCGATCTGGGTGCCGATCACGTACAGGGTCACGCCGATATAGGCCAGGGTCTTGATCGGTACCAGCAGATCGGACACCGAAGCGATGCGCTTGATGCCGCCGATGAAGGTGATGGCCAGCAGCACGGCCAAGACGATACCGGTGTGGCGTGGGTCGAACTCAAAGGCGTTCTGCAGCGAATGCGTCACGGTGTAGGACTGCAGACCAATGAAGGCGAAGCCATAGGTGACCAGCAGCAGGATGGAGAACACCACCGCCATGCCTTTGAGCTTCAGGCCGTGCTGGATGTAGTAAGCCGGGCCGCCGCGGTACAGGCCGTCGCCATCGGCGCGCTTGTAGACCTGGGCCAGGGTGCACTCGAAGAAGCTGCTGGACATGCCGACCAGTGCGGTCACCCACATCCAGAACACCGCACCCGGACCACCTAGGGTCACGGCGATGCCGACACCGGCGATGTTACCCGCGCCTACGCGGCCGGCGAGGCTGAGCATCAAGGCCTGGAACGAGCTGAGTTGCCCGGCGCTGCCTTTGAGGCTGTCGCGGAACACCGCAAACATGTGGAAGAAGTGGCGCAGTTGAACGAAACGCGAGCGAATCGTGAAGTAGCTACCGAGCCCGACAATGAGCACGATCAGTACTTTCCCTGAGAGGAAGTCGTTGATGACTTCGAGCATGGATTTTTCCTCGCTGTTTTTTGTGAGAGCAAATGCTGGATCGGAGAAACATCGTGTTACACCGCTGTGCGCACGGCACAACGGGTGAGGCGAAGGTTTCGTCCCGGATCCATATCGCGGGTTTTGTTATTAGTTCGGGTTTCGCATGGGTTATGGCCTCGTTACCGACGACCGCTCACGCGAAGAGGGGCGGCACTATACCGATCAGTGGCGCGCCCGTCTGCACGGTTGTGGTGCAAGCGACGAAACGAAGCGTTGAAACACCCGGCGTTACCGGCGCCGGGCTTTTGCAGGAGTGAGCCTGCTCGCGATGCAGGCGTTGCGGTTCTAATGACACACCGCGTCATCGTTCATCGCGAGCAGGCTCACTCCTACAGAAGACGTTTGTCCTTCAAACGGTTAAAAAAAAGGGCTCGGGGACCAGGTCCCCAAGCCCTCAAAAGGTGAGAGGTGTCTAGTCCCTCGACCTGGTGAGCGGTGCTACAAGTTACGTGTCGGTTCAGGCTTTGAGCGGAACCAGACGCGGGGCAATCATGTTTTCCGGGCGCAGGATGTCGGCGAGCATGGCTTCGTCGAGCAGGCCTTCTTCGCGGACCAATTCCAGCACGCCGCGGCCGCTTTCCAGGGCGAGGCCGGCGATGCGCGTGGCGTTTTTGTAGCCGATGTACGGGTTCAGTGCGGTGACCAGCCCGATCGAGTGTTCGACCAGTTCGCGGCAGCGCGCTTCGTTGGCGGTGATGCCGACGATGCAGTGCTCGCGCAGCATGTCCATGGCGCGTTGCAGCAGGCGGATCGAGTCGAAGATCTTGAAAGCGATCAGCGGCTCCATCACGTTCAGTTGCAGTTGGCCGCCTTCGGCCGCCATGGTCAGCGCCAGGTCGTTACCGATGACCTGGAACGCCACCTGGTTTACCGCTTCCGGGATGACCGGGTTGACCTTGCCAGGCATGATCGAGCTGCCTGGCTGACGCGCCGGCAGGTTGATTTCATTGATGCCGGTGCGCGGGCCGCTGGACAGCAGGCGCAGGTCGTTGCAGATCTTCGACAGCTTGACCGCCGTGCGCTTGAGCATGCCGGAGAACAACACGAAGGCGCCCATGTCGGACGTCGCTTCGATCAGGTCAGCCGCCGGCACCAGCGGTTGACCGCTGATCAGCGCCAGACGCTGTACCGCCAGCGCTTGATAACGCGGGTCGGCGTTGATGCCGGTACCGATCGCAGTGCCGCCCAGGTTCACTTCGGTGAGCAGTTCCGGGGCCAGCGTCTTCAGACGGGCCAGGTCTTCGCCCATGGTGGTGGCGAAGGCACGGAATTCCTGACCGAGGGTCATCGGCACGGCGTCTTGCAGTTGGGTACGGCCCATTTTCAGGACGTGATCGAACTCTTTGCCCTTCGCCGCGAATGCCTGGATCAGGCTGTCGAGACTGGCCAGCAGGGTGTCGTGACCGAGCAGCAGGCCCAGGCGAATGGCCGTCGGATAAGCGTCGTTGGTCGACTGCGCCATGTTCACGTCGTCGTTCGGGTGCAGGTACTGGTACTCGCCTTTCTGGTGACCCATTGCTTCGAGCGCAATGTTGGCGATCACTTCGTTGGCGTTCATGTTGGTGGATGTACCGGCGCCACCTTGAATCATGTCGACCACGAACTCTTCGTGGTAATCACCGCGGATCAATCGGGCGCAGGCTTCGCTGATGGCAGCGTGCTTGGCTTCGCTCAGGTGACCCAACTCGCGGTTGGCGTCAGCGGCGGCCTGTTTGACCATCGCCAGGCCCACAACCAGTTTCGGGTAATGCGAAATCGGAACACCGGAGAGACGGAAGTTATTCACCGCTCGCAGGGTCTGGATGCCGTAATACGCTTGCGCCGGTACGTCGAGGGCGCCAAGCAGGTCGGTTTCTGTGCGGAAAGATGCAGCGGAGGACATGATGGAAATCATCTCGATAAGGACCCGGTCTGTGCCGGAACGCTGCGAATGCTAGGCTTGTGGGGATTTTTGGGCCAATGCTGTTCAGCACTGCCCTATGCACATTCGGCATAATGTCGATGTGACGCCGCTGGTGCGGCAGACGTGTGACCTGTTTTGGTGCGTGTCCGGGAGGACGTGATGAATCTGGAAAGCAAATGGCTCGAGGACTTCAGTGCTCTGGCCGCCACCCGAAGCTTCTCGCAGGCGGCAGAACGGCGTTTCGTGACCCAGCCGGCGTTCAGTCGGCGGATCCGCAGCCTTGAAGCTGCACTGGGCCTGACGCTGGTCAATCGCTCGCGTACGCCGGTTGAGCTGACGGCGGCAGGGCAGCTGTTTCTGGTGACCGCACGCACCGTGGTTGAACAGCTCGGCGAAGTGCTGCGCCATCTGCACCATCTGGAAGGCGGGCAGGGTGAAGTCATTCAAGTCGCGGCGGCACACTCGCTGGCGCTGGGTTTTTTCCCGCGCTGGATCGCGCAGTTGCGCAACGACGGCCTGAACATCGCCACGCGGCTGGTGGCAACCAACGTCGGCGACGCGGTGCACGCCTTGCGCGAGGGCGGTTGCGATCTGATGCTGGCGTTCTACGACCCGGATTCGGCGATGCAGATGGACCCGGAAATCTTCCCGTCGCTGCATCTGGGCCAGACCGAAATGCTCCCGGTGTGCGCGGCGGATGCCGAGGGCAAACCGTTGTTCGACCTGGAGGGCGAGGCAAGCGTGCCGCTGCTGGCCTACAGCGCCGGGGCGTTCCTCGGGCGTTCGGTGAACGGTCTGCTGCGCCAGCGCCAGTTGCGCTTCACCACGATCTACGAAACCGCCATGGCCGACAGCCTGAAAAGCATGGCGCTGGAAGGCCTCGGCATCGCCTGGGTGCCGCAACTGAGCGTGCGCGCCGAGTTGGCCCGTGGCGAACTGGTGGTCTGCGGCGGTCCGCAATGGCATGTGCCGCTGGAGATTCGCCTGTATCGCTGCGCCCTGGTGCGCAAGGCCAACGTGCGATTGCTGTGGCGCAAGCTCGAAGGCGGCGCTGCACAATCCTCCTGACCCAACACAAACCCCTGTAGGAGTGAGCCTGCTCGCGATTGCGTCTGCACATTCAATGTTGATGAGACTGATCCACCGCTATCGCGAGCAGGCTCACTCCTACAGGGGATTTGCGGTGTTGCGGCGCTGACCTTCAAGTCAATAAAACCGGGCCTTTCGCTGATTTGACGGATGGTCGTTTCGGGGGCTGTTTATTGCTTTCTTTGCGGTATACTGCGCGGCCTTCGGCCGGCACGTCCGGCCATTTTTCGTACAATCAAGCCACGCAACCTGCGTGGCTTGTTGTTTTATGACGCGCCTGCGGGCGCTCCTGAGAGAAGAGGCGCGACGATGAGTGCACTGGTTGGCGTGATCATGGGCTCCAAGTCCGATTGGTCCACCCTTAGCCACACCGCCGATATGCTGGAAAAGCTCGGCATCCCGTACGAGGTCAAAGTGGTCTCTGCCCACCGCACCCCGGATCTGCTGTTCCAGTACGCCGAAGAGGCTGAAGGCCGTGGCATCGAGGTAATCATTGCTGGTGCCGGTGGCGCTGCCCACTTGCCGGGCATGTGTGCGGCCAAGACCCACCTGCCGGTGCTGGGCGTGCCGGTCCAGTCGGCCATGCTCTCGGGCGTCGATTCGCTGCTGTCGATCGTGCAGATGCCGGCAGGCATTCCGGTCGCCACCCTGGCCATCGGCAAGGCTGGCGCGATCAACGCCGCGCTGCTCTCGGCGAGCATCCTGGGCGCCAGGCACCCGCAGTTCCACGCGGTACTGAAAACCTTCCGTGCCGAGCAGACAGACAGCGTCCTGGACAATCCAGACCCACGTATTGCCTGAGGTTGTTGAGATGAAGATCGGTGTAATCGGTGGCGGCCAGTTGGGTCGCATGTTGGCCCTGGCGGGTACTCCGCTGGGGATGAACTTCGCTTTTCTCGACCCTGCGCCGGACGCCTGTGCGGCCGCGTTGGGCGAACACCTGCGGGCCGATTACGGCGATCAGGATCATCTGCGCCAACTGGCCGATGAAGTCGATCTGGTGACCTTCGAATTCGAAAGCGTTCCGGCCGAAACCGTGGCGTTCCTCTCGCAATTCGTGCCGGTCTACCCGAGTGCCGAAGCCCTGCGCATCGCTCGCGACCGCTGGTTCGAAAAGAGCATGTTCAAGGATCTGGGGATTCCGACCCCGGCCTTCGCCGACATCCAGTCGCAAGCCGATCTGGACGCCGCGGTTGCTGCGATCGGTCTGCCGGCCGTGCTGAAAACCCGTACCCTGGGTTATGACGGCAAGGGCCAGAAAGTCCTGCGCACGCCGCAAGACGTGGTCGGTACGTTCGCCGAGCTGGGCAGCGTTGCCTGCCTGCTCGAAGGCTTCGTGCCGTTCACCGGTGAAGTCTCGCTGATCGCCGTGCGTGCTCGCGACGGCGAGACGAAGTTTTACCCGTTGGTGCACAACACCCACGACAGCGGCATTCTCAAATTGTCGGTGGCCAGCACCGATCACCCGTTGCAGGCACTGGCGGAAGACTATTCCAGCCGCGTGCTCAAGCAGCTCGACTATGTCGGCGTGATGGCGTTCGAGTTCTTTGAGGTCGACGGTGGCCTCAAGGCCAACGAAATCGCCCCGCGCGTGCACAACTCCGGGCACTGGACCACCGAAGGCGCCGAGTGCAGCCAGTTCGAAAACCACCTGCGCGCCGTTGCCGGCCTGCCGCTGGGTTCGACCGCCAAGGTCGGCGAGAGCGCCATGCTGAATTTCATCGGCGTGGTTCCGCCAGTGGAGAAAGTCATCGCCATCGAAGACTGCCACCTGCATCACTACGGCAAAGCCTTCAAGGCCGGACGCAAGGTCGGTCACGCCAACCTGCGTTGCGCCGACATGGCTACGCTGCAGGCGCAGATCGTCAAGGTTCAAGCGCTGATTGCCGAGTAACGGCAGTTTCATGTGACAACGGCGGAACCATTCAGGGACCACCGTTCTCTCATGGCAGGATGCGAAACTCTGACTAGGCTTTCGCGTATCTACCAAATCAGAGGGAAATGTCATGGGAATTATCGGAACCATCTTTATCGGCTTGATCGTCGGCCTGCTCGCGCGGTTCCTGAAACCGGGCAATGACAGCATGGGCTGGATCATGACCATCCTGCTCGGTATCGGCGGTTCGCTGGCGGCCACTTATGGCGGCCAGGCTCTGGGCATTTATCAGGCGGGCGAGGGTGCCGGTTTCATCGGTGCGCTGGTTGGTGCGATCGTGCTGCTGGTGATCTACGGCCTGATCAAAAAGAACTGATCCAAAGCGACAAAGCCCTCTCTGCCAAACTGGCCGGGAGGGCTAGAATGCTCGGCGATTCAACGTTCCTTCCTTTCTATGCCGAGCACCTTCATGCGCCGTCTTTTGTTGACTCTCCTCTTGCTGGGCAGCGGTTTGGCCCACGCCGGCGAACTGCCGGAAACCGACTGGCTCGAACTGATGCCCAAGTCGGATCAGAAAGCCCTCGAGGCCATGCCTGAAATCGACCACAACACCCCGGAAGCCACCGGCACCTTCACCGAGAAGGGCGGGATGAAGCAGGCCAAAGGTCTGCCGGCGGTGATGTACTCGACCAAAACCGTGGCGTCGATGAACGACAAGCACATCCGCATCGGGGGTTACCCGGTGCCGCTAGAGTCCGACGCCAAGGGCCGCAGCACGCTGTTCTTCCTGGTGCCGTACCCGGGCGCGTGCATCCACGTGCCGCCACCGCCGCCGAATCAACTGGTGCTGGTGCGCTATCCGAAGGGTTTGAAGCTGGACGATATCTACACGCCGTTGTGGGTGACCGGCACGCTGAAAATCGAGAAGGTCAGCAACGACCTGGCCGATGCGGCATATGCGCTGGAGGCGGACAAGGTGCGGGTGGTGCAGGAAGCTGATCTCTAACAGCCACCCCAAACCAACTGTGGGAGCCAACCTGCTGGCGATAGCGGTCTGTCAGAGACTTTTCCGTTGCCTGACACAACGCCATCGCCAGCAGGCTGGCTCCCACATTTCGTATAGCGGTGTGGCTTAGCGCGGTGTCGCGGCGACGCTGACACCCATCGTATGGCTCGCACCCGGTGCGAGGGTGACGATGTCATCCATCACATTCGCGGTCTCGATGCACAGCATGCGCTGCCAGCCATCGTTGTCCATGTCCGGCAATGCGGCGGCGCGGTCGATCCACGGGTTCCAGATCACCGCCGTGCGCGAACCCGTCGAGGTCAGCACGATGCGTCGTTCCCAGGTCGGATCGACAATGCTCAGTTGCGGCGGCGCGTCGAGGTAGATGCGGTCGGTTTCGCCGGCAAACTGCAGATCGCCTTGCTGGCTGGCGGTGTTCCAGTCGTCCAGGGTCTCGATGTAATCCAGCCCGGCGACACCGTCGACCTGTACGTTACGCACGTCACTGACAGCGAAATACGTGTGCAGCGCCAGGCTGAGGGTCACGCTGTCGGTGCCGCGGTTGTGGCTGGTCAGGCTGTAGCTCAACTGATCTGCCAGATGCAAAGTCAGGGTCAGATCGACTTCGTGGGGCCAGCCCGGCAGGCCACCTTCCGGGTAGGGCAGTTTGAACTCGACCTTGACGCCGTCAGCCTCCGACTCGATGCCGCCCAGTTCCCAATCCATCGCCCGCACCAGACCGTGCGCGGGGGCCGGCTGTGCGCCGGTGTACATGGCCTGCACGCTCTGCGGGTTGCGTTCGAACTTGCCGAACCACGGCCAGCACACCGGCACGCCGGCACGGATGCTCTTGCCGGTCTTGAAGTCGGCCTTGTCGTTGAGCCAGATGATCGGCGGCTGGCCGTCGACCTGGTAGCTGAGAATGTGCGCGCCTTGCTGGGCCACCAGCACTTCGGCCTTGCCGTGGCGGATGCGCCAGCAGTTCAATTCATCCTGTTTCACGGCTTCAACGTTGGGCGTGTTCATGGGCAACTCTCGATCAGACACTGGGGACGACTATCGACCGCAAAACGGCCGCGAGGTTTAACGCGCGCGTGGCGGCACCGAACGGGTGCGACCGCTGCCATCGATGGCGACAAAAACGAAGACCGCTTCGGTGACCTTGCGCCATTCGCTGGACAGTGGGTCATCGCTCCACACTTCGACCATCATCTGGATCGAGCTGCGGCCGATTTCCAGGGTCTGGGTATAAAAGGACAGCTGCGCGCCAACCGCCACCGGCACCAGAAACGCCATGCGGTCGATGGCCACCGTGGCGACACGGCCACCGGCGACGCGACTGGCCATGGCGGTGCCGGCCAGGTCCATCTGCGCGACCAGCCAGCCGCCGAAAATATCGCCAAAGCCGTTGGTTTCGCGCGGGAGCGCGGTGATTTGCAGGGCCAGGTCGCCCTGTGGGATCGGATCTTCTTGTTCGAGCTCTATCATGCCGAGGGGCCTCTGACCCGTGACTCTTCGTGGGTATTGCGGGTGGTAGCCGTCTTCAAGAAAAACGATTCAACACCGAACACACTGCGTTCGTCACGTTTTCCATCAGGCGCCTAAAGGGAAACTCTGCGAAAAAGGCTAATCCCGAGCAAAGGGCGGGCCAACAACGTTTTCGCACAGCAACCTCTTACAAAACCTGCGCAGGTGGCGAGTATATCGGTCGGTAGACTCCACGACGACCGTCCGGTTCTGATTTCGACCGTCAATTACGCGCCTCTATGTGCTTTTTCGAACAATTTGCTATGGTGCCGAACCTGTCCGAGCCACCGCCAGCGTTGTTGTGGCGACAGATTCGACTATAAGAGAAGCCCTTGCCATGACCACAGCGCCTTCGAGCCTCGCGCAGCCCGAGCAACCCGCACGACCGTTGACCCGCAATGACTACAAGACCCTGTCGCTGTCCGCCCTCGGCGGGGCGCTGGAATTCTACGATTTCATCATCTTCGTATTCTTCGCCACCGTGGTCGGCAAGCTGTTCTTCCCGGCCGACATGCCCGAGTGGCTGCGGCTGATGCAGACGTTCGGCATCTTCGCTGCCGGCTACCTCGCCCGGCCGCTGGGCGGCATCGTCATGGCGCACTTCGGCGACCTGCTGGGGCGCAAGAAGATGTTCACCCTGAGCATTTTCATGATGGCCGTGCCGACCCTGATCATGGGCCTGCTGCCAACGTATGCGCAGATCGGCATCTGGGCACCGATCCTGCTGTTGTTGATGCGCGTCATTCAGGGCGCGGCGATCGGCGGGGAAGTGCCGGGGGCGTGGGTCTTCGTTTCCGAACACGTCCCGCAAAAACACATCGGCTATGCCTGCGGCACGCTCACCAGCGGTTTGACTGCCGGTATTCTGCTCGGCTCGCTGGTCGCCACGGCGATCAACAGCATTTATACCCCGGCGGAAGTCTCCGATTACGCCTGGCGGATCCCGTTCCTGCTGGGCGGTGTGTTCGGCCTGTTCTCCGTGTACCTGCGCCGCTGGCTGCACGAAACTCCGGTGTTCGCCGAGCTGCAACAGCGCAAGGCATTGGCTGAAGAAGTACCGCTGCGCGCGGTGCTGCGTGATCACCGCGGCGCAATCGCGATTTCGATGCTGCTGACCTGGCTGCTGTCGGCCGGCGTGGTGGTGGTCATCCTGATGACCCCGACCGTGCTGCAAACGGTCTATCACTTCTCGCCGACCACCGCGTTGCAGGCCAACAGCCTGGCCATCGTCTTCCTCAGCCTGGGTTGCATCGGCGCTGGCGCACTGGCCGATCGCTTCGGTGCCGGCCGCGTCTTCGTTTTCGGCTGCCTCGGCCTGCTGATCAGCTCGTGGACTTTCTATCACAGCCTCGCCGACCACCCGGACTGGCTGTTCCCGCTGTACGCATTGACCGGTCTGCTGGTCGGCACCATCGGCGCCGTGCCGTATGTGATGGTCAAGGCCTTCCCGCCGGTGGTGCGCTTCAGCGGCTTGTCGTTTTCGTACAACGTCGCGTACGCAATCTTCGGTGGCTTGACGCCGATGGTGGTGAGTCTGCTGCTCAAGGAAAGCGCGATGGGTCCGGCCTACTATGTGGCGGTGCTGTGCGGGATGGGAATTCTTGTAGGTGCGTGGTTGTGGAGGAAGGGGCGCTGATCTGTACTTCAGATTACGTAAGGCTCTCGCCAGCGCGAGAGCCTTGCTTCGCACTCGCCAGCCGGTAGTCGGGCGCCGTGCTCAAGCATGTGGTCCAAGGCATTTGCTGCGTGCTGTTCGTTGATCATTTTATGCTCAACCATAAGATCCAGTAACCAAAGTGCACCGTGTACCCGCAGCCCATCGCGTTGTGCCTGCCGCCGTAACCTGCCATCTCCAGTCAAGAGCGGCCGTCCTGTTTCCTGCGCCAGCAAGTAGCAAGACACGTCCGCCAGTGAGCTGTTGTTGTGCTCGATTTTCAACCCGAAAAGTTTGATCACACCAGATTCGTCAAATGACTCGACGCTCAATCCTCGCTTGAGCAGTTCTTTATGTGGGAAGTCGGCGAGCTCTTGCATTACGAAGTCGGTACAACAAAGGGTGAAGGGCAGTTGGAACATTTGCTCCAGTAGTCCGGCATTTCTAAAATCGATCCAGATATTCGTATCGCTGATGTAGATCAGACTCATGCATTCTCCAGTGAACCCAGGAAATTAGGGTCCAATGCGCTCACCGGCTTGCGCAGGAGTTCAGCAGCTCTGGATTTGCTGATCAGTCCTTCGGCCAGCGCCCAGAATGCCAGGGACTCAAATCGTTGTGGCGGCTTGCATGGCAGAGGTTCGGGTTCCGACTTGCGCCAGCCGTTTGCACTGAACTGGATGGTCAGTGACTTATAGCCACTTTCGCTGAGCAGCTTCAGATCCTTCAGGCGTCTGAGCGCCGCATGCATCGATATGCCGTATTGGCGCTTGGCAATCAGCAGTTCTCTTGGGTGAACTCTGGAGCGAGGATGGCTGCCGAAATCACTGGTGACGCCTTTTGCCGGATAGAGGAAGGCCCCGGCAAATCGATGGCAGCAATTTTCCTTGTCTTTCTCCGGCATGTCCTCAGGTAATGCCATGACCCAGTGACCGAGTTCGTGAGCGGCAGTAAACCTGATGCGTTCGCCTGGTCGATTGGCATTCAATGCAATCAACACATGCTCGCCGTTGCCGGTGGCAGCACAGGCTCCATCGAAATCATCAGGACCTTTGAGCATCGCTACCTTGATGCTGTGCTCCTCCAGTTGCTCGGTGAGGTTGGCAATCGGGTCGCTGCCGATTCCCCAGACCTGGCGAAGCTCTTCAGCCGCTTGCTCGGCTTCATCGAGGCAGGACACCGGGATCATTTGTGCAGGAGTGGCCGGGGTATATATGTCGGCAGGATTGAAACATTCCTCGAGCGCTATGTAGCGCTCGAGGTGTTCGCGGATTTTCTCTTCGACTTGTGCCTGGCGGTATTTAGGCATCTTGGCCAGCTTTCGAAACTCCAACGGCGCGAGCGGAATTGCATCCGCGCGGAAGAAATATTCCGGGCTGACCTGCAGTGCCTTGGCCAATTGCAACAGGCGAGTCGAGCTTGGAGTGCTCAACCCTTTTTCATATTTGCTCAAGGCTTGTTTGGTTATATCGCCAAGCTGATCGGCCAGAGCCTCAAGGGTGAGGCCACTTTGCAGGCGCGCGCGGCGAATACGGTCGTTTATCATAGGGGCCTCTCGTGGTTGACAAGGCTATATTCTGATAGTGATTTGTCAACTCGCCAAACGTTTCTTCTTG
Source organism: Pseudomonas granadensis (assembly GCF_900105485.1). Taxonomy (GTDB): domain Bacteria; phylum Pseudomonadota; class Gammaproteobacteria; order Pseudomonadales; family Pseudomonadaceae; genus Aquipseudomonas; species Aquipseudomonas granadensis. The sequence continues at coordinate 5,470,098 of NZ_LT629778.1, read as the reverse complement.
TTTGCTGGCGGCAATACTGGCCTTTCATCCAATTGTCATATTTCAGCCATAGAGTGTTCACACGGCCTGCTGATACTTGGCCCCGACTTAACACACCCTATCTGCTAGGAGTAAGGCATGAAACTGAAGCGTTTGATGGCGGCAATGACTTTTGTCGCTGCTGGCGTTGCGACTGCCAACGCGGTTGCCGCTGTTGACCCTGCTATCCCGAGCTACACCAAGACCACTGGTGTGTCGGGCAACCTGTCCAGCGTCGGTTCCGATACCCTGGCCAACCTCATGACCCTGTGGGCCGAGAACTACAAAAAAGAATACCCGAACGTCAACATCCAGATTCAGGCCGCCGGTTCCTCCACCGCGCCACCTGCACTCACCGAAGGCACCGCCAACCTGGGCCCGATGAGCCGCAAGATGAAGGACAACGAGCTGCAGGCTTTCGAGCAGAAGTACGGCTACAAGCCGACTGCCATCCCGGTTGCCGTGGATGCCCTGGCCGTGTTCGTGCACAAGGACAACCCGATCAAGCACCTGACCATGGCTCAGGTCGATGCGATTTTCTCCTCGACACGCCTGTGCGGTGCCAAGGCTGACGTCAAGACCTGGGGCGACCTCGGTGTGACCGGCGACCTGGCCAACAAGCCAGTGCAACTGTTCGGCCGCAACTCGGTATCCGGCACCTATGGCTACTTCAAGGAAGAAGCCCTGTGCAAAGGCGACTACAAGCCAAACGTCAACGAACAACCAGGTTCGGCGTCGGTGGTGCAGTCGATCAGCAGCTCGCTTAATGGCGTTGGCTACTCGGGTATCGGCTACAAGACTGCCAGCGTGAAAACCGTTGCCCTGGCCAAGAAAGAAGGCGGCGAGTTCATCGAAGACACCGAAGAAAACGCCCTGAACGGCAAGTACCCGCTGTCGCGTTTCCTCTACGTATACGTCAACAAAGCCCCGAACAAGCCTCTGGCCCCGCTGGAAGCCGAGTTCGTCAAACTGGTGCTGTCGAAGCAGGGCCAGGAAGTGGTTGTGAAAGACGGCTACATCCCGCTGCCAGCCAAGGTTGCTGCCAAAGCACTGGCTGACCTCGGTCTGCAGGAAGGCGGCTCTGTCGCCAAGCAGTAACAAATCGAGCCCGGCGTAACGCCGGACTCTTTGTGGGAGCGAGCAGGCTCGCTCCCACATTTACCAAATTTTCGACTCCGCTGCCGGGCCTTCCGGGTGGCGGATTTGCTGCGTCACTGCATTGTCATCTTTCTGTCATACAGGATCGCTAGGGTGTGCGCATGAATGATCTGGCCAATTCCCCAATGACTACGACTTCCCCTCCCAAGCGCATTGATTTCAATACGCCTGAGCTGCAACGCAAGCGCCGCATTCGCGCGCTCAAGGATCGCTTCACCCGTTGGTACGTCCTCGTTGGCGGCCTCGCGGTGCTCGCGGCCATCACCCTGATCTTTTTCTTCCTCGCTTACGTGGTTGCGCCATTGTTTCAAGGTGCCGACCTGACCGCGAAAGACTCGATCACCCCGGCCTGGATGCAGGACGCCGGCAAGCCGCTGATGATCTCGCTCGAAGAGCAGAATCAGGTGGCGATGCGCGTCTCCGACAAGGGGCAGGCGTTGTTCTTCGATATCGACAGTGGCGCTGAACTCAAGCGCGTCGATCTGCCAGTGCCGGCCGGCGCCAGCGTGACGTCCATTGGTGAAGACCAGCCGGGTCATCCGCTGGTGGCCGTGGGCCTGTCCAATGGTCAGGCGCTGGTGTTCCGTCACACCTACAAAGTCAGCTACCCCGATGGCAAGAAAACCATCACGCCGGCCATCGAGTACCCGTACGGCGAGACGCCGATTGCGCTGAACGAAAGCGGCGGTGCACTGGAGCATGTCAGCCTCAATGCCACCGATACGACCCTTATGCTGGTCGGCTCTACCGGTTCGCAACTCAATGTTCTGTCGCTGACCAGCGAAGAGAACCTGATGACCGGCGAAGTCACCAACGAGCAGCAGCGTATCGATCTGCCGCAGATGACTGAGCCGGTGAAAAACATCTTCGTCGACCCGCGTCAGCAGTGGCTGTACGTGGTCAACGGTCGCGCTCAGGCCGATGTCTTCAGCCTGCGCGACAAGAGCCTCAACGGTCGCTACAAGCTGCTGGAGAATGCTGACGCCGAAGTCACCGCGACCACGCAACTGGTTGGTGGTATCTCGCTGATCATCGGCGACTCCAAGGGCGGTCTGGCCCAGTGGTTCATGGCCCGTGACACCGATGGCGAGCAGCGCCTGAAGCAGATTCGCACGTTCCAGATGGGCAGCACGCCCATCGTTGAAATCGCTGCCGAAGAACGCCGCAAAGGCTTCCTCGCCCTCGACGCCAGCGGCAAGCTTGGGGTGTTCCACAGCACCGCGCACCGCACGCTGCTGGTCGACCAGGTGGTCGACGGCCAGGGCCTGTTCGGTCTGTCGCCGCGCGCCAACCGGGTGATCGTCGAAGCCGGCGGCAAGCTGCAACCGTTGCTGCTCGACAACCCGCACCCGGAAGTGTCGTGGAGCGCTTTGTGGAGCAAGGTCTGGTACGAGAACTACGACGAGCCTAAGTACGTCTGGCAATCGACTGCCGCCAACACTGATTTCGAACCGAAACTGAGCCTGTCGCCACTGACCTTCGGCACCCTGAAAGCCGCGTTCTACGCGATGCTGCTGGCCGCGCCACTGGCCGTTGCCGCAGCGATCTACACCGCGTACTTCATGGCCCCTGGCATGCGCCGCAAGGTCAAGCCGGTGATCGAACTGATGGAAGCGATGCCGACGGTGATCCTCGGTTTCTTCGCCGGTCTGTTCCTCGCGCCGTATGTGGAAGGGCATCTGCCGGGCATTTTCAGCCTGCTGATGCTGTTGCCGATCGGCATCCTCGTGGCCGGTTTCACCTTCAGCCGCCTGCCTGAATCGATCCGCCTGAAAGTCCCGGACGGCTGGGAAAGTGCGCTGCTGATTCCGGTGATCCTGTTCGTGGGCTGGCTGTCGCTGTACATGAGCCCGTTCATGGAGAACTGGTTCTTCGGCGGCGACATGCGCATGTGGATCTCCCACGACCTGGGCATCACCTACGACCAGCGCAACGCACTGGTGGTCGGTCTGGCCATGGGTTTCGCGGTGATCCCGAACATCTACTCGATCGCCGAAGACGCTGTGTTCAGCGTGCCGCGTGGCTTGACCCTCGGTTCGCTGGCCCTCGGTGCTACACCGTGGCAGACCATGACCCGCGTGGTCATCCTCACCGCCAGCCCGGGGATCTTCTCGGCGCTGATGATCGGCATGGGCCGCGCCGTCGGTGAAACCATGATCGTGCTGATGGCCACCGGTAACACCCCGGTCATGGAAATGAACCTGTTCGAAGGCCTGCGCACCCTGGCCGCCAACGTTGCAGTGGAAATGCCTGAGTCGGAAGTCGGCGGCAGCCACTACCGCGTGCTGTTCCTCTCGGCGCTGGTGCTGCTGTTGTTCACCTTCGTCATGAACACCCTGGCAGAACTGATTCGTCAGCGTCTGCGCAAGAAATACTCGTCGCTTTAAGCAAAGGTAGAAGTCTGTGAAACAGAACTCCCTGAAAGGATGGTTCAAGAGCGGCGCCCCAGGCGTCTGGATCAGCGGTGGCGCGGTGTCCATCGCGGTCATCATGACCATTGGCCTGTTGGCGGTGATTGCCGTGCGCGGTCTCGGTCATTTCTGGCCGGCGGACCTGATCCACGCGCATTACGACGTGCCCGGCCAGGCCAATCACCTGATCGTCGGCGAAGTGGTGCAGAAAGAAGAAGTGCCGCGTGCCCGTCTGAAGAGTGCCGGCCTGCCGGTGCCTGACGAAGGTCCGGAATTCATGACCCGCGAGCTGGTCAAGGTCGGCAACCGCGACCTGAACGGCAACGACTTCACGTGGATCGTCGGCGACTGGCTGACCAAGCAGACCACGCCGCCGGAGTTGATGGCGATCGAGCGTCGCGAATGGGGCAATTTCTACGGCTACCTGGTCAACGTTAAACAGGACGGCAAGGTGATCGCCGAAGGCGAGGCCGCATGGCCTGAGCTGCAAGCGCGCATCGATCGGGTCAACGATCTCGCGGCTCAATTGAAGACGCTGGAAAAAACCGACATCGGCGCGATCAACGCCGGCCTTGAGCGCATCCGTCTGCACGGTCGCAAACTCGAGCTGGAAGGCAAGCTCGACGCCACCGCGCAAGCGGACATGGCGTCCGAGCGCGCCGAGCTGGACGCGCGCTACAAAGACATCGAAGCGCGTCTGTCCGATCTGCATGCACAGTTCAACCGCGACGCCTTGACCGCCCGTGACGCCAACGGCAAGGAAATCGAAATCGGTCTGGGCAAAGTCGTGCATGCCTACCAGCCAAACGGCATGAGCACGTTTACCAAGGTCGGCTTCTACTTCAGCAAGATCTGGGAATTCCTCTCGGATGACCCGCGTGAAGCGAACACCGAGGGCGGGATCTTCCCGGCGATCTTCGGCACCGTGATGATGACCCTGATCATGGCGATGATCGTCACCCCGTTCGGCGTACTGGCGGCGGTGTACCTGCGTGAATACGCCAAGCAGAACACCCTGACTCGTGTGATTCGTATCGCAGTGAACAACCTTGCCGGTGTACCGGCGATCGTTTATGGCGTGTTCGGTCTGGGTTTCTTCGTCTACGTGCTCGGTGGTTCGGTCGACCGCTTGTTCTTCCCTGAAGCACTGCCGGCGCCGACCTTCGGTACGCCGGGTCTGCTGTGGGCCTCGCTGACGCTGGCCCTGCTCGCGGTGCCGGTGGTGATCGTGGCTACCGAAGAAGGTCTGGCGCGGATCCCGCGTACCGTGCGTGAAGGTTCGCTGGCGCTGGGCGCGACCAAGGCGGAGACGCTGTGGAAGATCGTCATCCCGATGGCCAGCCCGGCAATGATGACCGGCATGATCCTCGCCGTGGCGCGTGCCGCTGGTGAAGTGGCGCCGCTGATGCTGGTGGGCGTGGTGAAACTGGCGCCGTCGCTGCCAGTGGATGGCAACTACCCGTACCTGCACCTGGACCAGAAGATCATGCACCTGGGCTTCCACATTTATGACGTCGGCTTCCAGAGCCCGAACGTCGAAGCGGCCCGTCCGCTGGTGTACGCCACGGCGCTGTTGCTGGTGCTGGTGATCGCGACGTTGAACCTGTCGGCGGTGTATATCCGCAACCACCTGCGTGAAAAGTACAAAGCACTGGACAGCTAAAGCCATTAGCCACAAGCGGCAAGCTACAAGCCGCTTTTGCTCAAACTTGCAGCTTGCAGCCAGAAGCTTGCAGCTACGAACGGAGTGAGACCCATGCAGCACGAAACACACAGCCACGGCATCAACATGTCTGCCCTGGGCCGCGACAAGCAGAGCCTGAATCTCGAACAGGAAACCGTGGCCATCGAAGTGCCCGGTCTGAGCCTGTACTACGGCGAGAAACAAGCGCTGTTCGATGTCAGCATGAATATTCCGAAGCAGCGCGTGACCGCGTTCATCGGCCCGTCCGGTTGCGGCAAGTCGACTTTGCTGCGCACCTTCAACCGCATGAACGATTTGGTTGACGGCTGCCGCGTTGAAGGCGCGATCAACCTGTACGGCAACAACATCTATCGCAAGGGCGAAGACGTTGCCGAGCTGCGTCGTCGCGTCGGCATGGTGTTCCAGAAGCCCAACCCGTTCCCGAAGACCATCTACGAAAACGTGGTGTACGGCCTGCGCATCCAGGGCATCAACAAGAAGCGCATCCTCGACGAAGCCGTTGAGTGGGCGTTGAAAGGCGCGGCCCTGTGGGACGAGGTCAAAGACCGTCTGCACGACTCGGCGCTTGGCCTGTCCGGTGGTCAGCAACAGCGTCTGGTGATCGCCCGTACCATCGCCGTTGAGCCGGAAGTGCTACTGCTCGACGAACCGTGCTCGGCCCTCGACCCGATCTCGACGCTGAAAGTCGAAGAGCTGATCTACGAGCTGAAATCCAAGTTCACCATCGTTATCGTCACGCACAACATGCAGCAGGCGGCGCGGGTGTCCGACTACACGGCGTTCATGTACATGGGCAAACTGGTGGAATTCGGCGACACCGATACCCTGTTCACCAATCCGGCGAAGAAGCAGACCGAAGACTACATCACCGGTCGCTATGGCTGACCGAACCGCTGCAAGCCGCAAGCTTCAAGCGGCAAGAAAGAGCGGTTCGAGTACGACACAAATCAGCTTGCAGCTTGTAGCTTGCAGCTCATGGCTTTTGCGGAGCAAATCATGATTTCGAAGGAAGGTTTAACCCATCACATTTCCGCGCAGTTCAACGCCGAACTGGAAGAAGTGCGCAGCCACCTCCTTGCCATGGGCGGGCTGGTCGAGAAGCAGGTCAACGACGCCGTCACGGCGCTGATCGAGGCCGACTCCGGTCTGGCTCAGCAAGTGCGCGAGATCGACGACCAGATCAACCAGATGGAACGCAACATCGACGAAGAATGCCTGCGCATTCTCGCTCGTCGTCAGCCGGCAGCGTCGGACTTGCGTCTGATCATCAGCATTTCCAAATCGGTGATCGACCTTGAGCGTATCGGCGACGAAGCGACCAAGATCGCCCGCCGTGCCATCCAGTTGTGCGAGGAAGGCGAAGCGCCGCGCGGTTACGTCGAGGTTCGCCACATCGGCGACCAGGTGCGCAACATGGTCCGCGATGCGCTGGACGCTTTCGCGCGTTTCGACGCCGATCTGGCACTGTCGGTGGCGCAGTACGACAAGATCATCGACCGCGAATACAAAACCGCCCTGCGCGAGCTGGCGACCTACATGATGGAAGACCCGCGCTCTATCTCGCGGGTTCTGAGCATCATCTGGGTCCTGCGTTCGCTGGAGCGCATCGGCGACCACGCGCGCAACATCTCGGAACTGGTGATCTACCTGGTCCGCGGCACCGACGTGCGGCACATGGGCCTCAAGCGCATGAAAGAAGAAGTTGAAGGCACCAGCGCCGAAACCGCTAATGTTCCGGGCGAAGCTGACGATAAGTAAGATTGCCTGAGAAAAGCGCCCGGCCTTTTGGCCGGGCGTTTTTGTTTGTGCTTTTCATAGGTATAACCGAATTAAAAAGCAGCACCCGCGAACGAAAAGTCCCGGCGTGACTGAAGAGTTTTGGCAATGTGCCATCAGCCAGCGTTATGCTTGCCGGGATTTTAATAGGGGTGTTGGATGAGCAAGATCAGTGTGTTGGTCGTGGACGATGCTTCGTTCATTCGTGACCTGGTGAAAAAGTGCCTGCGTAATTACTTCCCGGGGATCCGCACCGAGGACGCCGTGAACGGTAAAAAGGCCCAGGCCATGCTGGCCAGAGAAGCCTTCGACCTGGTGTTGTGCGATTGGGAAATGCCGGAAATGTCCGGCCTCGAATTGCTGACCTGGTGCCGCGAACAGGACAATCTCAAGACCATGCCGTTCGTCATGGTGACCAGCCGGGGCGACAAGGAAAACGTCGTGCAGGCGATTCAGGCTGGCGTGTCCGGCTACGTCAGCAAGCCATTCACCAATGAACAGTTGCTGACCAAGGTCAAGCAGGCGCTGAACAAGGTCGGCAAGCTCGACACCCTGATGAACAGCGCGCCGACCAAGATGAACTCGGCGTTCGGCAACGATTCGCTGAGCGCACTGACTGGCGGCAAGCCTGCCGTGGTCGGCGCTGCCCCGGCTGCGGCAGCAGCCAACCCGTTTGCCAAGCCTGCTGCGGCGGCGCCGGCAGCCGCTGCTGCGCCATCGCGCGGTTTGCTCAACGCGCCGCCGGTGCAGGCACCTGCCGCGTCGAAAGCGCCGGTCGGTGGTCGCGGTCAGGGCCAGTTGCGCCTGCCGAGCGGCACCCAGCAATGCGTGATCAAGGCGCTGAGCATCAAGGAAGCGCTGCTGGTGGTGAAGCGCACCGAGACCCTGCCGCAGGTCCTCGACAGCGCTGTGCTCGATCTGGAGCAGGGCGACAACGCCGAAGTCGCGCGCCTCAACGGTTACCTGCACGCGGTTGTCGCGGTTGAGCAGAAGCCAGACAGCGAATGGCTGCAACTGACCTTCCGCTTCGTCGATCAGGACGCGCAGAAGCTCGACTACATCTCCCGCCTGATTGCCCGTGGCACGGCGCAGAAGCATTTCGTGCCGGGCGCCTGATCGTCCTCGCCTGACAAGTCGCTATCGCCAGCAGGGCTGGCTCCCACATTTGCAACGCATTCCAATGTGGGAGCCAGCCTGCTGGCGATGGGGGCATCAACCGCACCACCCATCTTCTGCACTGCCTATTTGCAACATCTGTCGACTAGCCTGGTCTGCTTCACCTGCTAGGCTCATTTCCAGGCCTTCTTTCGACAGACTCTTGCCCATGCTCGCGCGCCTGCTGTTTCTCTGTGCTTTCTTTCTGGCCTCCACTTCGGCAGTGGCCATGACCATCTATAAATCCACCGACGCCAACGGCGTGGTTTCCTACAGCGACCGGCCGAGCAAAGGCGCGCAGGTGTTCGTGTTTCAGGACCGCATGGTCGAGCGCCTGGAGCGCCAGGTGTACCTCGATATCAAAAAGCAGAAAGGCACCGACGTGGTGTTCGTGCGCAACGATCTGTACGCGCCGGTCGAGATCGCCCTGGCATTCACCGGCCTGAGCAATGTGCGCGGCGCACCGGCGCAAACCATTCGCCGGGTATTGCCCGCGCGCAGCAATACGCGGCTGGCGCTGCTGACGGCGATTTCCGCCAGCAAGCCGCTGGTGTATTCGCCGCAGTTCCATTATTCGCTGGGCGACCCCGCTGGCGCGGCGCAGAGCTATCGCTATCCACTGCCGTGGCGTGGCGGACCGTTCCGCCTGAGCCAGGGCGCCAACGGCCAATACAGCCACTACGGGCCGAAGAATCGCTATGCCATGGACATCGCCATGCCGGTGGGCACGCCCATCATTGCCGCGCGGGCCGGGGTGGTGGTCAAGACTGAAAACTCACAGAGCGGGCGCGGCACCGATGCGTCGGGCAATTTCGTACGGGTGCTGCACGATGACGGCACAATGGGCGTGTACCTGCACCTGAAACAGGGCTCTGTGAGCGTGCGTGAGGGGCAACGGGTCAAGGTCGGCAGTCCGCTGGCGCTGTCGGGCAACACCGGCAACAGCAGCGGCCCGCACCTGCACTTCGTGGTGCAGCGCAATACCGGCGAAGGGCTGGTGTCGATTCCGTATCAGTTCAACCAGCCGCTGGGGGCGTTGCCCAACTTTGCGTTGGGCAAGCAGTGATGCCTGTGAAGCATTCCAGGGTGGGAGCGAGCCTGCTCGCGAAAGCCGCGACGCGGTCCCGGATCAGCCCATCAATCCAGCATCAACACCTTGGCCAGCACAATCTTCGGCCCTTTCATCTTCTTGATGATGATCCGCAGGCCTTCGACCTCCAGCACTTCTTCCTCTTCCGGCACGCGTTTGAGGGTTTCATAGACCAGCCCGGCGAGGGTTTCCGCTTCGATGTGGTCCAGGTCGATGCCCAGCAGGCGCTCGACCTTGAACAACGGCGTATCGCCACGGACCAGCAGCTTGCCCGGCTGATAGGCGAGAATGCCGCGCTCAGCCTTGCGGTGTTCGTCCTGAATATCGCCGACCAGCACTTCCAGCACGTCTTCCATGGTCAGGTAGCCGATGATGTTGCCATCCGCCTCCTCGACCACGGCGAAGTGCGAGCCGCCCTTGCGGAACTGTTCCAGCAGCTGCGACAACGGCATGTGCCGCGACACTCGTTCCAGCGGACGGGTCAGCTCGGCCAGGTTGAACGACTCGGGAATGTGGTCCAGCGCCGCCAGTTCCAGCAGCAGATCCTTGATGTGCAGCAGGCCGACGAACTCCTGGCGCTCGCTGTCGTACACCGGATAACGGCTGAACTTGTGGCGACGGAACATCGCCAGGATTTCCTTCAGCGGCGCGTTGAATTCGAGGGTAATCAGGTCTTCCCGGGAGTTGGCCCAGTCGACCACTTCCAGTTCGCCCATTTCCACTGCTGAGGCCAGCACGCGCATGCCTTGGTCGCTCGGATCCTGACCACGGCTGGAGTGCAGGATCAGTTTCAGTTCCTCGCGGCTGTAATGGTGTTCATGGTGCGGGCCGGGTTCGCCTTGTCCTGCGATACGCAGGATCGCGTTGGCGCTGGCGTTGAGCAGGTAGATCGCCGGATACATCGCCCAGTAGAACAGGTACAGCGGCACCGCCGTCCACAGCGACAGCAGTTCCGGTTTGCGGATCGCCCACGACTTCGGCGCGAGTTCACCGACCACGATATGCAGATAGGAAATGATGAAAAACGCGGTGAAGAACGAGACGCCTTTGACGATCTCCGGCGAATCGACGCCGATCGCGCTCAACAGCGGTTCGAGGATATGCGCGAACGCCGGCTCACCGACCCAGCCCAGGCCGAGGGAGGCGAGGGTGATACCCAACTGGCACGCCGAGAGATAGGCATCGAGCTGACTGTGCACGGTGCGCAGGATATGCCCGCGCCAGCCGTGCTGCTCGGCGATGGCTTCGACCCGGGTCGAGCGCAGTTTGACCATGGCGAATTCCGCCGCAACGAAAAAGCCGTTGAGCAGTACCAGGATCAGAGCAAAAAGAATCATGCCGAAGTCGGCGAAAATGGTAGCGAGGGACAAGCCAGGGGAAGGGTCCATGATGGAGTTTTGCAGGTTCCGTGTGATTCGAAAGTAAGGGAAAACAGCGCCTGAAAGGCAGGCGCAAGTCAGCCAATGTAGCGGCTGACTTGGCAATTGCCTAGTGGCGTGTGCCGGGCGGCATCACTCGGCGGCGCCGATCGCCCGTGCGCTGGCCACCTGGGCTGGGGCGAAATGGCAGGTGAACGTACTGCCGTGGCCGGGCACGCTGCTGATCTCCATGCGCGCGCGATGGCGCAGCAACACATGTTTGACGATGGCCAGACCGAGGCCGGTGCCGCCGGTGTTGGAGTTGCGGCTGGAATCGACGCGATAGAAGCGTTCGGTCAGGCGCGGCAGGTGTTTGCTGTCGATACCGATGCCCGAATCCTGCACGCTCAGGTGCGCGCCCTGATCGTCGCCCCACCAGCGAATCCGAATGTTGCCTTCGGCCGGGGTGTACTTGACCGCGTTGAACACCAGATTGGAAAACGCACTGCGCAACTCCGCTTCGCTGCCCTTGAGCAGCACGCCGGCATTGGCTTCCAGCGTGATGTGCTGATTCTTCGCGCCAGACAATTGCTGGGCGTCGCTGGTGATCGACTGCAGCAGTGTATCGATCTGTACCGGCTGGTTGTCCGACGGGTAATCGGTCGCTTCGAGCTTGGCCAGCAGCAGCAAGTCGTTGAGCAGCGTCTGCATGCGCCCGCCCTGTTGCTGCATCTGCTGCAGAGCGCGGCTCCAGCGCGGGTTCACTTCTTCGACGTTATCGAGCAGGGTTTCCAGATAGCCGCAGATCACCGTCAGCGGTGTGCGCAGTTCGTGAGACACGTTGGCGATGAAGTCTTTGCGCATCTGCTCCAGTTGATGGATGCGCGTGACATCGCGCACCAGCATCAGGTGCTCGTTGTTGCCGTAGCGGGTCAGGTACAGCTGAATGCGCACGCGATCGTTGGTCGGTGACGGGATTTCCAGCGGCTCGGCGAAGTTGTCCTGCTCGAAATATTCCTTGAAGCGCGGATGCCGCACCAGGTTGGTCACCGGTTGGCCGCTGTCTTGTGGGGTCTTGAGGCCGAGCAGGGTCTCCGCGGCGCGGTTCCACCATTCCAGGTTGCCGTCGCTGTCGAGCATGATCACTGCGTCTTTCAGTGCCGCGGTGGATTCCTGCACCCGGTCGATCACCGCTTGCAGCCGCCCGCGCACCCGTTGGTCGCGGCGTTGCAGGTGGTAGATGCTGTCGAACACTTCGCCCCATAGACCGTAGCCATCGGGCGGCGCTTCATCGGGCTGGTGCTGGCGCAGCCATTCGTGCAGACGCAGCAATTGCTTGAGCGTCCAGGCCAGATACAGGCCCAGGCCCACCGCAAGGCTCCAGCCGTAATAGCCGCTGATCAGCCCGATCACCAGGCACGCGGTGACCAGTAGCAGCATGTGGCGAATCAGGGTGCCATGCCAGTTTTGATTCACAAGGGCGTCCTTAGCCGCAGCGTCAAGTTTCAAGCTGCAAGCTAAAGCGGATCGGCTTTCACTTGCCGCTTGTAGCTAAAAACTTGCAGCCGCTTTTTTATGCTTTTGTGGAGAAGCGGTAGCCCGTACCGCGCACGGTTTGTACCAGATTTTCGTAAGCATCGCCGAGGGCCTTGCGCAGGCGGCGAATGTGCACGTCGACGGTGCGCTCTTCGACGTAAACGTTGCCGCCCCAGACCTGATCCAGCAACTGGCCGCGGGTGTAGGCGCGTTCCTGGTGGGTCATGAAGAATTGCAGCAGGCGATATTCGGTCGGGCCCATCTCGGCCGGCTTGCCATCGATGGTCACGCGGTGGCTGATCGGATCGAGCAGCAGGCCACCGACTTCGATCGGCGCTTCGCCGTCGGTCGGGCCGGCGCGGCGCAGCACCGCCTTGAGACGGGCGACCAGTTCACGCGGGGAAAACGGCTTGGTGATGTAGTCGTCAGCGCCGACTTCCAGACCCTGGATCTTGTTGTCCTCTTCGCCCTTGGCGGTGAGCATGATGATCGGGATGTCCCCGGTCAGCTCGTCACGCTTGAGGCGTCTGGCCAGTTCGATGCCGGACGTGCCGGGCAGCATCCAGTCGAGCAGGATCAGGTCGGGTTTGCGGTCGACGATGATGGCGTGGGCCTGCTGCGAGTTCTCTGCCTCGAGGCAGTCATAGCCGGCCATTTCCAACGCCACGGCGATCATTTCGCGAATGGGCGCTTCGTCGTCGACGATCAGAATGCTCCTGCCAACCATGCCTTAATCCTCTTGTCATTTAACTGTCTTGCGCCGCATTAGATAACGGAATTATTGCAGTCGTGTGACAGTATTTCTGCCCGCCAACAAGTTTGACCATCCTGGACTAAGCTCTAAGTCCGAATCCTGACAACCACAAAAGAAGGTTTCCATGACTCAGATGACTGCTTCTTTCAAAGCCCTGCTGATGGCCGCGGCCCTGGCGTTGCCTGGCCTGGCCATGGCTGCCGATCCGGCGATGAAGAAGGACGGCATGTTCACCGATCACAAAGGCATGACCCTGTACACCTTCGCCAAGGACTCCGCCGGCAAGTCAGCGTGCAATGACAAATGCGCGGCGAACTGGCCGCCATTGATGGCGCAGGCGGGTGACAAGTCGATGGGCGACTGGACGGTGGTCAAGCGTGACGACGGCTCGATGCAGTGGGCTTACCAGGGCATGCCGCTGTACACCTTCGTGATGGACAAGAAAGCCGGCGACATGACCGGCGACGGAAAAATGGACGGCGCCTGGAAAGTCGCCAAAGCCAAATAGCCATGGTCCCGTGTAGGCCTTCGCCTGCTCGCGATAGCGGTGTGTCAGCCGGCGTTTTCGTTAACTGACACACCGCTATCGCGAGCAGGCTCACTCCTACACTGATTTGCGTTTAGCGCAGCGCGTAATCCACGACGATCCCGACAAAAATCGCCAACCCGGCCCAGTGATTGTGCAAGAACGCCTTGAAGCAACGCATCCGGTCGCGATCGCGGGTGTACCAGAACTCCCACGCATAACAGCCAGCGGCCACCAGCAAGCCGAGGTGAAACCACATTCCCAGCTCGAATTTCGACCCCGCCAGCATCAGGCAACCCAACGACAGCGCCTGCAGGCTGAGAATGATCACCCGGTCCGCCTCGCCAAACAGGATCGCCGTGGATTTCACCCCGATCTTCAGGTCGTCATCGCGGTCGGTCATTGCGTAGTAGGTGTCATAACCCACCGTCCACAACAGGTTGGCAATCCACAGCAGCCACGCCGCCGCCGGCAACTCACCGGTCTCGGCAGTGAACGCCATCGGCATGCCCCACGAGAACGCGGCGCCCAGCACAACTTGCGGGTAATAGGTGTAGCGCTTCATGAATGGATAGGTGCAAGCCAGTGCCAGACCGCCCAGCGACAGCCAGATGGTCGGCGCGTTGGTGCACAGCACCAGCAGAAAACTGATGCCCATCAGCACGGCAAAGAACACCAGCGCTTCTTTCGAACTGATCTTGCCGCTGGCCAAGGGGCGCTGCGCGGTGCGTTTGACATGGCCGTCGACCTTGCGATCGGCCCAGTCGTTGATCACGCAACCGCCGGCACGGGTCAGCACCACACCGAGGACAAAAATCACCACGTTGGCCAATGACGGCGAGCCCTTGCCGGCAATCCACAATGCCCACAATGTCGGCCACAACAGCAGATAGATGCCGATCGGCTTGTCCATGCGCGTCAACTGAATGAAATCCCAGGCGCGCGGGTTCAAGCGGTTCAGGGACTTGAGCAGGCTCTGATACATCAGCAGTTCTCCGGATGAGCGCGAGCGGCGCTCCACAGGCTCGGCAGGAAGATTTCCGCGACCAGCACGCTCAGCGCGCCGCGGTCGAAACGTGAGCGGCGGGCCCACAGCGAGGGAGCTTTGGCTTCTGCCGGCAGCCAGTCTTCAGGGTAATGGCAAACTTCAATGGCGCGGCGCTGAAACGCCTGATCGCAAAACAGCAGCTCGCCCAGCGAGCGGCTGCCCAGTTCATCCATGTGCAAGCCGTCACCTTGCAATGCCGCACGCGAGGCCACGCTGCGGGCGAACACCCAGGCCTCGCCGTAGCCACGCAGATACACCTCGCGCACCCAGCCTTCGCTGCCTTCGGCCAGCTCCAGTGCCGCGCATTCGTCGCTGCGCAGGGTGGCCCAGCCTTCGAACAACGGCGTCACGCTGAAGCCATCGCAGGACAGTCGCGTCAGGCGGCGGGTCAGCGAGCCTTCGTCGAACAACCAGTCCAGGGTCAACGAATCGGGGCGGGGTGACAGTCGGCTTTGGGTCAGCCAGAGCGGGGCGGGGCAGGCATTTGAATGTTGCACAATGAGTCATTATTGGCCGCAAATGAGGCGGCGAGCTTACCATGGCGGGCTGCGAGATTGATCGATCCGGGTGGCCGTTGCGCCGAACAGGCTTGCATCTGCCCGGCACCCTCAGTACAAAACGCCCTGAGCCGGATGGCAGCGCAACACCCATCGACCGTCCGCGCCAGCAATCGCCTGAACCTTGAGGAAGTATCCGAATGAAAAAGTGGCAATGCATCGTCTGTGGCCTGATCTACAACGAAGCCGACGGCTGGCCGGATGACGGCATTGCGCCGGGCACCCGCTGGGAAGACGTGCCGGCAGACTGGCTGTGCCCGGACTGCGGCGTCGGCAAAATGGACTTCGAAATGATCGAAATCAACTAAGCAAAATCAAGGAGTAAGGCATGAGCGCACCTGTCGTCATCATCGGCACTGGCCTGGCGGGCTACAACCTGGCCCGCGAGTTTCGCAAGCTCGACAGCGAAACCCCGCTGCTGCTGATCACCGCCGATGACGGCCGCTCGTACTCCAAACCGATGCTCTCCACCGGTTTCGGCAAGAACAAGGATGCCGACGGCCTGAGCATGGCCGAGCCCGGTGCCATGGCCGAGCAGTTGAAGTCCGAAGTGCGCACCCACACGCGTATCAGCGGCATCGATGCCGGCCACAAACGCCTGTGGATCGGCGAAGAGGCGGTGTATTACCGCGACCTGATTCTCGCCTGGGGCGCGGAAACCGTGCGTGTGCCGATCGAAGGCGATGCTGCCGATCTGGTCTTTCCGATCAACGATCTGGAAGACTACGCACGGTTTCGTGCGGCCGCGGCCGGCAAGCGGCGCGTGCTGTTGCTCGGTGCTGGGCTGATCGGTTGCGAGTTCGCCAATGACTTGATCCTCGGCGGCTACGAAGTGCAACTGGTCGCGCCGTGCGAGCAGGTCATGCCGACTCTGCTGCACCCGGCCGCTGCGGCCGCCGTGCAGGCCGGGCTGGAAAGTCTCGGCGCAAAATTTCACCTCGGCCCGGTGCTGACCCGCCTGCAGAAAGTTGCCGATGGCCTCGAAGCGCACCTGTCCGACGGCCAGGTCGTCGCCTGCGACGTGGTGGTCTCGGCAATTGGCCTGCGCCCACGCATCGATCTGGCAGCGGCGGCGGGGCTCCAGGTCAATCGCGGTGTCATGGTTGATCGGCAGCTTAAAACGTCCCACACCAATATCTACGCCTTGGGCGACTGCGCTGAGGTCGACGGGCTGAATCTGTTGTACGTCATGCCCCTTATGAGCTGCGCGCGAGCGCTGGCCCAGACCCTGGCGGGAAACCCGACAGCGGTCAGCTACGGCCCGATGCCGATCACCGTGAAAACCCCGGTTTGCCCGTTGGTGGTCTCGCCGCCGCCGCGTGGCAGCGAAGGCGTCTGGACGGTCGAGGGGCAGGGCGCCGACATCAAGGCGCTGTGCCGCAATGCCGATGGTCAGTTGCTCGGTTATGCGCTGACCGGCGCCGCGGTCATGGAAAAACTCGCCCTGAACAAACAGCTTCCGGCCCTGCTGGCGTAAATGCCGGTCGTTCTGTCGTAAACACCCCGCTTTTGCCCCGACAAAGGTCGCGGGGAGACTGGCGTCGCCCGTATCCGCGTGCCATTCTCACTCCCGTCTGCCGCAGAGTAGAGCCTGCGGCGCCTTGGGCGCTGTTCCAACGAGAACAGCACGGACATAACAACAAAAAACCGTCAAAGGGGCTTCACTAATGCGTAAACCAGAACTCGCCGCCGCCATCGCGGAAAAAGCGGACCTGACCAAAGAACAGGCCAATCGCGTCCTCAACGCCGTCCTCGAAGAAATCACCGGCGCCCTGCACCGCAAAGACAGCGTGACGCTGGTCGGCTTCGGCACCTTCCTGCAACGCCACCGCGGCGCCCGCACCGGCAAAAACCCGCAAACCGGCGAACCGGTGAAGATCAAGGCCAGCAACACCGTTGCGTTCAAGCCAGGCAAATCGTTGAAAGACAGCGTTAATCCATAATTGCGGCGAATCTCCTGAATAACGGGAGAACCGCTGAGAAAAATGGGCATTTCGATTGCGGTCGAATGCCCATTTTTTATGTCCGCCAATTTGTGGATTAAAAGCACGCTACTGCCAAACGCATTAATAAGAGCCGGGCTTCGATTAGCGTTGCGGCTTTGCAAACAGTCGGCGATTAAAAATTTTTAATAAATGCTAGCAATATGATGGCATTTTTAATCATCTTTTGTTGTCGCTTTGCGATGCGTTGAAACAATACCGAAGTCTTTCGGAATCATCCTACATCCGGATTTTTCAAAACCGGTCATGCTCCGGGCCGTCTTCGCCAGTTCACACGGGGTGTTGCGGATTTTTGAAAACGGACGCTCTGGATCGCGGTTTTCAGGCCGGTGTTGCGACGATGCACAAGCGAAGGGGGTATCGGGGATACCCTGACAGGATATAAGGAAACCTCCTACAACAAACAAAGAACACTTCGTCTTGTTGTTTAATCAGATGCTTGCTAGTGGCCATCATTGTGATTACGATGCGCCCACTTGAAAGAGCACATCTCAATTGGATGAGTCGCTGAACTGCTCTTCGATACTGTCCCGCGTGGCTGACACTCTAATCGCCCGCACGACTGTAATCCTTAATAAAGGCCATGGATGTCCTACTCAAGCAAACTTTCCGCCCATTACCTCGAACTCGCAAAAGTCTCTGTTTCAAAAGAGAATTTCGCGGGCGAAGACGTTCGTTTCTCGAGCGAATTCGAGGCGCTGGAAAGTGAGCTGGCCAAAGCCTCGTCGATGCACGAAAGCGGGCAGATCGACTGGCTGAAAATCCGCGAAAACAGCGAAAACCTGCTGCGTACCCAATCCAAGGATTTGCGTGTCGGCGCCTGGCTGACCTGGTCGTTGTACCAGCGTGAATCCTTCCCCGGTCTGCTGGCCGGCCTCGGTCTGCTGCACCATTTGTCGGAAAACAACTGGGCCGACGTCCACCCGCTGAAACCGCGCACCCGTGCCGCCGCGATTGGCTGGCTGGTGCCGCGTCTTGAGCAGGTGATTACCGAAAACATTGCGATCAAAGAGCAGTTGCCGATGTTCCGGCAGCTCTCCGAGCACCTGTCCGGTCTCGAGGCCGCCTGCACTGAACATCTGGGCGATGACGCGCCGTTGCTGCTGCCGATCTCCCGTCGCCTGAAAACCATGATCCAGCGCGCTGCCGACAATCAGCCGGCCCCCGGCGTGGTGGGCGCGGCAGTGGCGCAGGTCAAGCAGGCCGCGACCCAGTTGCTTACTCCCGGCGCACCGATCGACAACGAACGCGATGCGCACAAGGCCCTGCGTGCCCAGCAGGAAAGCGCCCGGCCGTTGTGCGCCTGGTGGCTGAAACAGAAAGCCACCGACCTGCGCGCCCTGCGCCTCAATCGCACCTTGCTGTGGATGACCATCGACGCGGTACCCGAGCGCAACGCCGAGCAGATCACCGTGTTGCGCGGCCTGCCGCTGGAAAAACTCAAGCTCTATCAGGACCGTTTCGATCAGGGCAAATACGCCGACCTGCTGGTGGAACTGGAGGCGAGCCTGGCGAAGGCGCCGTTCTGGTTCGATGGCCAGAGGATGGTCTGGGAATGTCTCCAGAACCTCAACGCCGAATTGGCCATGCGCGAAGTGGAAATCCACTTCGCGCTTTTGGTTCAGCGCCTGCCCGGCATTGTCGAGTTGCGCTTCCATGACGGCGCGCCGTTTGCCGATCCGTCTACCCGGGCGTGGATCGCCGCCAACGTCATGCCGCACCTGCAGAGCGCCAGTGCGCCGCGCAAGGTCGAGAGCGAAAACGTCGAAACCCAGCCCGCCTGGGAGAAAGCGCTCGAGGACGTCCTGCCGCTGCTGCGCAAGGAAGGCCTCAAGCCGGCCGTGCAGATTCTCAAGCAGGGTCTGCAGTCGGCTCACGGCGGGCGCGAACGGTTTTTCTGGCAGTTCGCCCTCGCGCGGCTGTGCTTCATGGCCAAGAAATACGAACTGGCCAAGAACCAGCTCGAAACCCTCGATCAGACATTACAGGACTCAGGCCTGCACGCCTGGGAGCCCGATCTTGCATTGGAAGTGCTGCACCTGCTGCACAGTTGCTGCGAGTTGTTGCCGCAGAACCATGCCGTACGTGAACGCAAGGAAGAGATTTATCGCAGGCTGTGCCACCTCGACCTCGAAGTGGTACTCGAATAGGCCCCAGGGCCACAACCGCAAGGAGAAAAGCCATGGCCAAAGAAGGCTCGGTAGCCCCCAAGGAACGCATCAACGTCACCTTCAAACCCGCCACCGGCGGTGCTCAGGAAGAGATTGAACTGCCGCTGAAACTGCTGGCAATCGGTGACTACACCCACCGCAAGGACGATCGCAAAATCGAAGATCGCAAGCCGATCAGCATCGACAAGATGACCTTCGATGAAGTGTTGGCCAAGCAAGAACTGGGTCTGACGCTGAGCGTGCCGAACCGTCTGCAGGAAGATGGCGAGGCCGACGAGCTGGCTGTGCAACTGCGCGTCAATTCGATGAAGGACTTCAACCCGGCCAGCCTGGTCGAGCAAGTGCCTGAGCTGAAAAAACTGATGGAACTGCGCGATGCGCTGGTGGCCCTCAAAGGCCCGCTGGGTAACGCGCCTGCGTTCCGTAAAGCGATCGAAGGCGTGCTCGCCGACGACGAATCCCGTGGTCGCGTACTCGGTGAGCTGGGCCTGAACGCCGCAGCCCCGGACGCCTGAGACTCTTGCCAAGGAAGCCAACACAATGAGCACTAGCGCAGCACAAGAGAAGAGCGCCGCCAGCGGCGAATACAGCATTCTCGACAGCATCATCGCCGAAACCCGTCTGACTCCGGACGACGAAGCCTACGATATCGCCAAGCGTGGCGTGTCGGCGTTCATCGAAGAACTGCTCAAGCCGCATAACAACGGTGAGCCGGTCAAGAAGGCCATGGTCGACCGCATGATCGCCGAGATCGATGCCAAGCTCAGCCGTCAGATGGACGAAATCCTGCACCACCCGGACTTCCAGGCGCTGGAATCGTCGTGGCGTGGCCTGCAGTTGCTGGTCGACCGCACCAACTTCCGCGAAAACATCAAGATCGAAATCCTCAACGTCTCCAAAGAAGACCTGCTGGACGATTTCGAAGATTCGCCGGAAGTCATGCAGTCGGGCCTGTACAAGCACATCTACACCGCTGAATACGGCCAGTTCGGTGGTCAGCCTGTGGGCGCGATCATCGCCAACTACTACATGTCGCCGAGCTCGCCAGACGTCAAGCTGATGCAGTACGTGGCCAGCGTTTCGTGCATGTCTCACGCGCCGTTCATCGCTGCCGCCGGCCCGAAATTCTTCGGCCTGGAAAGCTTCACCGGCCTGCCGGATCTGAAAGATCTGAAAGACCACTTCGAAGGCCCGCAATTCGCCAAATGGCAGAGCTTCCGTACTTCGGAAGACTCCCGCTACGTTGGCCTGACCGTGCCGCGTTTCCTGCTGCGCAACCCGTACGATCCGGAAGAAAACCCGGTCAAATCGTTCGTCTACAAGGAAACCGTTGCCAACAGCCACGAGCACTACCTGTGGGGCAACACCGCGTACGCGTTCGGCACCAAGCTGACCGACAGCTTCGCCAAATTCCGCTGGTGCCCGAACATCATCGGCCCGCAGAGCGGTGGCGCGGTTGAAGACCTGCCGTTGCACCACTTCGAAAGCATGGGCGAAATCGAAACCAAGATCCCTACCGAGGTTCTGGTATCCGACCGTCGTGAATACGAACTGGCCGAGGAAGGCTTCATTTCCCTGACCATGCGCAAAGGCTCCGACAACGCGGCGTTCTTCTCCGCAAGCTCGGTGCAGAAGCCGAAGTTCTTCGGCATCAGCGCAGAAGGCAAGGCGGCAGAGCTGAACTACAAGCTCGGCACCCAACTGCCGTACATGATGATCGTCAACCGCCTGGCTCACTACTTGAAAGTGCTGCAGCGCGAGCAACTCGGTTCGTGGAAAGAGCGCACCGACCTCGAGCTGGAACTGAACAAGTGGATCCGTCAGTACGTTGCCGACCAGGAAAACCCGAGCGCCGAAGTGCGTGGCCGTCGTCCGCTGCGCGCTGCGCAAGTGATCGTCAGCGACGTTGAAGGCGAGCCGGGCTGGTACCGCGTGAGCTTGAACGTGCGTCCGCACTTCAAGTACATGGGTGCCGATTTCACCCTGTCGCTGGTTGGCAAGCTGGACAAAGAGTAAGAGCGACTCATGGACGGATACGGCAGCCTGTTCGAACGCCTCAACGGCGACGCACAACTACGCAATGGCAAGAGCCTCGAGGTTTCTGCCATGGCGTCGGTGGCTGCCCATCTGGCCAAAATGCTCAGCACCCGGGCCGGCAGCGTGCAAACGCTGGCCGACTACGGGTTGCCCGATCTCAATGACATGCGCCTGAGCCTGCACGACTCGCTGAGTCAGGCCCGCCTGGCCATCGAAAGCTTCATCGAAGCCTACGAACCGCGCCTGAGCAACGTGCGTGTCATTTCCCTGCCGCGTGACCACGATCAGCTTCGCCTGGCCTTCAGTATCGAAGGCCTGCTGGAAGTTGAAGGGTTCAAGCGTCAGGTCAGTTTTTCCGCGCGCCTGGATGGCAGCGGTCAAGTCAAGGTCACCTAAGGAGATCCCCGATGTCTGGCAAACCCGCAGCACGCGTATCCGACCCCACCGCTTGCCCGCTCCCCGGCCACGGCACGAACCCGATCGCCGCCGGTTCCGGCGACGTGTTCTTCGACGGCCTCGCGGCCGCCCGCCAAGGCGATGCGTCGGCGTGTGGTGGTGCGATGTCCGGCGGCTTGGCGACCACTGTGTTGATCAACGGCAAACCTGCCGCGACGGTTGATTCCGTGGGGACCCATGGCAACAAGGTCACGGCTGGATCCGGGACGGTGATTATTGGCAATTCGCATACGCCAGCGCCGTTTGTGCCGCCGTTGCCTTTGAACATTTTTGGCTTTGACGTTCGGGTTCAATTGATGGATCAAGCATCTGGAACGCCACTCAAAAATGTCTCGTACATCGCCACGCTTGAAGATGGCACAGAGGTTCACGGCAAGACCGATGAGTCGGGATTTTCGCAAGCGCTTGGGAAAAAAGCTCAGTCACAAAATGTCCAGATTTCGGTGAAACCGAACTGGCTGCTGAAGGGGGAGTGAGATGCCGCAAGCCGTTCAGGTGGCAACTGTCGCCACCACACCTGCCGCAGACGTTTCACCGATTCAGGTTTACTTGACAGCGGACAATGACTTTCTCATTCCGTTGGTTTTCCCCCAATTCGAGATCCATATAATGGATGACTATAAGGACACTTGGTTTGGTCAAAAAATCAAAATCGAGTTTCCCAAAGCACCTTTCCTTGGTCATGCGGGTGTTTTGCTGATCAATGGCAAGACAGGTGTTTCTAAATATTATGAATACGGCCGATATAAAGGACCTGGTCCGGCCGGGCGGGTACAAAAAGGCAATATTCCGGATGTAAAAATCGTAGCCGGGCATATTACCGAATCGTCATTAAAGAAAACTCTCAGACAAATTTCGATAGCGCACGGCCAGTCAGGAAATATAAAAGGTGTCGTGCTCAGAGGAGATGTCTACGCAAACGCTTTGGCATGGTTGGACGCAAAGTTTGCTGAAAATAATGACAAAGCACGGAAGGCCTACGACTTAGGGAACCATAACTGCGTGACTTTTGCTGCGGAGTTGGCGGAGAGTGTTGGTTTTTCTGCCCCTTTCCGTTCTCGTACAGTAGCTCCAACTTTGTACATGACACAATTTCAGCTGTCTGAAATTGACCTTGACTACTATTTCGCTGACGACAAATTGGAAATAGATGAATGAGGGCTTTCAAAATTTTAGTCGTTTCGCTCACTGTTGTTTTTTTTCTCGTCATAGTAGCGATGTTCACTCTTGTTGAGCGCGATAACGGAAAGGGCCCCGTTTTGAATAATCACCCAAAAGCTTTTTGGAGCGGCGCTGAAGATGGTGGTTCTTTCTTCGAAATTACCAAGTCGAACCCACCACACTATTACGTTGAAATACGCCACGAAAGCGGAGATATCTGGTCCAAAGGATGGGTGACGCATGTCAAAAAGGATGGGCGCCAGCTCTCTAACGAGGATTTCATGGGGTACGACGGGGGTGACGATGTTTACTTGCAGGACGAAACCGCACTGAAGTTGAGCTCGGAATTGGGGAAGTAATATGATGGCTTTCGCACTTCATAATTCGAAAAAAAGGGCTGCTCCTAATGTTTTTTTGAATAAGTTAAGTATGAGTTTGGCTGCATTATTATTTGGTTTTGTTATCGCTGGTGCGCTTGTTGTGACTGGGATCTTGAGTCGTGCGGCTGATGTGTTAATAAGGAGTCCGTCCGGACAGTATTTAATAGAGTCTGTTCCTGCCAGCTCGCTTTTGACTCCGAGAGACTCGGTTTACTTGCGTTTTACGGATTTGAATGACCTTGGTCATGTTTATCGTACTCCTTTGTTTTCTGATGTTTCGCTGGATATGACCGCTGATGAAAGTGATGATGCTGTCGGTGTTGTTTTTATCAGGCTGGATAAGAAAAGCAAGGTATTCACGCTGGCGCTATCTAATCCAAGAAAACATTGGCTGGACCTATTTATCAGTAACACCCCGTATGAGGTGATTCCCAATTGAAGTTCCTGAAGCTTAATTGGACAAGTCACGGTAATTACTTTGACGCGAATTAGTACTGATAAATGAACGGTGGCTTGCGGCCGGTACGGAATATTTAATTCAAATTATGATCAGGCAATCACTCCATGTCCTTTAACCACTACTACCAAAGCGAACTCACCGCACTGCGCCAGCTCGGTCGCCGTTTCGCCGAGCGTAGTCCGGCGCTGGCGCCGTATCTGGGGCAGGCCGGGCGGGATCCGGATGTGGAGCGGTTGCTGGAAGGCTTTGCGTTTCTCACTGGGCGTCTGCGCCAGAAGCTCGATGACGAGCTGCCGGAGCTCAGCCATTCGTTGATGCAATTGCTGTGGCCGAACTACATGCGTCCGCTGCCGGCGTTCAGCATTTTGCAGTTCGATCCGCTCAAGCGTTCCGGGCCGGCATTGCGCGTCGAGCGCGATACGCCGATCGAAAGCAAGCCGATCGAAGACGTGCGTTGCCGCTTCCGTACTTGCTACCCGACTGACGTGCTGCCGCTGGATCTGGCCGCGCTGAATTACTCGGTGAAGGGCGACGGCTCGCTGCTCAGCCTGCGTCTGGAAATGAGCGCCGACGGCCACCTTGGTGAGCTGGAGCTGAGCAAACTGCGTCTGCATTTTGCCGGTGAGCGCTACATCAGCCAGATGCTGTACCTGAGCCTGCTGCGCAACCTCGACGGCATCGAACTGATCCCGCTCGACGGCGCCGGCAAGCCGATCGATGGTGTCAGCGGCAAGCCGATGGCGTTCAAGATTCCCGGCGACCGCGTGAAACCGGTGGGCTTTGCCGAAGAAGAAGCGTTGATCCCGTATCCGCTGAACACCTTTCGTGGCTATCGCTACCTGCAGGAATACTTCGCCTTCCAGGACAAATTCCTTTTCGTCGACGTCCACGGTCTGGACATCCTCAAGGCGCTGCCGGAAGACACGCTCAAGCAGATGCGCGGCCTCGAAATGCGTTTTGATATTCGCAAGAGCGGCATCATGCGCATGCGTCCGACGCTGGATAACGTCAAGTTGTTCTGCACGCCGATTGCCAACCTGTTTGCCCACGATGCACTGCCGATCCGCCTCGACGGCAAGCAGGACGAATACCTGCTGCTGCCGGCGGAATACGATCTGGAAAACTGCGGTGTGTTCTCCGTCGAAACCGTGACCGGCTGGAAGCCCGGCGGCCTCGGTTACCAGGAGTACGTGCCGTTCGAATCGTTCGAGCACGACCCGAGTTTCGACGTGCCCAACAGCCGCCCGCATTACAGCATCCGCCAGCGTTCGTCCTTGCTGCACGACGGCCTCGACACCTACCTGAGTTTCGGCATCCGCCACACCGAAGCCCACGAAACCCTGTCGATCGAGCTGATGTGCACCAACCAGAACCTGCCGAAAAAGCTCAAGCTCGGCGACATCTGCATGGCCTGCGAAGAGACGCCGGAGTTCTTGAGTTTCCGCAACATCACCCCGGCCACCCCGAGTTTTGCGCCGCCGCTGAACCGTGACTTCCTGTGGAAGCTGATCAGCAACATGTCGCTTAACTATCTGTCGCTGGCCGACGTCAATGCGTTGAAGGTGATTCTCGAAACCTACGACTTGCCGCGCTACTACGACCAGCACGCAGAAAAGGTCAGCAAACGCCTGCTCGGCGGCCTCAAGCACATCAAACATCACCACGTCGACCGCTTGCATCGCGGCCTGCCGGTGCGCGGCTTGCGCACCGAACTGACCATCGACCCGGAAGGCTATATCGGCGAAGGCGACCTGTTCGTCTTCGCTTCGGTTCTCAACGAGTTTTTCGCGCTTTACGCCAGTCTCAATTCATTCCATGAGCTGCGGGTAAAAAGCACACAGGGAGAGGTGTACCAATGGACACCACGTATGGGCCTGCAGCCCCTGCTTTAAGCGGGCTGACCAAGGTAATACGCGAGTACTCGCTGTTTCAGGCCGTGCTGCTGGTGATCGACCGGCTGCGCGAGGCCCACCCGCACCTGAGCGAAGACGATCTGTACGATCAGGTCGAGTTTCAGGCCAACCCGAGCCTGGGCTTTCCGCGCAGCGACGTCGATCGCGTCGAGTTTTTCGAAGAGCACGGCAAGATGCGCGCACGCATGCGCTTCAACCTGATCGGACTGGTCGGCTCCGGTTCGCCGCTGCCGGCGTTCTACGGCGAGCAGGCGCTGGGCGACAGCGAGGACGGCAACCCGACACGCAACTTCCTTGACCTGTTCCACCATCGCCTGCAACGGCTGATGCTGCCGATCTGGCGCAAGTACCGCTACCGCGCAAGCTTCCAGAGCGGCGCGGTCGATCCGTTCTCGGCGCAACTGTTCGCGCTGATCGGCCTGGGCGGCGACGAGATCCGCAAGGCCAAGGAACTCAACTGGAAACGCCTGCTGCCGTACCTCGGCCTGCTCAGTCTGCGGGCGCACTCGGCGGCGCTGATCGAAGCCGTGCTGCGTTACTACTTCAAGCACGAAGACCTGGTCATCGAGCAATGCATCGAGCGCCGCGTGGAAATTCTCGACGAGCAGCGCAATCGTTTGGGGCGCGCCAACAGCCTGCTCGGCGAAGACCTGGTGCTCGGCGAACACGTGCGCGATCGCAGCGGCAAATTCCGCATTCACATCACCGAACTCGACTGGCAGCGCTTCCACGAATTCCTGCCGATCGGTTTCGGTTACCAGCCGCTCTGCGCGCTGGTGCGGTTCACCCTGCGTGACCCGCTCGATTACGACATTCGCCTGGTCCTGCGCCAGGAAGAAATCCGCGAACTGCGCATCGGTGAACAGAACGCCTGTCGCCTCGGCTGGACCAGCTGGCTGGGCCGCGAGAAAGCGGACGGCGTGGTGACCTTGGGCAGCAAAATTCATTAAGGACGTGAGCCATGATCAACGTAGACCTGCAACAACTCATCCAGGCGCTGGACGCCGAAACCCGTCGTGATCTGGAGCGTTCGGCCGAGCGTTGCGTGGCCCGGGGCGGCAGCAAGATTCTCGTCGAAGACCTGCTGCTGGGCTTGCTGGAACGTCAGAACGGCTTGTTGTCGCGCGCCTTGCAGGATGCCGACGTCGATGCCGGTGAGCTGAGCGCCGCGCTGCAATCGCGGGTCGAGCACAGCGCTTCGCGCAACCCGGTGTTCGCTCCGGAACTGGTGCAGTGGCTGCAAGACGCACTGCTGGTGGCCAACCTTGAACTGGGCCAGACCCAGGTCGAAGATGCCGCACTGATTCTGGCTTTGCTGCGCAACCCGATGCGCTACGCGGGCAGCCGTTATCAGCCGCTGCTCGCCAAGCTGAACATCGATCGCCTGAAGGAATTTGCCCTGTCGCAACAGGAACAACCGGCGACCAATGGCAAACCTGCCGCACAAGGCGAATCGCTGTTGCAGCGTTTCACGCACAACCTGACCCAGCAGGCCCGCGACGGCAAACTCGACCCGGTGCTGTGCCGTGACGGCGCGATCCGCCAGATGGTCGACATCCTTGCCCGTCGCCGCAAGAACAACCCGATCGTGGTCGGTGAGGCCGGTGTCGGTAAAACCGCCATCGTTGAAGGTCTGGCCTCGCGCATCGCCGCCGGTGAAGTGCCGCAGGTACTCAAAGGCGTTGAATTGCTCTCGCTGGACATGGGCCTGTTGCAGGCCGGCGCCAGCGTCAAAGGCGAATTCGAACGTCGTCTGAAAGGCGTGATCGACGAAGTCAAAGCCTCGCCGAAGCCGATCATTCTGTTCATCGACGAAGCCCACACGCTGATCGGCGCGGGCGGCAATGCCGGCGGCTCCGACGCGGCCAACCTGCTGAAACCGGCGCTGGCCCGTGGCGAATTGCGCACCATCGCCGCGACCACCTGGGCCGAGTACAAGAAATACTTCGAGAAAGACCCGGCACTGGCCCGTCGTTTCCAGCCCGTGCAATTGCACGAACCGACCGTCAGCGAAGCAGTGACCATTCTGCGTGGTCTGGCTCAGGTCTACGAGAAGAGCCACGGCATCTACCTGCGTGATGACGCGGTGGTTTCTGCGGCCGAATTGTCCGCGCGCTATCTGGCCGGTCGGCAACTGCCGGACAAAGCCGTCGACGTGCTCGACACCGCTTGCGCCCGCGTGCGCATCAGCCTCGCCGCCGCCCCGGAAAGCCTTGAGCGCCTGCGTGGCGAACTGGCTGAAGGTGGCCGTCAGCGTCAGGCCCTGCGTCGCGATGCCGAGGCCGGTCTGCTGATCGACCACGAAGCGCTGGAGGCACTGGAAGCGCGTCTGGGCGAAGCCGAAAGCGAGATGGTTGCGCTGGAGACCCTGTGGACCGAGCAGAAAGAGTTGGCCGAGCGCCTGCTGGAGCTGCGTCAGCAACTGGCCAAGGCCCGCGAAGCCGCCGCTGTCGAGCCGACTGTCAGCGTCGAAGAAGACGCTGAAGGCACGGTGATCGAAACCCACGCCGCCGAAGTCGAAGAAGGCCAAAGCGTCGAAGCGCTGGAAGCGCAGCTGCACGAAACCCACACGGCGTTGACTGCTGCGCAGGTCAAAGAGCGTCTGGTCAGCTTCGAAGTGTGCCCGCGTCTGGTTGCCGAAGTGATCAGCGCCTGGACCGGCGTGCCGCTGGCGCAACTGGCCCGCGAACACAACGCCAAGGTCGCCAGTTTCGCCACCGACCTGCGCACGCGCATTCGTGGTCAGGAACAAGCCGTGCACGCGCTGGATCGCTCGATGCGCGCCACTGCTGCCGGTCTGAACAAGCCTGACGCACCGGTCGGCGTGTTTTTGCTGGTCGGCCCGAGCGGCGTCGGCAAAACCGAAACCGCGCTGGCCCTTGCTGACCTGCTGTATGGCGGCGACCGTTTCATCACCACCATCAACATGTCCGAATTCCAGGAGAAGCACACCGTCTCGCGCCTGATCGGCGCGCCACCGGGCTATGTCGGCTACGGCGAGGGCGGCATGCTCACGGAAGCGGTGCGGCAGAAACCGTATTCGGTGGTGCTGCTCGATGAAGTCGAAAAGGCTGACCCGGACGTGCTCAACCTGTTCTACCAGATCTTCGACAAAGGCGTGGCCAACGACGGCGAAGGGCGTGAGATCGATTTCCGCAACACGCTGATCCTGATGACTTCGAACCTGGGCAGCGACAAGATCAGCGACCTCTGCGAAAACGGTGCGCGGCCAACCGCCGAAGTCCTCGAAGAAACCATTCGCCCGGTGCTCAGCAAACACTTCAAACCGGCGCTGCTGGCGCGGATGAAAGTGGTGCCGTACTACCCGGTCGGCGGCCCGGTGCTGCGCGAGCTGATCGAGATCAAACTCGGTCGTCTGGGCGAGCGCCTGAATCGTCGTCAGCTGGATTTCACTTGGTGCCAGAACCTCGTCGATCACCTGTCCGAGCGCTGCACGCAAAGCGAAAGCGGCGCGCGCCTCATCGACCATCTGCTCGACCAGCACGTATTGCCGCTGGTGGCCGACCGTCTGCTCGATGCGATGGCCACGGGTGAAAGCCTCAAGCGCGTGCACGCCACGCTCGACGGCGACGCCAGCGTGACGTGCGAGTTCGCCTGAGGTGGGTGTGATGTTCACTCGAGTGCCGCAGCCACTGGTCTACGCCGAAGCGTTGCTGGCGCAGTTCGCCAGTCTGTCGCGGGCGGCGGACGGTGCTGCGCTGCTGGGTGACTTCGTGCGCGGGCTGGCCGAGCTGAGCGGTTGCGAACTGACGCAGCTGTACCTGCTCGACGCCACCCACACTTGCCTGGGGATGAACGCCGAATGCCTCGACGGGGCGCTGCAACCGCGCCAGGCGGCGAGCCTGCCGGCCGATTACAACGGTGAACAACTGCTGCAATTCGCGTTGTGCCAGAACCGCGTGGTATGCCTCGACGATTTGAGCGGCAGCTTGCACGAGACCAGTTTTCTGCCCGCGACGGCCAGCGCCTGGCAGTCGTTGCTGTGCGTGCCGCTGGTCAACAGCCACAAAGCGGTCGAAGGCTTGTTGCTCTGCGCCAGCCGTCGCCGCACCGACTTGCAGGGCTTTGCCGATTCCCTCGGTCAGCTCGGTTCGTTCGTGCTCGGCCAGTTGCATTTGCTGCAACGCCTGCGTCAGCCATCGGCGGAATCGGCCACGGCGGTGCGCAGCGTGCCGAGCATCAGCGGCTACGGTCTGATCGGCAAAAGCGCGGCGATGCGCCAGACCCATTCGCTGATCAGCAAGGTTCTGCACAGCCCGTACACCGTGTTGCTGCGCGGCGAAACCGGCACCGGCAAGGAAGTGGTTGCGCGGGCGATTCACGATTGTGGTCCGCGCCGTTCTCAGGCGTTCATCGTGCAGAATTGCGCGGCGGTGCCTGAAAACCTCCTTGAAAGCGAGCTGTTCGGCTATCGCAAGGGCGCTTTCACCGGTGCCGATCGCGACCGCGCCGGTCTGTTCGATGCGGCCAATGGCGGCACGCTGCTGCTCGACGAGATCGGCGACATGCCGCTGTCGTTGCAGGCGAAGATTCTGCGCGTGTTGCAGGAAGGCGAGATTCGTCCGCTGGGTTCGAACGACACGCACAAGATCGACGTGCGCATCATCGCTGCGACGCACCGCGATCTGGCGGCGCTGGTCGGCGAAGGCAAGTTCCGCGAAGACCTGTATTACCGCCTCGCGCAATTTCCGATCGAGTTGCCGGCCCTGCGGCAGCGCGAGGGCGACATCCTCGAACTGGCGCAACACTTTGCCGAAAAAACCTGTGCCTACCTGCAGCGTGATCCGGTGCGCTGGTCGAGCGCGGCGCTGGAGCACCTGTCGGGTTACACCTTCCCCGGTAACGTGCGCGAACTCAAAGCGCTGGTCGAACGTGCCGTGCTGCTGTGCGAAGGCGGCGAACTGCTCGCCGAACATTTTGCCCTGCGCATGGAGCCGATCCTCGAGGACAACAGCCACTTGAATCTGCGTGAACGTCTGGAGCAGGTCGAGCGCACTTTGTTACTCGATTGCCTGCGCAAGAACGACGGCAACCAGACTCTCGCCGCCCGCGAACTGGGGCTGCCACGGCGCACGCTGCTGTATCGGCTCGGTCGTCTGAACATCAATCTGGGGGATTTCGATGGCTAGGCAAAAACGCATCGATCTGTCCCGAAAAACCCATTTCAGCGCCGCCCGCAAGGGTCGGCGCTTTGTGCTTTGTCTACACCTGGAGACCCTCTGATGTCTGTTCGTCACTGGCACGCTGTCCTGCTGACCCTCGTCGTTCTATGCGGCCTTGGCGGCTGTAGCGGCAATTACAAATTCAACGACAACGACTATCGCCCGTTGGGTGATCCGCAAGCGGTCAATCGCGGCAAGTGACCGCAAGGAGCATCAAACATGGAATTGGTTTTCGAAATGCTGAACACCAAGCAGTTCGTGCCCACCGAATTGTGCCAGCGGACCTTCAAACAGGCCGGCGGCGTGATCGGGCGGGGCGAGGACTGCGACTGGATCATCCCTGACCGCAAGCGTCACCTGTCCAATCACCACGCGATTGTCAGCTACCGCGATGGCTCGTTTTTCCTGACCGACACCAGCAGCAACGGTGTCCAGGACGGCAGCAGCCACGCGCGCCTGCACAAGGGCGAGCCGGTGCGCATCGAGCACGGCAGCACCTACATTCTTGGCGACTTCG
This sequence comes from Pseudomonas granadensis, assembly GCF_900105485.1. Taxonomy (GTDB): domain Bacteria; phylum Pseudomonadota; class Gammaproteobacteria; order Pseudomonadales; family Pseudomonadaceae; genus Aquipseudomonas; species Aquipseudomonas granadensis. The sequence goes on along the minus strand of NZ_LT629778.1, from coordinate 5,438,725 downwards.
AGATCCGCGCGCGGCTGGTGCGCGACCCGGCGACCTTCGACGGTGAAGTCGGCCGTCCGCGCGCTGCCGGCAGCATCATTCCGGATGACGCGTTCCTCGACCTCGATCCGCTCAATGCGCTTGAACAGCAAGAGCGCGTGTACTCGGAAATCGACGAGCTGCTGGCGCCCACGGCCAAACCGGAGGATTCGCGTCAGCGTGCCGACTACGCGCGCATCGACATGGAAAGCCTGCTGGTGCCGGAGCTGATCGCCGCGCCGGTCGAACCCGAGCCCGCTCCGGCCCCGAAAGCCGTCGAGCGTCAGAGCGACGGATTCTGGGAGCATTTCGGCGCTGCGCTGGGTGTCGACGTCAAAGACCTCAGCCACGACGAACGCGAAGCCATGGCGATCAATGCGGCGCGCCTGCTGCGCCAGAGCATCGGCGGTCTGCAGCAGAGCCTGCGCACCCGCTCGGAGCTGAAAAACGAACTGCGTCTGGCTCAGACCACCGTGCAGGGCACCAACAAGAACCCGCTGAAATTCGCCGTTGACCCGAGCGAAGCGCTGGAGATTCTGTTGCAGCCGAGCAAACCCGGGCATCTGCCGGCCGAACAGGCGATCTCCCGTGCGTTCCGTGACTTGCAGGCGCATCAAGTGGCCTTGCTCACCGCCAGCCGCGCCGCTGTGCGCGGCACGCTCGAGCATTTCTCGCCGGAGCAGTTGACCCTGCGTTTCGAGCGCGACAACAAGCCGCTGATCGCCACGTCGGGCGGGCGCTGGAGAGCGTTCGGCCGTTATCACCAGGCGCTGCGTCAGGACGATGACTGGAGCGAGCGTCTGCTGGCCCGCGACTTTGCTCAGGCCTACGAAGAACAGATCCGCCTGATTTCCACCCTTCACACCGACCACCAAGGATGATGCGCATGTCTCGCCGCTCGACCGCTTTTTTCCAGACGCTGACTGCGCTCACCCTGCTGGTGCTGCTCGCCGGTTGCTCGTCGCTGTCGCCGTACTCGAAAGTGACCAAGATCAACCTGAAACTCACCGGCAGCGATCAGCTCAACCCGGACCTCAACGGGCGGCCGTCGCCGATCGTCGTGCGCCTGTTCGAACTCAAGCACCCGGTAACTTTCGAGAACGCTGATTTCTTCAGCCTCTACGAACGCGCCAAGGAAGCCCTCAACCCGGATCTGGTCGCCAGCGAAGAACTCGAACTGCGCCCGGGTGAAACCGTGGAGATGAAGCTCAAGGTGGAAGAGGGCAGCCTTTATGTTGGCGTTCTCGCCGCTTACCGCGACTTGCCGGACACCCAATGGCGCCACACGGTTCAGATCACGCCGCTGGAAGTCACCGAAGTCGATCTGACGCTGGACCAGACCGGCATCCGTAACACCCATCAAGTGCTCGCCAAGGCGGATGACTGAACATGAATACCCATAAAGTCATTTGGCAGGAAGGCATGCTGCTGCGTCCGCAGCACTTCCAGCACAACGATCGCTATTACGATCACCAGATGAAAACCCGCACGCAATTGCTCGGTGGCTACACCTGGGGTTTTCTCAATCTGGAAATCGACTTGCAGTTCCTCAACATGGGCAAACTGGTGATCAGTGAAGCGTCGGGGATCCTGCCGGACGGCAGCCTGTTCGAGCTCGGCGGCAACACCGAACCGCTGGCGCTCGACGTGCCGCCGAACACCGGCAACACGCCGATCTATCTGGCGTTGCCGCTGGTCACCGGCAACCACATCGAGGCCCGCCGCCCGGAGCAATCCGACGTGCTCGCGCGCTACACCGCGTACGACGCCGAAGTTGCCGACTCCAACGCTGGCGACGATTCGGCCAGTCAGGTCAGCTGCGGTCGCCCGGACTTCAAACTGTTGCTCGGCGAGCAGCAGAGCGATCAGGCCTACGTGAAGCTGAAGATCTGCGACGTGCTCGACACCACGCCCGACGGCGTGATCAGCCTCGATCCGGACTTCGTGCCGACCTACATTCAGGCCCACGCGTCGAGCTACCTGCTGTCGTGCCTGAAAGAAGTCATCAGCATGCTCAGCCACCGCGGCGACACCATTGCCGAGCGGATTCGCTCCAACGGCAAGGTCGGCGGCGCGGAGGTCGGTGACTTCATGATGCTGCAACTGATCAACCGCACCGAACTGCTGCTGCGTCACTATCTGGGGCTGGAGCAGGTCCATCCGGAAGAGTTGTACCGCACGCTGCTGACCATGCTCGGCGATCTGGCGACCTTCTCCGGCGAGAGCAAACGCCCGCGTCTGGACAGCCGCTATTCCCACGCCGATCAGGGCGCGAGCTTCCGCAAACTGATGGAAGCGATTCGTCAGGTGCTGTCGATGGTGCTCGAACAGCACGCCATCGAACTGATCCTGCAAGCGCGTCAGTACGGCATCATCGTTTCGCCGTTGCACGACCACAAACTGCTCGGCTCGGCGTCGTTCGTGCTGGCGGCCAGTGCCGACTGCGACTCCGAAGAACTGCGCCAGCGTCTGCCGGCGCACCTCAAGGTCGGCCCGGTGGAGCGCATTCGCCAACTGGTCAACCTGCACCTGCCGGGCATCAAGGTCAAACCGTTGCCGGTGGCCCCGCGGCAGATCGCGTTCCATTCCAACAAAACCTATTTCATTCTCGAACTCAGTTCCGAAGACCTGGCACAACTCGAGCGCTCCGGCGGTTTCGCGTTCCACGTGTCCGGCGAATTCGCCAATCTTGAACTGAAATTCTGGGCCATCAGGAACTGACCGACATGATCAAGGAAACGGATTACAGCCAGGACGACAAAACCGTCCTGCTCGATCGCCAGGGCCACGGACCGGCGTCGAGTCCATTGACCGACTTCGCCGCGCCGCCGCGTTTCGAGCAACTGGAAGAGCGCATGATCTACGCCGCGCGTTTGCGTCCGGCCGAAGCGTTCAACATCAGCCTCAACTCGCTGGTCGCGGCCTCCTCGGAACTGCTCTCGGAAGTGGTGCGCCTCAAGCACAGCGAAACCCGCGAAGACTTGTACGCGCTGAACGAGCGACTGACTGCGGGCCTGAAACTGTTTGAAGTACGCGCCCTGCACAACGGCGCCGAAAGCAGCCAGGTGATGGCCGCGCGTTACGTGCTCTGCACCGTGGTTGACGAAGCCGTCGTGACCACGCCGTGGGGCAACGAAAGCGAGTGGTCGCAGATGAGTTTGCTCAGCAGCTTCCACAACGAAACCTTCGGCGGCGAGAAGTTTTTCCAGCTGCTCGATCGGCTGTCGAAAAACCCGGTCAAGCACCTGCCGATGCTCGAACTGATGTACCTGTGCCTGTCCCTCGGTTTCGAGGGCAAGTATCGCGTACAGGCGCGCGGCATGCTCGAACTCGAAGGCATCCGCGACGCCTTGTACCGGCAGATCCGTCAGTTGCGTGGCGATGTGCCGCGCGAGTTGTCGCCGCATTGGGAAGGCCTCAACGACCAGCGGCGCAATCTGGTGCGCATCGTGCCGGCGTGGATGGTGGTGCTGTTCACGCTGGTCTGCCTGGTGGTGATGTATTCGGGCTTCGCCTGGGTCTTGGGCGAGCAGCGCGACACCGTTCTGCAACCTTATCAGCCGCTTGATCCGGCTGCGGTGCAACCGCAGTCGCAGCCGTAAACAGGGACGTGTGATGAAAAAGTTTTTCAAGAAAGTCGGCGCCTTCCTGCGCCAGACCTGGGTCTGGACCTTGCTGCTGGTGCTGTTTCTCGCACTGCTGGTGTGGTTCGCCGGTCCATTGTTGGCGGTTGACGATTACAAGTTCTGGGAAAGCCCGACCTCGCGTCTGCTGACCATCGCCGTGCTGTTCCTGATCTGGGGCCTGACCATGGTCTTCGTCAGCTGGCGCGCCGGGATTCGCAAGAAAGCCGAGGAAGCCAGCGAAGACGGCCAGGACCGCATTCGCCGCGAAGAGCTGATCGACGAGGAACAGAAAGAGTTGAAGGCGCGCTTCAAGGACGCGCTGAAAACCCTGAAAACCTCGAGCCTGTATCGCGGCCGCAGTGAGCGCTGGCGCAGCGACTTGCCGTGGTACCTGTTGATCGGTCCGCAGGCCTCGGGCAAGACCAGCCTGCTGGACTTTTCCGGTCTGGAATTCCCGATCAACAAGATCGACCGCAAGCTGACCCGCGACACTCTCGGCACCCGTCACTGCGACTGGTATTTTGCCGATCACGGCGTGCTGATCGACACCGCCGGGCGCTACTTGACCCAGCCCGACGCCGAAGTCGACGGCAACGCCTGGACTACCCTGCTGGAACTGCTGCGCAAGCGTCGCCGCGGTCGTCCATTAAACGGCGTGCTGGTGACCATCCCGGTGGAAACCCTGCTCGGCGGCAGTGAGCAGGACATCGATACGTTGGCGCGTCAGGTGCGTGGGCGTCTGCAAGACGTGCATCAGAAACTGCACGTCGATGTGCCGGTGTATCTGGTTCTGAGCAAGGCCGACAAGCTGCTCGGCTTTGACGAGTTCTTCGACCAACTGACCCGCGAAGAAAGCGATCAGGTGCTCGGTACCAGTTTCCGCAAGGATCAGGTCGGCACCGACGTGGCAGTGCTGCGCAACGAGTTCGAAGAGCTGCTGCGTCGTCTCAACAGCCAAGTCATCATGCGCATGCACTCCGAGCGCGATACCCAGCGCCGTGGCCGCATCCTCGACTTCCCGCATCAACTCGGGCAGATCGGCGAGCGCCTGTGCCTGTTCGTCGACATGGCGTTCACCGGCAACCGTTATCAGCGGGCCACGCAACTGCGCGGTTTCTACCTGACCAGCGCGCCGCACCTGACCCAGGAAATGGATTCGACCACCGCCGGCATCGGCGCCAGCCTCGGCATGAACGCCGGCGTGCTGCCGACCCTGCGCAGCGGCCGTTCGCGGTTCATTCATCACCTGTTCAGCCAGGTGATTTTCCCCGAAGCCGATCTGGCCGGTCTCGACAAGCGCGAGCGCAGCCGCATCCATTGGGGCCAACGGGCGCTGTACGTTGGTGCACTGGCCGCGCTGGCCCTGTTCGGCATGCTCTGGGCCGGTGGTTTTTCGGCCAATTATGAGCGCCTGGAAAACCTGCGCACGCTGGCGCAGAACTGGACCCAGCAACGTTCGGCGCTGACCCCACGCGATGACGCCATGGGCGTGCTGAAAACCCTCGATACCAGCTATGCCGCCACCCAGGCGTTCCCGAAAAAGGGCGACGTGTCGTACCACGAACGCGGTGGGCTGTATCAGGGCGAAGACGTCAATCCGGTGGTCAAGCAAGCCTACGAGCATGAGCTCGAAGCGCAACTGCTGCCACGGGTGGCGACCATGCTCGAAGGGCAGATCCGCGCCAACATGAAGGACCGCGATCGCTTGCTCAACAGCCTGCGCGCGTACCTGATGCTGAACATGAAAGACCGTCGCGATGCCGTCTGGCTCAAGGACTGGATCGCCACCGACTGGTCGCAGCGCTATACCGGCAACACCGCAGTGCAGAACGGTCTAAATGCGCACCTCGATCGTTTGCTCAAGCAGCCGTTCATCTATCCGCTCAACGATCAGCTGGTGACGCAAGCGCGTCAGGTCCTGCGCAGCGAATCGCTGGCGACCGTGGTGTACCGCATGCTCCGCGAGCAGGCGCGCAACCTGCCGGACTACCGTTTCAGCCAGCACCTCGGCCCGCAAGGCTCGTTGTTCATCGGCACGGAATACGTGATTCCGGGCTTCTACACCCAGAGCGGTTATCAGCAGTACTTCTCGGTGCAGGGCTCGGCGCTGGTGACCGACATCCTGCGCGACAACTGGGTGCTGGGCGAAGGCGCGGGCATCAGCGACATGGACTTGCGTCGCCTGATGGTCGAACTGGAGCAACTGTACTTCCGCGACTACGCCAACTACTGGAGCGAAGCGGTCGGCCAGGTTGCATTGCCGCCGATCAGCGACGCCGGTGAAGGCGCCGAGCAACTGGCGGGCCTGACCTCAGCCAACTCGCCGGTGCTGGCGCTGCTCACCGAAGTGCGTGAGAACACCCGCTTCGAATCGACGGCTGATCCGGTCGAGGAAGCCGGTGATGCGGCCGATGCGCTGGCCGACCAGAAAGGCAAGCTGGGCAAGGTCGGCAAGCTGGCGTCTGCCGTGGCGGACAAGGCCTCGGCGCTGAAAGTCGCCAAGAACCTGCCAGACACCGCGAAGAAGTCGCTGCAACGCCGCTTCGAACCGTTGCACCGTTTGCTCGATGACAACAACGGCCCGGCGGCGGACCTGACCCCTGCGCTGAGCGCGCTCAACGACCTGCAGCTACAACTGGCCGGCCTGGCCCGTTCGAGCACGCCGGAACAAGCCGCCTTCGAACTGGCGAAAACCCGCATGAGCGGCCAACGCGATGCGCTGACCAACCTGCGCAATGCCTCTGGTCGTCTGCCGCGTCCGCTGAGCGTGTGGTTCAACGTGCTGGCCGAAGACTCGTGGCGTCTGGTGCTCAACGATGCCTATCAATACCTGAACGGCCGTTATCAGAACGAGCTGTACAGCGTGTATGGCAAAACCATCAGCAAGCGTTATCCGTTCAGCGCCACCAGCACCAGCGACGTGGCGATCAGCGACTTCCGCGAGTTCTTCAAGGCGCAAGGCATCGTCGACCGCTTCTTCGACAACTACATGCGTCCGTTCGTCAGCGGCGATCCGGGCAACTACCGCATGCGCAGCGTCGACGGTCACAGCCTGCCGGTGTCCAAGGTTTACCTCGATCAGATGGCCGCAGCCCTGACGATTCGCCAGAGCTTCTTCTCGATCAACCCGGCCGAACCGACCGTGCAGTTCAAACTGGAGCCGTACACCCTCGACCCGGCCGTGAGCCGTTCCGAGTTCAAGTTCGGCGACAAGACCATGGAATACCGCCACGGTCCGATTCTGCCGATGTCGTTCAAATGGCCGACCGACGCTGAAGACGGCCGCACCAGTCTGGTCATGGACAAAATGGCCGGACGTCCGATCGGCATCGAGAAGAACTCCGGCCCATGGTCGCTGTTCCGTCTGTTCGACCTGATGCAGACCGAGTACATGACCGGTCGCGACGTGCTGGTATTGAAAGCCGATGTGGGTGGCCTGCGCGCCAACTACCTGCTGACCAGTCAGCGCACGCCGAACCCGTTCGACATGGGCGTGCTGCGCACCTTCCGTATGCCGGTGCAGCTCTGATGCTGGTGGCCAGTGCCTGGCGCAGCGCGGCGCGTACCGACCCGGGCAAGGTGCGGGCGCGCAACGAAGATGCCTTCCTCGACTTGCCACAGCATGGGCTGTGGGTGGTCGCGGACGGCATGGGCGGTCATCAGGGTGGCGACATTGCCAGCCAGTTGATCGTCGCCAGTCTGGCTGAACTGCCGCAACACGAGGACTTCGACGAACGACTCAAAGCCATCCGCCAGTGCCTGCACTGGCTGAACCGGCGTTTGGGGCAAGAGTTGACGGTCACTGCCGGGCGTCACGACAGCATCATGGGCAGCACTGTCGTCGCGCTATTGGTGGAAGGCAATCGTGCGGCCTGCATCTGGGCCGGCGACAGCCGTTGCTATATGTGGCGTGGGCAGCGGCTGTATCAGCTGTCCAAGGACCATTCGCTGCAACAGCAATTGATCGACGAGCAACAAATGAGCGCCGAACAAGCGGCAGCGCATCCGGCGGCTCAAGCCTTGACCCGAGCCGTCGGTGCCGCCGAAACACTGACCCTGGATGTGCTGGAACTCGAGGTCTATCCGGGCGATGCGTTTTTGCTCTGCAGCGATGGTTTGTATCAGGGCCTGAGCAGCGATGCCCTCGGCAACGCCCTCAGCCTGAGCGCGCCGCATGTGGCGCTGGAACGTTTGTTCGACGGCGCCCTGCGTGGCGCCGCACGTGACAACCTGACTGCCGTGGTGATCCGCCAATGAGTGAACTCGAATCGCCCATCGATGACCTGCTGATCAGCGAAGAACAGGCCAACAACCTGACCTATTTCGCTTTTGCCAAAGGTCATCAGGCAGAACCGTTGTTGGCGCCGACCAAGGCCAGCATCGGCGCACTGCCGGATGTACTCGCCGGTCGCTACCAGCTCGAGCGTCTGCTCGGGGCCGGTGGCATGGGCTCCGTTTACCGGGCGCGGGATCTGCTGCACGAACAGTTCGGTGATCCCGATCCTTACATTGCGCTGAAAATCCTCAGCGAAGAATTTGCCGAATCGCCGGACGCCAGTGCCTTGCTCTACAGCGAGTTCGCCCTGACCCGGCGCCTGCGCCACGACAACGTCGTGCGTGCGCACACCTTTGAAGTCGACACCGACTGCCAGCGGGCCTTCATCACCATGGAATACATGCGTGGCCTGACCCTGGACAAATTGCTCTGCGAGCGGCCCCTCGGCCTGCCGTGGAAGGAACTGCGCGACATCGTCCTGCCGCTGCTCGACACGCTGGCCTACGCCCACGGTCGCGGCGTGCTGCACGGTGACATGAAGCCGAGCAACGTCATGCTCAGCGAAGACGGCCTGCGCCTGTTCGACTTCGGCCTCGGTCAGGCAGAGCAGGGCACCTTGCCCGGCCTACCGCACCTGAGCCGCGAACGCTTCAACGCCTGGACCCCGGGCTACGCCGCCCCCGAACTGCTTGAGGGCCAACCCTTGTCGGCCAGCGCGGACGTGTACGGCGTGGCCTGCGTGATCTATGAACTGGCGAGCGGCAAACACCCGTTCCGCCGCTTGCCCTCGACCCAGGCTCGCGACGAGCATCTGGAGCGCGAGCTGCACGCCCCAGCGAATCTACCCCAACAGGGCTGGCAAGCGCTGCGAACCGCGCTGAGCTTCAAACCGGCAGAACGCACCATCACTGCCCAACAACTGCGTGACGCCTTGGGCGCCACTTCGTCCTGGCTGCAACGTCTGCGACTTCGGGCGTAACGGATGACATTCGAACAGGGAGCACACGATGTTCAACTCAGCTAACGAAACCCACTTCAGCCTCAAGGTCGAAGACTACGTCGGCGACCTGCAAGTGCTGTCGTTCACCGGCACCGAAGGCATCAGCCAGCCGTATCGCTTCGACCTCGAACTGGTCAGCGAAAACCCTGATCTGGACCTCGAACAGCTGCTGCACAAGCAGGCGTTTCTCGCATTCGATCCACAGGGCTCCGGCATTCACGGGCAGATCTACCGCGTCGCCCAAGGCGATGCCGGCAAGCGCCTGACCCGCTACAAAGTGTCGATGGTGCCGCAACTGCAATACCTGCATCACCGCACTAACCAGCGCATCTATCAGCAGATGTCGGCACCGAAAATCATCGCGCTGATCCTCGACGAACACGGCATCAAGAGCAACGCCTACAGCTTCCAGCTCAGCCAGCCGTGCCCGGATCGCGACTACTGCGTGCAGTACGACGAAACCGACCTGCATTTCGTCCAGCGCCTGTGCGAAGAAGAGGGCATTCACTACCACTTCAAGCACAGCGAAAAAGCCCACCTGCTGGTGTTCGGCGACGACCAGACCGTGTTCCCCGACCTCGGCCAGCCGACCGCCTACGTCCAGGGCAGCGGCATGGTCGCCGACGAACCGGTGATCAAGGCCTTCAAACTGCGCCTGGAAACCCGCACCACCCGCACCACGCGCCGCGACTACGACTTCGAAAAACCGCGCCTGCAAATGGACGCCGCGTACAAACCCGATGGAGAGAGCACCGAGCCGGATCTGGAAGACTACGACTACCCCGGCCGTTTCATCGACCGCGCGCGCGGCAAATTCCTCAGCCAGCGCGCCCTCGAACGCCACCGCGCCGACTACCGTCAGGCCGAAGGTCGCGGCGACCAGACCAAACTGGTCAGCGGCCACTTCATGGCCCTGTCCGACCACCCGCGCAGCGAGTGGAACGACCTGTGGCTGCTCACCGAAATCTTCCACGAAGGCAAGCAACCGCAAGTCCTCGAAGAAGGCGTGACCAGCGACACCACCGACAACAAGGACGACTTCCACCAGGGCTACCGCAACACCTTCCTCGCCACCCCGTGGGACGTGTTCTACCGCCCGGCCCTCGAACACCCGAAACCGCGCGTGCTCGGCAGCCAGACCGCCATGGTCACCGGCCCCAAGGGCGAAGAAATCCACTGCGACCAATACGGCCGCATCAAGGTGCAGTTCCACTGGGACCGCGAAGGCCTCGCCGACGACAAAACCAGCTGCTGGCTGCGCGTCTCCAGCGCCTGGGCCGGCGACCGCTACGGCGCCATCAGCATCCCGCGCATCGGCATGGAAGTCCTCGTCACCTTCCTCGAAGGCGACCCCGACCAACCTCTCGTCACCGGCTGCCTGTACCACAAGGAAAACCCGGTGCCGTACGCATTGCCGGCGAACAAGACCCGCAGCGTGTTCAAAACCCTCAGCTCACCGGGGGGTGGCGGGTACAACGAACTGCGCATTGAAGACAAGAAAGGCGCCGAGCAGATCTACATCCACGCCCAGCGGGATTGGGATGAGAACGTTGAGCATGACCAGAAGGTTCGGGTCGGCAATGAACGTCACGACACGGTAGTTAAGAACAGCTACACCGAGCTGAAGGCTGAAGAACACCGCACCACGATTGCCGACCGCAAGGTTGAGGCGAAGCTGGATGATCATTTGACGATTGGGCAGAACCAGCATGTGAAGCTGGGGACTGCGCAGCTCACCAGCGTGGGGAAAGAGATTCACCTCAAGGCTGGGGACAAGATTGTTATTGAGGCGGGGACAGAGCTGACCATCCTTGGGGGTGGGAGCTTTATCAAGCTCGATGGCGGTGGGGTTACGGTAGTTGGGCCGGTGATCAAGATCAATGCGGGTGGCTCGGCTGGGTCGGGCACGGGTATTGGGATTAAGCCGCCGGTGCTGCCGGGGGCGGCGGATAAGGATAAGGCGGGCAGTTTGATGGATCAGGCCTTGGGGAATGCGGTGCCTGAGAAGGTTAAGCCGAAGGCTTTTTTTGTGTTTTCTGAGTGATGAATGTCGTGATGACAACAAACAGGTACGTAAGGCAGATGAAGTGGTTTTCGATTGTTTTGTTGTGCTGGGGGATGACTTCGGGCGCCTTTGCCTCTTCGTCCAGCACTGCCCAATGCCCAAGCAGCAATTTTGCTGAGTTCGTAAAAGTTTTTGCATCTGAGCCACAGATACAGAAAGCGTTTATTGCGACTCCTGTGAAGCATGTTCACGTCATTGCGGACGGGAAAATACCGAAGGTTGTCGAACGGAGCTTGGGCTCGATATCCGTCGATGAGTTGAAGGTGCTGCTTCCGGGAAATGCTGCCAAATTGGGTCTCACTGTCGAAACCAAGGTGCCTGACAGAGTGGTCGTCCGTGATGAGGCGGGCCATTTTTTAAAGATTTTCGTCTTCAAACATGGTGATTGCTGGGTTCTGAATCGAGTGGAGGACTGGGCAATCGATGCGGTGATGGAAGAGATCACTCAGTCTGAGAGACTAACGCCCGGTGAGCTGGAACTAAAAAAAGGCGTCATATTCGACAGGTTGGTCAACAAGGCGTCTCCCGAATCAGGGATCTATTTGTACGCCGCGGCATTGGATAGCTATTTAGATGGCGCCCGGAAGGGTTCGGCGCAAGCAGCATTCGCTGCCGCGGGAATCAGTCTTTCTGGACAAGCGCCACGCTTGGAGAATTCCAGAATCCTGGCGTTGTTGATTCAAGCTTCAGAACAAGTGCCGGATGCCGGCTTGACTCTCGCAGATTTTTATTGCGATGAAGGTGAATACGACGAAAATCACGGTTGTATTAACCCCAAAGAATCAATAGCGACATTGGAGCGTGCCGCCCGTCTCGGTTCGACTAACGCGCTGATTCGATTAGGTGAAGTGTACGAAGCGGGAGACCTCGTAGCGGCTGATTTGCCTCGCGCGATGGCGTGTTACCGGAATATTCAGAAAACCGATCCTAAGACGGCTAACGCTTTGGTTGAGCGCTTGGCAGCCCGAGGCGTCGTCAGCGATAACTCTATTCAATGTTTTGAAGCAGGAAGCTTTTGATGAGCACAGGACTACTTGAACAAAGGCAGCAATATCGCACTGGTTACGAGTACGGCCCTTTCAAGGGCGAGACTGACCATGATGAAGATGGGAAAAAGGAAATCGACTGCTCCGGGCTTCTGTATCGAATGCTTAAGGATGCGGGATATACGATTCCTTACCTCACAACATCGGGGTTAAATGCCGACACTACTTTTTTTGATGTAATCCCGCTTGCGGAAGTACAACCTGGCGATATTGCGCTGTGGATAAACTTTCATGGACACACGGGGGTTATCGAAGACATCTCCGGGGCGCCTGTTCGAAATAAGGGCAATTTTTTCGGCTCACAGTCTTCAAGCGGCCCGAAATCTGCCAAATATGGGGCGGGTAGTGGTTACTGGCCAATGCCTGAAAAGTTTTTACGCCCGAAGCCCCAATTCAGAGGTGCTCAACCAGCCCCCGCACCTACTCCTGCGCCGGCCCCCGCGCCGGCAGGCCCAGCTCCGCTGATGAGCTTCCAATATCCATTCAGAAAAGCTGACGGTAAGCAGTTTTCTGACGCGGATGAGATTTATAAGGCTCTCGAAAACGAGAGTGCCGGGCATTATTTGCTGGGCAGCAACAAGTTCTGGCACGGTGGCATTCACATCAGCAATGCCAGCGCTCCTCAATGCATTTTGAATGAACCGATTCGCTGCATGGCCGACGGCGAGGTCGTGGCATATCGTCTCAATGAAGATTATTTGGAGTCGACCTTTGGTGAAAATGAAAAAAAACTGAAGTATTCAAATTCTTTTTGTCTTGTACGCCATGAGTATAAATCCGAGCCTAATCCTGAAGATGGGCCCAACAAGGGCAAGCAAAATAAGCTGACTTTTTTCAGTCTTTATATGCATTTGCTACCTTATAAGCGTTATCCGCTGTCAGAGGAGGAAACTCCTAAGCCTAAGGTGACAATGCAGGTTGACGACTTTAAGGCCTACGATAGTTTTCCCGAAGCATCCGGCTGGCCCTCTCCAGGAAAGTTGAGCAGCGGGACCAAACTTGAAATATTGGAGGAAAAAGCCGCAGGGGATATTACCTATGCCAAGGGTAAGATTCTTTCCGGAAGCGTCAAGAACAACGCACAAAAAGTACGTTTGTCAGGCAGTGTGGTCTGGTTTGCTTATCTGAAAAATAGTGAGCCATTTAAGAACTTGCAGCAAAAGCGCATATGGCGTGCCGACCCGATTCCCGAGCGTAATAAACCAAAATATTGGCAAGGGAAGGTAAAAGGTACTGCTATCAAAAAGTTGGATCTGTATCAGGAACCGGCTTCACCGCAGAATGGACAGCCCGCAGGCCCCAGAAAAGGAACAATGCAGCTCAATCCGGGAAGCGTTGTTGAGTTTGAAAGTAAAGATGTATTGAACCTGACGGTGTCGGGAGTCACCCGACGAATGGCGAAATGCACAAAAATCAGTGGCGACCTTGCGGGCGCGGGTGAGGTGACAACTAGTTTTTGGGCATTCGTGGAGAATGAATTTGTCGCTTGGGATGTCATTCCAACAAGTTTCGATTCCGTCGAGCTCACGGGTACAGGGATCAAGGCCGGCGATCCGATTGGCTATCTTGGGCTAACGGAAAATGTGTCTGGAGAGGACGGTAGTGTTTCAAGCAAACACCAGGTTCATGTCGAGATTTTTACAGCAGAAACCCATGTAACGGACTTTTTGAAGAACAGCGCGGGATTGAAAGTTGGTAAACAATATCTTCACTTGTTAGCGGGGACAAATCTGAAAAGAAATGCGCCAGCGACAGATTTGACTCCGCTCAAGAAAGAACATGCCGTTGATCTGAACAAAGCCCGCGCCATCAAAGAAGGCGCTGAGGATTATTATCAGGTTTCCATCATAGAGGACGGCTTGCCCTTAGCTGGGCTGGTAAATAAAAAAGAAACTGAAATCATCACGCAGCACGACTGGGGAAAACTTGGCTTCGTTATTGTTGAGGAAGCAAACGCAACGGCAGACGGATTCCTTGATCCGGATAGCATGCCGCAGTTCTTCAAAGAGTTATTCCTGAAGATGGATACCAATGACGATAAGGAACTTGATCCTGCAGAGCTTACCGTTGCGTTGAAAACTGCAGATACAAGAGCGAAATGGGCCAAGCTGATCGCCCGTCACCCTACGGAATGGAAAGACGAGGCAGATGCTGCCAAATGGAGTCGACTTGGTCTTATTTTAGAAGACGCTCCGAAAACCTTAAAACACGAAAAAGAACGAATCACGAAGTATGTGTTTTGGGAGGATCTGAAAGACAAGGCCGCCATGAGTACGGACTTGGTTTGGCATTTTCATCCTATTGAAATGCTGAGTAACTTCATGAGTCGCTCCGAATTTATAGATGTCGAGCGGTTTGTAGCCATGTATGCTGAGCAACATGCTTCGTTTCAGGCTGATGCGCCTCCGTTTTCTGCTGCGTCCAAGTCTAATTTACGCAAGATCGCAGAGAATATTAATAAATATCTGGACAAAACTAAGGAAGTTTATACTGTCTATGAGTTGTCATATATGTTCGCGACGGCGCGTCACGAGGCTTACCAATTTATGATTGCTGAGTATTTTAGCGCTGCCCCGGAGTATGGGCCGGTTTCTTATTTTGACAAATATGACCCTGTGCTTGCAGATACCGCAACACGCAGACAAACTGCGATCGGCAACGGTAATACGGTACAAGGGGACGGTTTTAAATATCGGGGTCGTGGTCTCGTTCATTTGACATGGAAGAAGAACTATCAAAAGGCGAAAGATTATTTCGGAATCGACTTTGTCGCCCATCCCGATGAGGCCGCTGGGTTTGAAAATTCTGTGCCGATTATGATATGGGGCATGAAAGAAGGTATATTTACAGGGAAAAAACTTGGCGATTATGTAAATAATAGTGCCAAGGACTATGAAGGGGCGCGAAAGGTAATCAACGGTTCCGACCAAAAAGCGTTGATCGCTAGTTATGCTGTGAAATTCGAAGTGATACTAAAGGCCACGTCAATTGCACCGGAGACCAAATAAGTATGAATATTAAGTTGCCTGTAGGTTTAGCTGTCGTAACTTTCGTGCTAGCAGGTTTCGCAGTCGCCGAGCCGCATGACGTGTATTCAGCCGATGTTGACGCCCAGTCTCTGACCGTTACTTGGTCAGGTGGTAGCAAAACAATAGAAGGCGTAGTCGGGAGTCAAGGCGAAACAACTAGGGAACTGGTTGAATTTAATGGAGGTAAGGCCCTCCATTACGAAAATCTCGCCTCGCGAACTCCTTTTGAAGCCTATTTTACGTTAACTAGGCATGGCGCGGATGTTCTCATAGATTGCGTTTATACAAATATTCGGAACGAGCAGAATGGAGTGCTAATAAACAAAGCCGTTTGCGGCTTGGATCGCCCATTAGCTGAAGAATATGAGGAAGCAGTTTCTGAATTTTCGGATCAGTGGAAAAACTTGACTAGCAAGGTGGTTATAGCGCCTTTGTTGGGAACGCCCCCGGTATTGATAGAGGTTGAAGACTCGGCTTTCGGAGGGGTGAAGTTATCCAGAACCTATCATTCTCCCAATGACCTAAAGTTCTCGCGTCCCGAAAGCGTGGTAAAGAAAGACAAAGTCAGCCATTCCTTTGGTAATGGCTACGTATTTTCCGTTTACGCGCCTGGGGATTTAGCTAGTCCGCTCTATCTCGATGTGTCTTCTGAAAAGCTTGACAGTGCATTCGTAAGGTATGATCGGGCTGCTTTAAATAAGCTGTTCTGATCAACTCTTCTGGCCTCTAAGAAAGGACAGATCTGTTTGGTGTGCAATGCGATTTCTGTCTAGATTGCGAAGGCAAACAGATCTGTTCCGTTTACTCACTGGCTTAAATCATGGCAGTGGCACTTACAAACTAAGACCGGTTTTTCGTTACCAAGCCAAAGTCGGCATGTTTGAGAGTTACAACCGGACTGCGGCGATGGCTTCGTTAACCTGCGCGTCGACAAAAAAACGTAAGACGTTCCTCAGCACTTACTGGGGCATGAACGGAACAGATCAATGCATCACTCGATTCACCAAACGCAAAGCCTGAATGACTCAAGGAAGAACACCGTGAAACGTTTTGTTTTTACCCTGCTGGCCGTGCTGCTGCCAGTTTCAGCGGCCTATGCGCAGAACGACTGCAGCCATGTCACCTCAAGCCTGGAAATGGTGCCCTGCTCGGAGGCGGCGAAGAAGGCTGCCGATGCGCAGTTGAACGTCAGCTACAAGCAGTTGATGGCGCGACTTGAGTCTGGCTATCGAGCCGATCCCGCGTTGGGCGTGGAGTACGCAGCGAAGGTTAAAGAGTCGCAGCGAGCCTGGCTAAAACTGCGCGATGCGAACTGCCCGTTGGAGGCGTTCGAGATCGAGACGGGGATGCCGGCGCATGTGTTCGCGGTTAACTCGTGCATCGCCAGAATGAGTCGCGAGCGCTCGGCGTATCTGGACAAGATTGTCCCTGCGCTTGCATCCGACAACAGCGCTTCGACGGCGCCAATCAGCGATAACTGTCCCTCGGAGGAGTTCGCGCCTTTCCTGACAGCGTTTTCCGCCAATAGCGAATCACAACGCCGTCTTACCGCAATGACGGTCAAGTCGCTGGTGTTGAAACCGGTAGCTGGGAAGGATCGAAGCACCTTCGAGCCTTCGACATCGGGTGTCAGTGGGGCTACTTTCACCTACCCGCTGATGGCCGCTATCACACCCGGGAAAACGCCTGGAGTCGAGGTCGAAGAGATCGACGACAGTCACGTCAACGTGGTGGATAAACGGGCGGGCAACAGCAATATCAAGATTTTCAATTTCTCTCGTCAGGCGTGCTGGGTGCTTGAGGGGATTGAGGACTGGTCGATCAGCGAAAAGGATCTTGTTGCAACAGAAAACCCTGGAATGAGCCGCGCCGAAAACTTTTGTTATCAGCGTGCCGAAGCGTTAGGTGGGCTGGGGTTTCTTGAGCAATACCGGCTGACTGCGGAGCTGATTGAAGCGTCCCTGGAGAATTTTGTGTGTGCTGCAGAGTCGGGTGATGCACAGGCGAGCCTGTCGGCGGCAAGCCTAAGTCTTTCGCAAATGGCGTCTCAGTTGGAAACCCCTAAGGTTGAGGCTTTGTTCAAAGCGGCTTCGAAAATACCAAAGGGTGCCATGGGCTATGCGACGTTTCTTTGTTCAGGAAACTCCACTGACTATAACGGCCCCTGCCTCCATCCCAAGCAGGCAGAAGAGCAGGTTATTCGAGCGATTACCATGGGCTCCACGGACGCGATGAATTACCTGGCCTCGACCTTTGAGGGTGGGGAGTTGGGAACGAAGGATATATCGCGGGCGTTAGCCTGTTATCAAATGGCAGCTGACAAAGGTGACCAGTTGGGCGTCTTCAACGTGGGGCGATTGGGATCGTCAGCCACGGCGCCGATCAAAGCCAGCCACTGCATTTGAATTTCGGGGCTGTTTGAGGCGGTTTTGCACAAGTTTTGTCTGAATCCCTCACGCTAAAACGTTTAACGCTTGAGCATCTGACGACCCCGATTTTCCTTTAAACTCCCCACCCCCAAGGAACGCGCTCAGGACACGGAATGCCAGCCTCTTCTTCCTCGCTTCGCCCAGCGTTGGTGCTTTGGCTTTATGCCGCTGCGATCACGCATATCCTCGCCGGTCTTACCCTGACCTGGGCCGGTGACTCCGGCTTGCTCGAGGGCTACCTGCAAGTCCTCGAATTGTCGTTCTGGGGTGCCGATGCGGTTCCCACCGCCGGCCACGAACAACAAGTCTGGTGGCTCGCGCTGTTCGGCGCGACGTTGCAAAGTTATTCGCTGTACATGCTCGCACTGGTGCATCTGGGCAATCGCTTGAAAGTCCCGGCAGTCTGGGGCTGGTTGATCGCCGGCATCCTGTTATGGGCGCCGCAGGACATGTGGCTCTCGGCGCAACAGCAGGTCTGGTCGCACGTGTGGCTTGATGGTTTTGCGTTGTTGGTGTTGTTGCCGCCGCTGTTTTGGCTGTACAGACATGACCGTCAAAGGAAGGAGTGACAGCGTGAAAGGATTTTCGATTCTTCTCGGTTGCTTGATCTCTGCTGCGTCATCCGCATTGTTTGCTGGAGAGGCGTGCAACCTAGACAGTTTGTCCAACCCGGACTTGATCACCTGCGGCCAGCAAACCTTCAAGAAAGTCGATGGTGTCTTGAACGAGCAATACAAAAAAGCGCTGTCGTCTTTGGCTCCAGCGGAGCAAAGCCATCTGAGAGATGTGCAAAAGAACTGGGTGCGCTTTAAAGAGTCGTTTTGCGAAGAGCTTTATCAAGCCGCGTTGCCGGGCGCTGAGGCGCCAATCGAGAGGCTTGGGTGTCTGGTGCAGACGACCAATGCTCGGCTGGGAGAGTTGATTGCTCTACAGACGGGTTTACCGCTGGATGGTTTTTACAAAGCGGCATCCGCGATTGCCGGGAAGGATCGTGAGAGAGATGTAACGAACTCAATTGAGCTGCTGGGAGGGGAAGAGCTCGATGATTCGCTTTGGAGGCAATACGCGGATGGGCACTGCAAAATGAGCGAGCGTTTGTTCCGTGAGGATTTTGCGAATTGCAGGGTGCGGATGCGCTTTCAGTTGCCTATGAATCGTTAAGGGAATTTCGATTTCAAGTTCTCGCCTACGTTTATCTCAGCTCTTCTGCTAGTTCCACTACTGCCCATAGTGAAATTTCTACAAGCTAAGGCGGGTGCCACGTTCGGTACTTCAACTTGGTCAAGTTTTCCTTTACTAGCCTCTTACGTCCTGCCGATGAGCGACTGCGTTGCCGGTCGAGGCTTGAAGGCGGCGGAATGCTCGGACCAAGTAATCAGTGTCAGGTTATTTCTGTTTATGTTCAGAAGCTTGGGTTGAGCGGTAATACTATCCAGTCAAATTTCGAGACCCGAGAGGTTTCCATGAAAAAGTCCAAACATGAACCCAAGCCTTTGATGGCTGCCCGGTTCCAGGCTGAAGCTCGTGAAGTCTTGGCCAAACGCTCCGGTAAGCGCAGCCGCTTTCTGGATGCTGCACTGTCAAAAGGCAGTGATTTCGAGCCTGTCGGTCGACTGGCCGGTTGAAGCTTTCGCGACTCTTAAAAAAGCTGCCCTCGTTGGCAGCTTTTTTATGTCTGGATTTTTACGGACATTGTTGGAAGGGGACTCAACGTCCCCTTTTTTCATCCGCAAATCCCGCTACAGCTTCGCCGCCGCGCTCTTCACCTCAATATGATCAAGCGTCCCTTCCACCATCAATCGCACCCCGTCCGCCATCCTGCTCAGGGCCAGTGCTACAGAACGGCGTGAGCCGTGCAGATCGTCAGCCAGGTCGCAGGCGATGACGCTGATGGACAGGAGGTCTTCGGAGGCGTTGGCCATGAGGGCTTCGGCATCGGTGCCGGGGGAAAGTTTGAATAGGCCGGTTTCGCGCTTGGGGTGGGGTTCGGTGGGCGGTTTGAAGTGATGGTCGAGGGCGCGTTCGGCGGCTTCGTGGAATTTCTTCGATTCCAGAGATTCGTAGGGCGATATGTCCGGGGTTTCCGGGGGGTTGGGTGTTGGTTTCTTCATTCGGTCTTACTCCAGTTTCAGGAGCTGGCACCGTTTCGCTCGCACTTCGAAAGGGGTGGCAGCTGTGCATAGGTGTGCAAGACCGGTGGAGTCACCCGGCAGACCCGAGGGCCTCCCATACACAGCAGCCATAACGATCCGCGAGCATAGGAAAACGCTCGGCGAATTGCCATAACCAATGTGTACTCCCGCCGGACTTGCACGTCCGTATCGCCGATTTTGCGGCGACACACAAAGCCTATCCCTCATGACCAATCCCGCCTAGTTCACGGACAGCCCGGCACTTTGCAGGAAATTTCCCATGGAATCGCGGGGCGGAAGATCAAATGATCGCAGGCTTCGCCAACTCCTACAGGGATGTGTTTCAACAGGTGTAGGAAAGGTGAAGGGGAGACGCGGAGCGTCTCGGGATGCATTCGCACGCGGAGCGGGGGAACGATCAGGCACTAAATTAACTATCGTGACTTGGCGGTCATCGTGCACGAAATGGTCCGCATCATGCTCCAACAGCGGCAGATACTGGCGTTATCGTCCGAATCCCTTACACTGCCCCGGCCGTTCATTTTCCTTTTGAGGCTGTGCGCATGAAATTTCGTTTTCTCCTGTGGATGATGGGTTTGTTGATGGCCAAGGCCAGCCGGAAAAATCCTGCGTTCCAGCAGCAGTTGGGTGACAAGGATCTGGTGTTTCAGCTGCAGACGCTGGATGGGAAAGTGGCGCGGCATTTTGTAGTGAAGGATCAGCGCATCACCAGCAAGTCCGGCGTGGTGGCGGAGCCGGCGTTTGCGATTGCGTTTAAAGATGCCGGTTATGGCTTTGCGACGATGCAGGCGAAGAACAAGCAGTTGGCGTTTATGCAGGGCATTCAGGACAAGTCGATCCAGCTCAAGGGTAATCCGGCGCTGGTGATGTGGTTTCAGGGGTTGATGAAGTATTTGGTGCCGAGGAAGGCTAAGCGTAAGGCTTGAGCCTTTGGTGACGCGGAGCGTCACGGGATGCATTCCCGCGCGGAGCGTGGGAATTTAGATGTGGTCAGATGGACCGTGGTGGATTCATCGCGAGCAGGCTCACTCCTACAGGGATTACCTAAACCTTGTGGGAGTGAGCCTGCTCGCGATTGCGTTTAGCCCTGGCTGAATTGCGAAGCCAGTTCGCGCAGCAGGACTTCGGCTTCGAGGACTTTGCTGACGACGTCGTTGGCTTTATCGCGCGTCAGGCCGACGCGCTCAAGCAGGGCGTCGGGGATGTCTTCATCCGGTCCAGAGCCAATCCCGCGGCTGCGCAGCAGGCGTACGGCCAGGCAGACGAGGTTCGGGTATTCGGCGTAGGCGCCGTCGTAGCTTGGGTCGTGCTGGAAGCGCAGGGCGGTGGCCAGTTCGTCCGGCATGTCCCAGTAGCGCATCAGCCACGAGCCGATCTGTTCGCGGCTGATGCCCAGCAAGTGTTGCTCGATGTAGCTGTGGCACAGGTGCGGGTTGACCTCCAGGTGGCGGCAGATCAGCGAGAAGTGCGGCGGGAAGACGTGGGCCAGCAGCAGATAACCGAAGTTATGCAGCAGGCCGGCCAGATACGTCAGGCCCGCTTCCGGGCGCTGGGCGCGCGGCATGGCGCGGGTCAGGCCTTCGATGACGGCGGCGGTGTAGATCGACTGCTGCCAGTACGGCGTGGTGTGTTGCGGATGGTCTTTCGGCAGGCTGAGGGTCTTGCCGAGGGCCAGGCCCAGCGCAAGGTTGATCACCAGATCGAAACCGAGCACGCGGACGATCGCGTCTTCCACCGAACGAATCTTGCCCGGCGAGGCGTAGTACGGCGACGCCGCCCAGCTCACCACTTGCGCGGCCAGCGCCGGGTCGGTTTCGACCACGCCGGTTATGTCATCGATGGTGGCGTTGGGGTCGACGCGCAGCTTGATGATTTTTTGCGCAGTTTCAGCCAGCGGCGGAATCTCGATGGTCGCTTCCAGACGCTGCTGGATGCGCCGCGCGGTGAACGCTTGCACGGCCTGGGTGATTTCCTCGCGGTCATCGTCCGGGCGGTCGAGGTTGGGCCGGATACTGCTCAGGGCTTCGCCGAAGTTGGCGGCGCTGGCCTTGGTCAGCATGGTCTTGAAGTCTTCGCTGGCGATTTCCAGCAGCACGCCGGGTTCGCCGGAGTTGATCAGCAACTTCGGCTCGCGCAGCAGGCTTTCTTCGTAGAGACACGGCGAGCTGGTCAGCGCCGGCAGGCCTGGGAGCAGGCTCAGACTGTGTTTGCCGAGCATCTTTTCCAGGCGTTCGGTGGACACGGCAGTCAGGCGGCGGCCGGTGAGTTCGGCGAGGCGGTTGAGATCCAGCAACTGGCTCTGTGGAAACAGCACCATCAACGCGCCGACGGCGTCGTCCAGCAACACGGCCTGCACTTTGCGCGAAGCATTGAGGCCGTGGTGGTCGAGCACTTCTTCGTAGACAACGCCCAGCTTGTTGAGCAGCAGCCGAATAACAGACGGAGCTTGCGGAGATTCGGGGACGAGAGCAGCTTCGGTCATGGTCTGTATCCGTTTTTGAAACAATGGCAGGAGTATAACCACCTCTGCCGGAACGAGCTGTCGGAAACTGCGACAGTGCTCACACTTGGCCGTATTGCTGCCCATGCCGCAGCCAGCGATCAAGCAACGGGCTGACGTGGGTCGGCCAGCGCTCCAGCAGGGCTTGCGCGGCGTCGCGCACGGCGGGCAACAGATCGGCGTCGCGCATCAGGTCGGCGACCTTGAATTGCAGCAGGCCTGTCTGACGGGTGCCGAGCATTTCCCCGGGACCGCGCAGTTCGAGGTCCTTTTCGGCGATGACGAAGCCGTCGTTGGTCTCGCGCATGATGCCCAAACGCTGACGGCCGATCTGCGACAGCGGCGGGTGATAGAGCAGCACGCAGTGACTGGCCGCGCTGCCACGACCGACGCGACCGCGCAACTGGTGCAGTTGCGCAAGGCCCAGGCGTTCGGGGTTTTCGATGATCATCAGGCTGGCATTGGGCACGTCGACGCCGACTTCGATCACCGTCGTGGCAACCAACAGTTGCAGGTTGCCGGCCTTGAATTCAGCCATCACCGCGGCTTTCTCGACCGGTTTCATGCGCCCATGAATCAGCCCGACCTTCAATTCGCCGAGAGCGGCGGTGAGGTCTTCGAAGGTGGTTTCGGCGGCCTGGCAGGTCAGCTCTTCGGATTCTTCGATCAGCGTGCACACCCAATACGCTTGTCGGCCCTCGGCACAAGCGCCGCGCACGCGTTCGATGACCTCAACGCGCCGGGTGTCGGTGACCAGCACGGTGTTGACCGGGGTTCGCCCGGGCGGCAGTTCGTCGAGGATCGAGGTGTCGAGATCGGCGTAGGCGCTCATTGCCAGTGTTCGCGGAATGGGTGTTGCGGTCATGATCAGTTGATGCGGGCACATGCGCCCGCCGACGCCTTTCTGCCGCAGCGCCAGACGCTGCTGCACGCCGAAGCGGTGCTGTTCATCGATGATCACCAGCGCGAGGTTCTTGAACTGCACTTCGTCCTGAAACAGCGCGTGGGTGCCGACCACCATCGGCGTACCGCTGGCGATCTGTTCGAGCGCGGCGACGCGGTTCTTGCCCTTGAGCTTGCCGGCCAGCCACGCGACGTCGATCCCCAGCGGCTCGAGCCAGCGCTTGAAGGTGATGAAGTGCTGCTCGGCGAGGATTTCGGTCGGCGCCATCAGCGCGACTTGATATCCAGCCTCCAGTGCCTGTAATGCGGCGAGGGCGGCGACCACGGTTTTGCCCGCGCCGACGTCGCCCTGGATCAGTCGCAGCATCGGTTCGTGCTGGCTGAGGTCGTAGGCGATTTCGTTGCCGACCCGTTGCTGCGCGCCGGTCGGGCTGAAGCCGAGGTTCTTCAGGTACTTCGGTGGCAGCTTCGTGGCTTTCGGCATCGCCGGTGCGCGTAGCGAACGCAGGCTTTCGCGCAGGCGCTGTTGCGACAGTTGGTGCGTGAGCAGTTCTTCGAAGGCCAGACGATGCTGCGCCCAGTGATGGCCGAGGGCGAGTTCATCGACGTCGGCATCGGCGGGCGGGTTGTGCAGGTAGCGGATCGCGTCGGCCAGCGGCGCCAATTGGTAGTCGCGAGCGAGCTCGGTCGGCAGCCAGTCGGGCAGGGTCGAAGGCTCGAGCAGGGTCAGTGTCTGCATGCACAACTGGCGCAGACGCTGTTGGGTCAGGCCTTCGGTGAGCGGGTAGACCGGCGTCAGGGTTTCGTCTACGGGCGGCGGTTCATCGCCGGTGATCGCGCGGTATTCCGGATGGTAGATTTCCAGACCCGACGCGCCGGGCCGCGCTTCGCCGTAGCAGCGCACGCGCGTGCCACGCTTGAGGCCTTCTTTCTGCGCGTTGCTGAAATGGTAGAAGCGCAGACTCAGGCCGCCAGTACCGTCCTGCAAGCGCACGACCAGGCTGCGACGGCGCCCCATGACCACGTCGGCGCCGCTGACGGTGCCTTCGACCACAGCGTCCTGCCCCGGGCGCAGCGCACCGATCGGCACCACGCGGGTGCGATCCTGATAACGCAGCGGCAGGTGAAACAGCACATCCTGCAGATTCTCGAGGCCCACCTTGGCCAATTTCTCGGCCATGGCCTCGCCGACACCCTTGAGTGCCGTCACCGACACTTGCGACAGCTCCGTCATGACCCTGGCTTAACCGGCCGTGACCGGCGCGGCTGGCTTGGCCACCGAGCACAGGCGAATGGAGTCGGCGAGGATCTCGATGGCTTTCGGCCGCGGGAAGCTCGCGCGCCAGGCGATCGCCACGGTGCGGAAAGGTACTGGCGCGGTCAGCGGGCGGACTTCGATCACGCCCGGGGCGTAGTGATGGCTGTCCACCGCGGACAGCGGCAGGATCGAGATGCCCAGGCCCGAAGCGACCATGTGCCGAATGGTTTCCAGTGAGCTGGATTCGACCGTGGTGTGCTTGGCGCCGTCGTTGCCCTTGGTCAGGGTCGGGCAGGCTTCGAGCACCTGATCGCGGAAGCAGTGGCCCTCGCCGAGCAGCAGCAGGCTCTTGTCGTTGAGCAGGCCGGCGTCGATGGTTTCCTTTTTGGTCCACGGGTGCTGGGCCGGCATCAGGACGTAGAACGGCTCGTCGTACAGCGGCAGGGTCAGCACATCGGCTTCGTTGAACGGCAGGGCGATGATGATCGCGTCCAGTTCGCCGTTGCGCAGTTTGTCGCGCAGTACGTGGGTGAAGTTTTCTTCGATGTACAACGGCATCTGTGGGGCGACCCGGTGCAGTTGCGGAATCAGGTGCGGGAACAGGTACGGGCCAACGGTGTAGATGGCGCCGACTTTCAGCGGTGCGGTCAGCTGGTTCTTGCCGGCCTGGGCCAGTTCGCGAATGCCCTGGGCCTGCTCAAGCACTTTCTGCGCCTGAGCGACGATGCCTTCGCCGACCGGGGTCAGGCGTACGGCGCTTTTGCTGCGCTCGAAAATCAGCACACCGAGTTCGTCTTCAAGTTTCTTCACGCCCACCGACAGCGTCGGCTGGCTGACGTGGCAACGTTCGGCGGCATGGCCAAAGTGCTGCTCTTGGGCGAGGGTAACGATGTAGCGTAATTCTGTGAGGGTCATAGCAAGCGTCCATGAAGATGCGCCAAGCATACCGGCTGCAATCGATAGACGCACGTTATCAGACTGAGGGCTGAGTGCGACACCGGGCGATGTCGGTTTGCCGCAGGCAGATATGCGAAAGGCACCTTTCGGTGCCTTTGATCCTGTATCCGGACTTGCAAAGATCCCTTGTAGGAGTGAGCCTGCTCGCGATCGCGGTGTATCAGTCAGAAAATTATCATCTGACACACCGCTATCGCGAGCAGGCTCACTCCTACAGGGTTTTGTGTCGCATTAGCGGCGGCGTTCGAGGGAATAAACAAACGGCGCAACAATTTCGATCGAGCCATTGTTCAGCATGTCGGCCGGTGGCTTGGGCAGCGGTTGCGCGCGGCGGATCATGTCCAGGGTGGCCCGGTCCAGATCAGCGTTGCCGGAGCGGCCCACCAGTTCGAACGACAATACGTTGCCTTCGCCGTCGACCACGAAGCGCAGACGATTCAAGCCTTCCTTGCCCCGTGCCTGTGCGCTTTGCGGGTATTTCTTGTACTTCTGCAGATGTGCGAGCAGGGTGCCTTGCCAACTGGCCTTGGCGGCCAGTTGTGCTGGCGATGGGCCTGGTGCCGGCTGTGCGGATTTCTCCGTCGGTGCCTGGGTCGGTTGGGTGTCGGCCGGTTTTTCCTCGGAAGGTTTTTCCTTCGGCGGGTCAGGCAGCTTTTTCTCAACCGGCTTCGGCGGTTTGGGCTTTGGCTTCGGCTTGGGTTTCGGTACTGCGATTTCCGCTTTCGGTGCTTCGGCCAGTTTCGGCATCGGCAGCTCTTCCACCGGAGCCGGTGGCTGTGGCGGTGTGACGACTTTCGGCGGAGCCGGCGGTGGTGGGGCAGGCACTGGTGCCAGCTCGACCATCATTGCCTGCGGCGGCAATTCGATGGGCGGGCGAGTGGTCCAGTTCAGCGCCAGCGCGATGGCCAGCGCATGCACGCCCAGCACCACGGCCAGGCTACCGCTGTAACGCGTCAGCTTATGGCGCGTGTTGATCATTTCTTGGCTGCCGTCTCGAGACCGACCAGACCGACCTTCAGGTAACCGGCGGCGCGCAGGTTATCCATCACGCTCATCAGGTCACCGTAATCCACGCCTTTGTCGGCCTGGAAGAAGATGGTGGTGTCTTTCTTGCCCTGGGTCTTGGCGTCGAGTGTGGCGCCGAGTGCTTCGGCCTTCACTTCGTCGTCGCCGAGGAACAGGCGCTGATCAGCTTTCACACTGAGGAACACCGGTTTCTCCGGCCGCGGCGCTGGTTTGGCGGTCGAGGCGGGCAGGTCGACTTTGATGTCCACGGTGGCCAACGGCGCGGCCACCATAAAGATGATCAACAGCACCAGCATCACGTCGATGAACGGCGTGACGTTGATTTCGTGGTTCTCGGCCAGATCGTCGTCTGCGCCTTCTTTCAAATGCAGGCCCATGGCCGATTACCCCACTTTGACCATGTGCGGCTGCGAGCTGCGCTCAGGCTGGTGGTCGAGGTCGCGGCTGACCAGCAGCAACACTTCCGCCGACGCATCGGACACCTGCGCCTTGTAACCGGCGATGGAGCGGGCGAAGACGTTGTAGATCACCACCGCAGGAATCGCAGCAACCAGACCCAGCGCGGTGGCCAGCAGCGCTTCAGCGATACCCGGGGCAACGACGGCGAGGTTGGTGGTCTGGGTTTTGGCGATGCCGATAAAGGAGTTCATGATGCCCCAAACGGTACCGAACAGGCCGACAAACGGCGCGGTGGAGCCGATGGTGGCGAGTACGCCGGTGCCGCTGCTCATGTTGCGACCGCAGGCCGCGACCAGGCGCTCGAGGCGGAAACTCACGCGTTCCTTGATGCCTTCTTTTTCGCGGCTGTTGGCCGACAGGCGCATCTCTTCGAGCGCGTCGTGCACCAGCAGGTTGGCGAGGGTGCCTTCCTTCGCCGCAGTGGCGCTGGCTTCCTTGAGCGTGGCGGCTTTTTTCAGCGCAGCGATTTCGCCTCGCAGACGACGCTTGGCGCCCATCAGCTCAAAGCCTTTGGCGATCCAGATAGTCCAGGTGATGATCGACGCGATGGCCAGACCGATCATCACGATTTTCACGATGATGTCGGCGTTCTGGTACATGCCCCATGGCGACAGGTCGTGGGCCATGCCCAGGCTGTTGTCGGCTTCGAGGACTTCAGGTGCGTCGACGGCTTGCACGCTCTGCACCGGATCGGTGGCGGCCGGTGCAACTGGCGCGGCGGCGGGTGCGTTCTGCTCGGCAGCGGCTGGCGTGGCCGGGGCCTGGGCGTCAGCGAATGCGGCGGTCGGTGCCAGCATCAGGCTGAGCAACAGAGCCGCCACCGCGCTCCAGGCGCGAGGTCGATTGGTTGGCGAAGCGGGAGTTTGATTACGTGTCATGCTGGCCGGACCTGAGATTGAAAAACGATGATGCTCTTCCAGGCCTCGTGAGGCCGAGAACAAAAGTGACGTGCATTATTGCAAGTAATTCTTGTTAACAAAAGTAATAGAGTAACTTTTTTTCCGCGATCGCTAGCCGTTCGTCCTGTGCCAGAGCTAGTCTGTGCCTTTCCGATGGGAGTTTTCTGATGTCCGCGCCTTCTGTTTTGATTGCCGGTTGTGGTGATGTCGGCAGTCGTCTGGCCACGCAACTGTTGGCTGCCGGCTGGGACGTTTTTGGTTTGCGGCGCAATGTGTCGCGACTGCCGGGCGGCGTCACAGGCGTTGCTGGCGACCTGTTCAACGAGGAGTGCCCGGCGAATTGGCCGGTCGGTGCCATCGATTACCTGGTGTATTGCGCTGCGGCCACCGAGCACGATGAAGAGGGCTATCGCAAAGCCTATGTGCAGGGTTTGCAGAATGTACTGAGCTGGCTGGGCGATTATGGGCAAGCGCCTGAGCGACTGATCTTCGTGTCCAGCAGCAGTGTGTATGGCCAGCAGGACGGGGCGTGGGTCGATGAGACCTCAGAGACTGTCGCGGCCGGTTATTCAGGTCGCTTGATGCTCGAAGCCGAGCAGGTCGCGCTCAACAGCAGCATCCCGGCCAGCGTTCTGCGCCTGACCGGCATCTACGGGCCGGGCCGCGAGTGGTTGCTGACCCAGGTGCGTCGCGGTTATCGCGTGGCGGTCGAGCCGCCGCTGTATGGCAACCGCATCCATGCCGATGACGCGGCCGGTCTGCTGGCGTTTCTGCTGGAAAAGGATCGGCAGGGCGTGAAGCTGGAAGACTTTTACATTGGCGTCGACGATGCGCCGGCGCCGTTGGCAGAAGTGGTGGGCTGGTTACGCGAATACCTGAACGTGACCGAGTGGGCCGAAGACGCCAGCGTGCGGCGTACCGGTAGCAAGCGTTGCAGCAATGCGCGGGTGAAGGCGTTGGGCTGGGTGCCGACTTATCCGACCTACCGCGAAGGCTACGCAGCGATTCTTGAGGGCAAATGCTGACTTCCTGACAACACAAAACAACTGTAGGAGTGAGCCTGCTCGCGATAGCGGCGCATCAGACACCTCGGTGTTGACTGATACACCGCTATCGCGAGCAGGCTCACTCCTACAGGGGGATCGCGGCGAACTCAGAGACGGTTACTGCTTCTCCAGCAACCACTTGCGCTCGCCCGGCGTGTACTGCGGCATTTCATCCGCCAGCGCGGTGTTCACGGCCTGGAAAATCTCCAGTTCCTTGCCCTTGCGCGCAAAGATGTAGGCATTGCCTTGACCGTTGAGTTGCAACCACATGTTGTCGTTGGTGCTGCTCATTGATGCGCAATCGCCCGCCAGGCACAGGGCATAACGGTCGGCCCCCGGCAAACCGGAAACCTGGCCATCAGCCTGGAACTGCACGGTGCTGCCTTCGCCCTGACCACTGGCGATTGTCCAGCTACCGCCCATGTAGGCGGAATACAGCGCACGTTCGAAACTGGCGCCGATCGGTGCGCCTTCCGACACCGGAATCTGTGCACGGTCGAACACCTGCTCGGGTTCGTTGTCGCTGGCGGCTTGCTGCAGGTGGTTGCCGTCGCGTTTCAGTTCGCTGGCGGAGCTGCCATAAAAGTCGACTTTCCAGGCGCCGGACTGTTCGCCCAGCAGTTGTCCTTCGACGTTCTCGAAACCGTTGGTGTAGCGGGCCTGACCGGCCTTGGTGTTGACGTCCCATTCCAGATTCGGGCCATAGGCCTGAAGCGCTTCGCGCAGGGGGCCGCCCTTGGCGGCGGCATCGATCGCCACCTGATTGATCCAGATGCCGCTGATGTCACGATCGGCAGGGTCGCTGGCGCAGCCGCCGAGGAACATGGCGAGCAGCGAGAGAGCTAGCGCTTTGCGCATGGTGGAGTCCTTTCAAAACCTTTTCTTGCACGGCAATCGGCGCGGCGGTCAGGCCGCGCCGTGCGCATTACTCGATGACCAGAATGGCATCCATCTCAACCTGCGAACCCTTTGGCAGAGCTGCTACGCCAATGGCGGCGCGGGCCGGGTACGGCTGGTCGAAGTACTTGCCCATGATCTCGTTGACCTTGGCGAAGTGGCTCAGGTCGGTGAGGAAGATGTTCAGTTTGACGATGTCCTTGAACGAACCGCCGGCGGCTTCGGCCACGGCTTTGAGGTTCTCGAAGACCTGAACGGTCTGGGCTTCGAAGCCTTCGACCAGTTCCATGGTTTTCGGGTCCAGCGGGATCTGGCCCGACATGTACACCGTGTTGCCTGCCTTGATGGCCTGGGAGTAAGTACCGATGGCGGCCGGGGCCTTGTCGCTGTTGATGACGGTTTTGGTCATGTATGACTCCTTGTAATAGGCAGGTTATGCACGCATGCGGGTGATGCGGATCACCCCGGTCAGGGCGCGCAGTTTCTTGATCACGCGGGCCAGGTGCACTCGGTCGTGGACGCTGACCACCAGCTGCACGACGCTGATGCGACCATCGCGTTCGTCCATGCTGATTTTTTCGATATTGCCGTCGGCCGCGTTGACGCTGCTGGCCAGCAGGGCGATCAGGCCGCGCTGGTGCTCCAGTTCGACCCGCAGTTCGACGTTGAATTCGCCGGTGACATCCTTGGCCCAGGAGAGCTGGATGCATTTTTCCGGGTTGTGCCTGATTTCGCTGATGTTGCGGCAATTGTCCAGGTGCACGACCATGCCTTTGCCCGCCGACAGGTGGCCGACAATCGGGTCGCCCGGGATCGGCGTGCAGCATTTGGCGTAGCTGAGTACCAGGCCTTCGGTGCCGCGAATCGCCAGCGGGCCTTCCGGGCTTGGCAGTTGCTCGCCTTCGCCGAGCAGGCGACGGGCAACCACGTAGGCCATGCGGTTGCCCAGGCCGATGTCTTCGAGCAGGTCTTCGATCAGTTCGAGGCGGTACTCGGTGAGCATCGCCTTGACGCGTTCGGCCGGGATTTTCTCCAGCGAACTGTCGAAACCGTTCAGGACCTTGTTCAGCAGGCGCTCGCCGAGGCTGATGGACTCCGAGCGGCGCTGCAGTTTCAACGCGTGGCGAATATGCGTACGCGCCTTGCCGGTGACCACGAAGTTGAGCCAGGCCGGATTCGGCCGAGCGCCGGGAGCGCTGACGATCTCGACCGTGGAGCCGCTTTGCAGCGGTTCGGACAGCGGTGCGAGACGGCGGTTGATCCGGCAGGCGATGCAGCTGTTGCCGACGTCAGTGTGCACCGCGTAGGCAAAGTCGACCGCGGTAGAGCCTTTCGGCAACTCCATGATCCGGCCCTTGGGCGTAAACACGTAGACCTCGTCCGGGAACAGGTCGATTTTTACGCTTTCGATGAATTCCAGCGAGTTGCCGGCGCGTTGCTGCATTTCCAGCACGCCTTTGACCCACTGGCGGGCGCGGGCATGCGTGCCTTTCGGCTGCTCGTCGCCGCTGGACTTGTACAGCCAATGGGCGGCGATGCCGTTGTTGGCCATCTCTTCCATTTCGCGGGTGCGGATCTGGATTTCGATCGGTACGCCGTGCATGCCGAACAGCGTGGTATGCAGCGACTGATAGCCGTTGGCCTTGGGGATCGCGATGTAATCCTTGAAGCGCCCCGGCAACGGTTTGTACAAATTATGCACAGCGCCAAGCACGCGGTAGCAGGTATCGACCTTGTCGACGATGATCCGGAACGCGTAGACGTCCATGATCTCGTTGAAGGCCCGACGCTTGCCGCGCATCTTCTTGTAGATGCCATAGAGGTGTTTCTGGCGACCGCTGACTTCACCCTCGATGCCGTCGATGGCGAGGCAATGGCCAAGAGATTCTTCGATCTTGTTGACGATTTCCTTGCGGTTGCCCCGGGCGCGCTTGACCGCCTGATAGATCCGCGCGGAACGCATCGGGTGCATCGCCTTGAAACCGAGGTCTTCGAATTCGATTCGGATAGCGTGCATGCCCAGGCGGTTGGCAATGGGCGCGTAGATTTCGAGGGTTTCCTTGGCGATGCGCCGGCGTTTTTCCCCGGACAGCACTTCCAGCGTGCGCATGTTGTGCAGGCGGTCGGCGAGCTTGACCAGGATCACGCGAATGTCGCGCGCCATGGCCATGGCCATCTTCTGGAAGTTTTCTGCCTGGGCTTCGGCCTTGGTCTCGAAGTTCATCTGGGTCAGTTTGCTGACCCCGTCGACCAGTTCGGCCACGGTTTCACCGAACTGCGCTTGCAGCGCCTCTTTGGCAATACCGGTGTCTTCGATCACGTCATGCAGCATCGCAGCCATCAGGCTCTGATGGTCCATGTGCATGTCGGCCAGAATATTCGCCACCGCAAGAGGATGCGTGACGTACGCCTCGCCGCTGCGACGGCGTTGACCGTCATGGGCTTGTTCGGCGTAGAAGTACGCTCGGCGGACCAGGTTGACCTGGTCGTTGCCGAGGTAGGTCGATAAGCGATCGGCGAGGGCGTCTATGCTCGGCATGATAAATCCTGCCGCAAGCTGTGATCCCGCGCCGTGCTACGTCGACCAGGCATAGGCTTAGACAGCCTCGTTGGACTCGTCCTCGAACGCTGCGAACAGCGGCTCATCCTGGACGATTTCCTGCTCGGCGATGTACTCGTAGCTCATCACGCCTTCAGCAATTTCACGCAGCGCGACAACAGTCGGCTTGTCGTTTTCCCACTGAACCAGTGGCTCTTTGCCGCCGGTGGCCAGTTGCCGGGCACGCTTGGTAGAGAGCATGACCAGCTCAAAGCGGTTTTCCACGTGTTCTAGGCAGTCTTCAACGGTTACGCGGGCCATGGTATTCCTCGGAGCGAATGCAATATGCGCGCTGCCCGAATGGGCAAGCGGACTCAGCAGTTTAAAAAATCACCAGCGATTAGGGAAGCGCTGATTTTTTGACCAAACCCTTCAACGCGCTGCAAGCACCAATGTAAAGCGCTTGCAGGCATTTTGGGAAGTGCTGTTTTAACCGAGCAGTTCGGCCAGCAATTTGCCGAAACGCACCTGTTGACGCTTCTGTTGCAATTGATTGGCGCGGAAAATTGCCTTGAGATCGTCCAGCGCGTGGGCGAAATCGTCGTTGATGATGAGGTAATCGTAATCGACGTAGTGGCTCATCTCGCTGACCGCTTCGCGCATCCGCCCGTCGATGATTTCATCGCTGTCCTGGCCGCGGTTGGTCAGGCGCTGGTGCAGGGCTTGCAGCGAGGGCGGCAGGATGAAGATCGAGCGCGCTTGCGGCATCAGCTTGCGCACTTGCTCGGCGCCTTGCCAGTCGATTTCCAGAATCAGGTCATGACCTTCGTCCAGCGTCTGTTGCAGGCGGCTTTGCGAGGTGCCGTAGAAGTTGCCGAAGACTTCGGCGCGTTCGAGGAAGTCACCGTGTTCGCCCATTTTCACGAACTCTTCGCGGGTCACGAAGTGATAGTTCACACCGTCCACTTCGCCCGGACGCATGGCGCGGGTGGTGTGGGAGACTGAAACGCGAATCTCCGGGTCAGCGTCGGTCAACGCCTTGACCAGACTGCTCTTGCCCGCGCCCGATGGCGCGGAAATGATGTACAGGGTGCCGGTGTGTTGGGTCATGTCGGGGTAGCCTTACTCAATGTTCTGCACTTGTTCGCGCATCTGCTCGATCAACACTTTGAGGTTGACGGCGGCCTGGGTGCTGCGCGGGTCGAAGGCTTTGGAGCCCAGTGTGTTGGCTTCGCGGTTGAGTTCCTGCATCAGAAAGTCGAGACGGCGGCCGGCCGCACCGCCGGACTTGAGCACCCGGCGTACTTCGATGATATGGGTACTCAGGCGATCCAGCTCTTCGGCGACGTCGCTTTTTTGTGCGAGCAGGACCATTTCCTGCTCCAGACGCTGCGGGTCCAGCTCGGCCTTCATGTCGGCAAAGCGGTCGAGGACCTTCTGGCGCTGGGTGGCGAGCATTTGCGGGACCAGTTCACGCAGGGTCACTACGTCTTCCTCAATGGAAGTCAGGCGATCATTGATCAAGCGGGCCAGCTCCGCGCCTTCGCGCTCGCGGCCGGCCTTCAGTTCTTTCAGGCCCTGATTGAACAACGCCAGCGCATCGGCGTTCAGCGCTTGTGGATCCGTCGCATCACCCACCAGCACGCCCGGCCAGGCCAGCACTTCCAAGGGATTCAGCGCAGCGGGATTCTTGATCAGGCCGGCAACGGTTTCCGCAGCGGCGACTAGTTGCGCGGCGCGCTCGCGGTCGACTTGCAGCGGCTTGCCGGTGCTCTCCTCGGTGAAGCGCAGCGTGCACTCCAGTTTGCCTCGCGACAGGCCCTGACGCAGCGCCTCACGGACGGCGCCTTCGAGGTCGCGAAACGATTCGGGCAAACGCAGGTGCGGTTCCAGATAGCGGCTGTTGACCGAGCGCAATTCCCAGCTCAGGGTGCCCTGGACGCCGGCTTTCTCGACGCGGGCGAAGGCGGTCATGCTGTGCACCATGGCGGTGACCTCGCAATGCAGATCGGCGCAGCAGGGATTTCCGCAGGCGCGATATCAATGAATGTAAGCCGACTGGCAGCAAAGGCGCAGGATTGTAGCGCAGTGCAGCGAATGCGCCCAAACACACGGTGTGACAAAGCGCTGCAGCCCGTCGGTAACGTGCGTTTCACAACCTTCACCGGTCGCCCCGGCTTTTTAACCAGTGCCCAGGCGCGGTGCACCGCTCTATAATGCCCGGTAGTTTTCCGTCCTCAGTACAGGTATTTCCTATGAAACGTCCAAGTGGTCGCGCTGCCGATCAGCTCCGCTCGATCCGCATTACCCGCAACTACACCAAACACGCCGAAGGATCGGTGCTGGTCGAATTCGGTGATACCAAAGTCATCTGCACCGTCAGCGTCGAAAACGGCGTGCCGCGGTTTCTCAAAGGTCAGGGCCAGGGCTGGCTGACCGCTGAATACGGCATGCTGCCGCGCGCCACTGGCGAGCGTAACCAGCGTGAAGCGAGCCGCGGCAAGCAGGGCGGTCGTACCCTGGAAATCCAGCGCCTGATCGGCCGCTCCCTGCGCGCGGCGCTGGACATGTCCAAGCTGGGTGACGTGACCCTTTACGTTGACTGCGACGTGATCCAGGCTGACGGCGGCACGCGTACGGCGTCCATCACCGGTGCCATGGTCGCGCTGGTCGACGCACTGAAAGTGATCAAGAAACGTGGCGGCCTGAAGGGCGGCGACCCGCTCAAGCAGATGATCGGCGCGGTATCGGTTGGCATGTATCAGGGCGAGGCGGTGCTGGATCTCGACTATCTGGAAGATTCCGCTGCCGAAACCGATCTGAACGTGGTGATGACCAGCACCGGTGGTTTCATCGAGGTGCAGGGCACCGCTGAGGGCGCGCCGTTCCAGCCTGAAGATTTGAATGCCATGCTGGAACTGGCGAAGAAAGGCATGAACGAGATTTTCGAACTGCAAAAAGCCGCATTGGCCGACTGAGCCAATTCGCAGCCGCAAGGAGGACGCGATGAGTGACAAGCAAGACGTGCTGCCCAAACCGAGTCAGGAGATTCGCCAGTGGGCGATGTTTTGTCACTTGTCCAGCTTTCTGGGTAGCGTGTTTCCCTTTGGAAGTCTGCTCGGTCCGCTGATCCTCTGGCAGATGAAGCGCGAGGCTGACCCGTTTATCGATGCGCAGGGCAAGGAAGCGCTGAATTTTCAGATCACCATGACCATTGCCATGCTCATCAGCGTGGGGCTAATGGTGGTGCTTATCGGGTATGTTTTGATTGTTCCGGTGGTGATATGTGCGTTGATAATGCCGATCATCGCTGCGGTGAAGGCCAATAAGGGATTTCCCTACCGTTATCCATTCACCTGGCGGCTGATCAAGTAACGGCCCGCTGAGGCATCCAATAAAAAAGCCCCGACCTGTCGGGGCTTTTTTTACAATTCAATAAAGTGTTTTCTGTTGTAGGAATAGTCTGTTGTCGATTTACGGTCGAGTATTTATTTATAAATATTTAATTGCTACATTTTTAGTCACAACTGTATGGGCAAGTGTTTATTTCTGTACTTGTTATTGGTGCGAGCTGATTGTTAAAGTTGCTCGGTGTAATGTTTCTGTTGAAGCATCTCGATATGTTCAAGCCATCGAAGGCTCTTGAATTTTCCAGTAATCAGTGTTGATAAAATCAGCCGGTTCATGAGTCGAGCCCAGGTAAACGCTCGCCTCCTGAATACACAGCCAAGAATAATCCACATGATTCAGCTCGATTTTTACGGCACGCTCGTGGCCGCTTCTCTAGTGTTATTACTCGGGCGCGGACTTGTTGCGCGTGCAGGCTTCCTGCGAAGTTACAATATTCCCGAACCGGTAGCGGGCGGCCTGGTGGTTGCCGTACTGTTATTGATATTGCGCGGATTTGATATCGAAGTGCGCTTTGATACTTCCCTGCAAACGCCGTTGATGCTGGCCTTCTTCGCCACGATTGGCTTGAGTGCTGACCTCGCCAGCCTGAGAAAGGGCGGCCGCATTGTCGGCATATTCCTGTTGGCAGTTATCGGCTTGCTGGTGGTGCAGAACGCCATGGGTATCGGGCTGGCAACCTTGCTTGGACTCGATCCTCTGATGGGCCTGCTGACCGGTTCGATCACCCTGGCGGGCGGGCATGGTACGGGTGCTGCCTGGGGAACGGTGTTCAGCGAAAAGTATGGGCTGGCCTCCGCCTCGGAACTGGCGCTCGCCTCGGCGACGTTCGGTCTGGTCCTCGGCGGACTGATCGGCGGGCCGGTTGCGCGCTTGCTGGTCAAGCGGGTGCAGGTGCCGGGCGGTAATCAGGAGCAAGCCCCGCGGCTGCCAAAAGGCTTTGAGCAGCCGAACAAGGAGCGCTCGATCACGCCGTTCTCGTTCGTCGAAACGCTGGCGTTGATTGCGATCAGTTTGCTGGCTGGCAATCTGTTGAATGGCTTGCTGCAGGGCTCTGCCTTCGAGTTGCCGGCGTTTGTCTGCGTGCTGTTCGTGGGCGTGGTGTTGCGCAACGGCCTCGCGGCACTCGGCTTGTATCAGGTGTTCGAACGGGAGGTTTCGGTACTCGGCAACGTCAGTCTGTCGCTGTTTCTGGCGATCGCTCTGATGTCGCTGAAGTTGTGGGATCTGGCGGCGCTGGCCTTGCCGATCTTTATCATCCTCGCTATGCAGGCGCTGGTCATGGCGCTGTTCGCAATCTTCGTGACATTCCGCGTGATGGGCAGCAACTATGATGCCGCCGTGCTGGCAGCGGGGCATTGCGGTTTCGGGCTGGGCGCCACGCCTACGGCCATCGCCAACATGCAGGCGGTGACGCAGCGCTATGGGCCGTCGCAGATTGCCTTTCTGGTGGTGCCGATGGTCGGAGCGTTCTTCATCGACATCATCAACGTCATCGTGATCAAGCTGTATCTGGCCTTGCCGTTGTTCGCTGCTGTCTAGGCCGCGTCTTTGTTCGAGACGAAAAAAATGCCCGCATCAGACGATGCGGGCATTTTTTCTGGCGGCGATCCGACGCTTAGATGGTCAGCGTCCAGTCGTAGTCGACGATCAGCGGTGCGTGCTGCGAGAACCGTGGCTGACGCGGCAGGCGTGCGCTGCGCACGAAGCGCCGCAGGCCCGGTGTCAGGATCTGATAATCGAAGCGCCAGCCCAGATTGAGCATCTCGGCCTGTTCGTTATCCGGCCACCAGCTGTATTGATCGCCTTCGCGGCTGACTTCGCGCAACGCATCGACGTAGCCCATGTTGCCGACAATCTCGTCCATCCAGGCCCGTTCCGGCGCCAGGAAGCCTGGAGACTGCTGGCTGTCGCGCCAGTTCTTGATGTCGAGCTTCTGCTGCGCCACGTACAGCGAGCCACAATAAATGTACTCGCGACGTTTGCGCCGCTGTTTGTCCAGGTACTTGCCGAAGTCGTCCATGAGCTTGAACTTCTGGTTCAAGTCCTCATCGCCGTTCATCCCCGAAGGAAGCAGCAAGGTGGCAATACTGACTTTGTCGAAATCTGCTTGCAGGTAGCGCCCGTAGCGGTCGGCCGTCTCGAAACCGAGACCGCTGATGACAGCCTTCGGTTGCAACCGCGAATACAAAGCCACGCCGCCTTGGGCAGGGACTTCAGCATCGCAGGCATAAAGGAAGTAGCCATCCAGTTGGAAGGCTGGGTCGTCCAGTTCAAAGGCGGAGGCACGGGTGTCCTGCAGGCAGATGACGTCGGCATTCTGTGCTTGCAGCCAACTGAGCAAACCGCGCTCGACTGCCGCCTGAATACCATTGACGTTCACACTGATGATCCGCATAAATGGCCCCAAAAATCGCGTGCGTGTATGATACACGGCGTCAAGCTAATTAGCTAAATCCGTGGTATTTGGGGTTTTTTTCATGCAAGCGTATCAGCGCGATTTCATTCGTTTTGCCATCGATCGCGGCGTTTTGCGCTTCGGTGAGTTCACCCTGAAGTCCGGGCGCACCAGTCCCTACTTCTTCAACGCCGGCCTGTTCAACTCGGGCTCGGCCCTGGCGCAGCTGGGGCGTTTCTACGCCGCCGCCATCGCCGAAAGCGGCATTCCTTTCGACGTCCTGTTCGGCCCGGCCTACAAAGGCATTCCGTTGGCCGCGACCACTGCCGTTGCGCTGGCCGAACACCATGACCGCGACCTGCCATGGTGCTTCAACCGCAAGGAAGCCAAGGCTCACGGCGAAGGCGGCAGCCTGGTTGGCGCGCCGCTGACCGGTGACGTGCTGATCATCGATGACGTGATCACCGCCGGCACCGCGATCCGTGAAGTGATGCAGATCATCGCCTCGCAGGAGGGCGCCAAGGCCGCCGGTGTGCTGATCGCTCTGAACCGCCAGGAGCGCGGCAACGGCGAACTGTCGGCGATCCAGGAAGTCGAGCGTGATTTCGGTATTCCGGTGATCAGCATTGTTTCGCTGAATCAGGTGCTGGAATTCCTCGCTGACGATCCGCAGCTCAAGCAGCACTTGCCGGCCGTGGAAGCGTATCGCGCCCAGTTCGGCGTCTAAGCGCCGGCTTTTGTGGGAGCGAGCCTGCTCGCGAAAGCGTCCTGCCAGTCGACATCAATGTTGAATGGAAGTCGGTATTCGCGAGCAGGCTCGTACCCACATGGGTTCTTCCACTTGGGTTTTGCAGCAAAAAAAGCCCCCGCTCAGTCAGACTGAGCGGGGGCTTTTGTTTGCACGATCGCTTACGGACGCTTGCGATTGCTGATCAGCGTACCCACACCGGTGTCGGTGAAGATTTCCAGCAGAATCGCATTCGGTACACGCCCGTCGATGATCAACGAACTACCCACGCCGCCCTGAACCGCTTCCAGCGCGCAACGGATCTTCGGCAGCATGCCGCCATAGATGGTGCCGTCAGCGATCAGATCGTCGACCTGCTGGGTGCTCAGACCGGTCAACACCGTGCCCGACTTGTCCATCAGGCCGGCGATGTTGGTCA
The DNA here is from genome assembly GCF_900105485.1 of Pseudomonas granadensis. GTDB lineage: Bacteria > Pseudomonadota > Gammaproteobacteria > Pseudomonadales > Pseudomonadaceae > Aquipseudomonas > Aquipseudomonas granadensis. The sequence continues at coordinate 5,399,627 of NZ_LT629778.1, read as the reverse complement.
ACAGCATCAGTTTCTCGGCTTTCAGCGCTTCGGCAACCTTGCCGGCCACCAGGTCAGCGTTGATGTTGTACGACTCGCCGTTCTCACCTACGCCGATCGGCGCGATCACCGGAATGAAGTTGCCTTTGACCAGCAGGTTCAGCAGCTCGGTGTTGATCCCGACCACTTCGCCGACATGACCGATGTCGATGATTTCCGGTTGGGTCATCTCCGGGGTCTGGCGGGACACGGTGAGCTTCTTCGCGCGAATCAGCCCGGCGTCTTTACCGGTCAGGCCGATGGCGCTGCCGCCGTGGCGGTTGATCAGGTTGACGATGCTCTTGTTGACCTGACCACCCAGGACCATTTCGACCACGTCCATGGTCGCCGCGTCGGTCACGCGCATGCCGTCGACAAAATGGCTCTCGATCGACAGGCGCTTGAGCAGATCACCGATCTGCGGGCCGCCACCGTGTACCACCACCGGGTTGATGCCCACGGCCTTCATCAGCACGATGTCGCGGGCGAAGCCGGTTTTCAGCTCCTCGCTTTCCATCGCGTTGCCGCCGTATTTGATCACCAGGGTCTTGCCGACATAACGTCGGATGTAAGGCAGTGCTTCGGACAGGACCTTGGCAGTGTTGGCGGCGGCTTCGCGTTCGAGGGTCATTCAGGGCTCCGGGTGGATCAGAACGGTAGTTGGAGATCAGGTGCAACGCGTTTCAGTTGGGCGTGGAACACATCCTTGATGCGCTGCAGTTCAGCCTCGTCATCGGCCTCGAAGCGCAGCACCAGCACCGGTGTGGTGTTGGACGCGCGCACCAGGCCCCAGCCTTTGGCGTAATCGACCCGCACGCCGTCGATGGTGGTCAGGTCAGCGCCTTCACCCCACTGAGCATCGTGCAGTGCATCAATGATGCTGAATTTGCTCTCTTCGGTCACATGGATATTGATTTCCGGCGTAGAAATATCGTTCGGGAAGGTCGCAAACAGCTCTTCCGCGGTGGATTTTTCCTTGCTGAGGATCTCCAGCAGGCGTGCAGCGCTGTAGATGCCGTCGTCGAAACCGAACCAGCGTTCCTTGAAGAAGATGTGCCCGCTCATTTCCCCGGCCAGCAGTGCGCCGGATTGCTTCATTTTCTTTTTGATCAACGAGTGACCGGTCTTCCACATTAGCGGCCGACCACCGTATTCCTTGATCAGCGGCACCAGGCGGCGGGTGCATTTGACGTCGAAAATGATTTCCGCGTCCGGGTTGCGTGCCACTACGTCACGGGCGAACAGCATCAGCAAACGATCCGGGTAAACGATGCTGCCGGTGTTGGTTACCACGCCGACACGGTCGCCGTCGCCGTCGAAGGCCAGGCCGATATCAGCGTTGGTTTCCTTGACCTTGGCGATCAGATCGACAAGGTTTTCCGGCTTGCCCGGGTCCGGGTGATGGTTGGGGAAGTTGCCGTCAACTTCGCAGAACAACGGAATGACTTCGCAGTTCAGCGCTTCGATCAGTTGCGGGGCGATCACGCCGGCAGCACCGTTGCCGCAGTCGACCACGACTTTCAGGCGACGGGCCAGTTTGATGTCCTGGACGATTTGGGTGTTGTAGCGGTCGAGGATTTCAACCTGGGTGACGCTGCCCTGGCCGCTGCTCAGATCGTTGTTCTTGATGCGCTGGTGCAGCACTTGGATCTGCTCGTTGGCGAGTGTGTCGCCGGCGATGACGATCTTGAAGCCGTTGTAGTTCGACGGGTTGTGGCTGCCGGTGAGCATCACCCCTGATTTGCCGGCCAGCACGTTGGCGGCGTAATACAGCGCTGGTGTCGGCACCAGGCCGACGTCGCTGACATGGCAACCGCTCTCGGCGATGCCGCGAATCAGCTCGGCGACCAGTTCCGGACCGGACAAGCGCCCGTCACGACCGACCGACACGTTCGGTTCGCCTTGGGCCAGGCTCTGCGAGCCGATGGCGCGGCCAATCCAGTAAGCGGTTTCACCGTTGAGAAAATCCGGCACGGTGCCGCGAATGTCATAGGCGCGGAAAATGCTCTCGGGGAGGGTCGGGGCGATCTTGGCTGGAGTGCTCATCTGCACAAATGCTCCATCTGGAAAGTGGCGGGACAGGCCGACGAATCGTTCGACGGCAGGCTCAAACTGAAGGGTATGACGGCGTTTTCCACAGAGAGTTCGTGCTATGAAAGGGCCATGACACCCCGCGCAGCAGGGCTTTGGCCGGCCAATGCCTTGATTTACCGCGCTAAACCTTGCAGATGACAATTTCGGTTTGTGGTGCGCCAGCGGGCTGGCTCACCACAGGATCAGCCGACCGGATCACTTCGTTCCGGTATGTCCGAAGCCGCCGGTGCCGCGTTCGGTTTCGACGAATTCCTCGACCATTTCGAAGTGCGCCTGCACCACCGGCACCAACACCAGTTGCGCCAGACGTTCGCCGACGGTCATGGTGAAATCGCTTCGGCCACGGTTCCAGCAGGACACCATCAGCGGGCCCTGGTAGTCGGAGTCGATCAGGCCGACAAGGTTGCCCAGTACGATACCGTGTTTATGGCCCATGCCCGAGCGCGGCAGGATCAGCGCGGCGAGGTTCGGGTCGCCGATGTAAACCGACAGTCCAGTGGGGATCAGCACGGTTTCACCCGGCTTGATCACGGTGTCCTGATCCAGCATGGCGCGCAGGTCGAGGCCGGCGGAGCCTGGGGTGGCGTATTGCGGCAGCGGGAAGTCGGTGCCGATGCGTGGGTCGAGGATCTTGGCTTGCAAAGCGTGCATGTGAATTAAACCTGGTTCAGACGTTCGGCGATAAAAGTGACCAGTTGGCGGGCGATCTTGCCCTTGCTGGTCTGGGCGAAAACCGTGGCGTGCAGCTCACGGTCAATGACGCTGCAGGCGTTTTCTTCGCTGTTGAAACCGATGCTCGGGTTGGCGACGTCATTGGCGACGATCAAATCGAGATTCTTGTCCTTCAGCTTGCGTGCAGCGTAGTCGAGCAGGTGTTCGGTTTCGGCGGCGAAGCCGACACTGAACGGACGGTCGGGACGGGTCGCGATACTGGCGAGGATGTCCGGGTTGCGCACCATTTGCAGGACGAAACCGTCACCGCTCGCAGGGTCTTTCTTGAGCTTTTGCGGGGCAACGACTTCCGGGCGGTAATCCGCAACCGCTGCCGAAGCAATGAATACGTCGCACGGAATCGCCGACTCGCAGGCGGCGAGCATGTCGCGGGCGCTGACCACGTCGATGCGCGTGACGCGATCAGGAGTTGGCAGGTGCACCGGGCCGCTGATCAGGGTGACGCGGGCGCCGGCTTCCACTGCGGCTTCGGCGAGGGCAAAGCCCATTTTCCCGGAGCTGTGGTTGGTGATGTAGCGCACCGGGTCGATGTTTTCCTGGGTCGGGCCGGCGGTAATCACCACATGCTTGCCGGTCAGTGCCTGTCGCTGGAAGCAGTCGGCGGCGAGCAGCGCCAGCTCGGTGGCTTCCATCATGCGGCCCATGCCGACGTCGCCACAGGCCTGGCTGCCGGACGCCGGGCCGAAGGTCTTCAGGCCACGGCTTTCGAGCAGTTGCAGGTTGGCCTGGGTGGCCGGATCGCGCCACATCGCTTGATTCATTGCCGGTGCGACGGCAACGATGGCGTCGGTGGCCAGCACCAGCGTGGTCAGCAGATCGTTGGCGATGCCTTGCGCCAGACGGGCGATCAGGTCGGCGGTGGCCGGGGCGATCAGTACCAGATCGGCCCATTTTGCCAGTTCGATATGGCCCATCGCGGCTTCGGCGGCCGGGTCGAGCAAGTCGAGGTGCACCGGGTGGCCGGACAGGGCCTGCATGGTCAGCGGGGTGATGAACTCGGCGCCGCCATGGGTCATGACCACGCGCACTTCGGCACCCTGGTCGATCAGGCGGCGAACCAGATCGGCGCTCTTGTAGGCCGCAATGCCGCCGCCGACGCCCAGAACGATGCGTTTCCGATACAGCCGCTGCATAGGTCTGCCTTTCATTTCGTTGATGACTGCGCGGCGACGCCCCTCCCCAGGGTTGAATCGCGCGCAAAAAAGATGGGCTACGATATCACAGCGACCGCTACGGAACAGCGGCGCCCACAGACAGGGAGTGTGTATGAGTATTCGCGATTGGCCGGCGGCGGAGCGGCCGCGGGAAAGGTTGTTGGAGCACGGGGCAGGGAGCCTCTCGGACGCCGAGTTGCTGGCGATTTTTTTGCGCACCGGGGTACCCGGAACAAGCGCCGTGGACCTGGCGCGACACCTGCTGAAGCAATTCGGCAGCCTGCGTTTACTGCTCGAGGCCGATCAGGACGCATTCAGTAAACAAATGGGGCTCGGGCCGGCGAAGTATGCGCAGCTGCAAGCCGCACAGGAAATGAGCAAGCGCCATCTGGCCGAACGATCACGGCAGAAACCGGCACTGGAGAACCCGCAAGTCGTGCGCGACTACCTCAAAGCGATGCTACGGCACGAACCGCACGAAGTGTTTGGCTGCCTGTTTCTCGATTCCAAGCACCAAGTGCTGAATTTCGAGGCGCTGTTTCGCGGCTCGATCGACAACACCAGCGTGCATCCCCGAGAAGTGGTAAAGCGCGCACTGGCCAATAACGCGGCGGCGGTGATCCTGTGTCACAACCATCCCTCCGGCAATACCGACCCCAGTCAGGCTGATCGGCTGCTGACCAAGCGGCTGCAAAAGACCCTGGAGCTGATCGACGTGCGCGTACTGGATCACTTCATCGTCGGCGATGGCGAACCGCTGTCGATGGCGGAGTGTGGCTGGATGTAAAAAGGCAGCTGCAAGTATGCAGCTACAAGCGGCAAGCTAGAGCCGTGCGCGTTCGGCTCTAGCTTGGGGCTTGCCGCTTAGGGCTTGAGGCTGATTCTGGAGTAGTCCTGGCGGCCGAACGGGCTGACGGAGTAACCCTGCACGTCTTTACGCGTCAGCGCATACGCCGTCGGGTGCGCCAGCGGTAGCCACAATGCCTGTTGCTGAATCTGTGCCTGCGCCTGTTCATACAGCTTGGTGCGCACGCCTTGTTCGCTGGTGGTCTTGCCCGCGCTGATCAGCTTGTCCAGATCGGCATTGCAGTAGCGGGCGAAATTGGTGCCGGATTTGACCGCCGCGCAGGAAAACTGTGGCGTGAGGAAGTTGTCCGGGTCGCCGTTGTCGCCAGCCCAGCCCATGAACAGCAGATCGTGCTCGCCAGCTTTGGCGCGGCGAATCAGCTCGCCCCATTCGATGACGCGGATCTCCGCCTGAATGCCGATTTCAGCCAGGTCTGACTGCAACATCTGCGCGCCCAGACTTGGGTTCGGGTTGAGCAGGCTGCCTGACGGCCGCGTCCAGATCGTGGTCTGGAAACCGTCCTTCAGCCCGGCCTTGGCCAGCAGCGCCTTGGCCTTCGCCACGTCGTGCGGGTAGCCCGGCAGGTTCTTCGCGTAGCTCCAGGTATTCGGCGGATACGGGCCATTGGCCGCTTCGGCGGTGTCTTCGAACACAGCCTTGATGTAATTGGCCTTGTCGAAGGCGAGGTTGATGGCCTGGCGCACTTCCGGCTTGTCCAGTGGTGGATGCTGGCTGTTGATGCCGACGAAAGCGGTCATGAACGCGTCAGTCTTTTCGACTTTCAGTGTCGGCTCTTTCAGCGCTGCCTGTACGTCGAGTGGTTTCGGCGACAGGGCGATCTGGCATTCATTACGCCGCAGCTTTTGCAGGCGCACGTTGGCGTCCGGGGTGATGGCGAAGATCAGTGGGTCGACCGCAGGTTTGCCACGGAAGTAGTCGGGGTTGGCCTTGTAGCGGATCGCCGCGTCTTTCTGGAAGCGATTGAAGATGAACGGGCCGGTGCCGATCGGCTGGCTGTTGAGCGTGTCGGTCGCGCCGGCCTTCATCAACTTGTCGGCGTACTCGGCTGAGTAAATCGAGGCGAAACCCATGCTCAGGGTGGCGAGGAAGGTCGAATCCGGGTGATCAAGAGTGAAGCGCACGGTCAGCGGGTCGAGTGCATCGATTTTCTTGATCAGCGCTGGCAATTGCATTGACTGCGCGTGGGGGAAGCCGCTCTGCGCGACCTTGTGCCACGGGTTGGCCGGGTCGAGCATGCGATCGAAGCTGAACTTGACGTCTTCGGCGGTCAGCTCACGGCTCGGTTTGAAATAGTCGGTGGTGTGAAACTTCACCTGCGGATGCAGCTTGAATACGTACGTCAGCCCATCAGTGCTGACTTCCCAGCTGTCGGCCAGGCTCGGGATGACCTTGCCGCTGGCGGTGTCGAAATCGACCAGACGATTCATCAGCACGTCTGCCGAGGCGTTGGTGGTGGTCAGCGAGTTGTACTGCACCACATCGAACCCTTCGGGGCTGGCCTCGGTACACACGCTCAGCGCGGCGGCCTGGGCCAAAGGGCTTAGCAACAGCGGGGCAAGCAACAGGGGTAGGGCAGCGAGGCGCATGGTCGGTTTCCTTTACAGATCGAAGGCCCATCTGCAAGTGCAGTCTGGAAAAGTCCTACCCTAGAGGTCTGAATTGCAAATGACTATCCCCTTTTTGTATTTTCCGCGCGCCGCGACGACACTGTTTCAGGTGGCGGTACGCAGGAAAACGTCTGAAATGTCGTTGCAGGGGATTTTCTACGACGAGTGGTAAAAATCGCCGTCAGCCTTTATCCAAGGGATCCGCAGGCTAAAAAAATGCCTTTTTGCCGATTGATTGCACACCGATTGTTGTTGCACCCCGGTCTTTCTGGTATAAAGCAGCGCTCTTTTCTAGGGGCCCGGTTCCTTCACTGTAGGTGTAGCCGGTAAGACCTCTAAAGAAACGCGGCGCCTGGCGCCAAATGACTGAGAGATTAAGCGGCCAACCCATGCCGGGTTGGGCATGTGGTTTTAGAGGGCTGAGGCATGTCGAGAGTATGTCAAGTTACCGGTAAGGGTCCGGTGACTGGGAATAACATTTCCCACGCAAACAACAAAACCCGTCGTCGTTTCCTGCCGAACCTGCAGCATCACCGCTTCTGGGTTGAAGAAGAGAAACGTTTTGTGCGTCTGCGCGTATCTGCCAAAGGCATGCGTATCATCGACAAGCGTGGCATCACTGTCGTGCTCGCCGAACTTCGCCGCGATGGCAAGATTTAAGGGAGCTAATCATGCGTGAATTGATTCGTTTGATCTCGAGCGCCGGTACTGGTCACTTCTACACTACCGACAAGAACAAGCGTACTACCCCGGACAAAATCGAGATCAAGAAATATGATCCGGTTGTTCGCAAGCACGTGATCTACAAGGAAGGCAAAATCAAGTAATTGATTTTTCCCGACTTACAAAAAAGGCCCGTATCGTGAGATGCGGGCCTTTTTTGTTGCCTTCAAATTGTATTGCCTGTCAGGGCCTCATCGCGAGCAGGCTCACTCCTACAATTGGAATGCGGTCACCTGTAGGAGTGAGCCTGCTCGCGATAGGGCCGGATCAGCCGACGAAAATTTTCAAGCCTTCTGTTCAAAGATCACATAAATCTTGCGGCAGGCTTCCAGCACTTCCCACGTCCCGCGAAACCCCGCTGGAATCACAAAGCGATCGCCGACACGCAAGGTCTTGGCATTTCCGTCGCTGTCTCGCAGCACCGAAACGCCCTGCAGAATCTCGCAATACTCATGCTCGGTGTAATTCACCGTCCACTGGCCCACCGCACCTTCCCAAACGCCCGCGCCCATCTGGCCACAGGGACTTTCGTATTGATGGAACACGGCTTGTTCAGGATCGCCCTTGAGCACTTTGGCCGGGTCCGGGCGATAGCGTTCGGCTTCGCTGCCGGTCAGGCTGATGTCGACGACGTTCTCGATGTTCATTGTTGTTTTCTCCGGTGATGACGGCGCGTGGACTGGAATGGGCGAAAGTCTATGTTTATTAAATTGAACACTGCAAGGCCGTATGGCCGGCTTATGTCAAATATATTGAAACAAACCCGGTCGCTGGTTTAGGGTGGCGGATGCCTTGGGCCGACATGCAGGCTGGCCGGGCAGTATTCTTGATGAACGCCGCAGTGCTTGTGGCGTTCGTATTCAATAAGAGGAGGACACCCGAATGACCACCCTGACTCGTGCCGACTGGGAACAACGCGCCCGCGACCTGAAGATCGAAGGCCGCGCCTACCTCAATGGCGAATACACCGACGCCGTTTCCGGCGAAACCTTCGAATGCATCAGCCCGGTCGACGGCCGTCTGCTCGGCAAGATCGCCAGCTGTGACGCCGCCGACGCCCAGCGCGCTGTGGAGAATGCCCGCGCCACGTTCAATTCCGGCGTGTGGTCGCGCCTGGCGCCAAGCAAACGCAAAGCCACGATGATCCGTTTTGCCAGCCTGCTCAAGCAGCACGCTGAAGAACTGGCCCTGCTCGAAACGCTCGACATGGGCAAGCCGATCAGCGACTCGCTTTACATCGATGTGCCGGGCGCAGCGCAAGCGCTGAGCTGGAGCGGCGAAGCGATCGACAAGATCTACGACGAAGTCGCCGCCACGCCGCACGATCAACTGGGACTGGTGACCCGCGAGCCTGTCGGCGTGGTCGGCGCCATCGTGCCGTGGAACTTCCCGCTGATGATGGCTTGCTGGAAACTCGGCCCGGCGCTGTCGACCGGTAACTCGGTGATCCTCAAGCCATCGGAAAAATCGCCGCTGACCGCCATCCGCATCGCCGCGCTGGCTGTCGAAGCCGGTATTCCCAAAGGCGTGCTCAACGTACTGCCGGGCTACGGCCACACCGTTGGCAAGGCGCTGGCCCTGCACAACGATGTCGACACGCTGGTGTTCACCGGTTCGACCAAGATCGCCAAGCAACTGATGATCTACTCCGGTGAATCGAACATGAAGCGCGTCTGGCTGGAAGCCGGCGGCAAGAGCCCGAACATCGTGTTCGCCGACGCACCGGATCTGCAAGCCGCTGCCGAATCCGCTGCCAGCGCCATCGCCTTCAACCAGGGCGAAGTGTGCACCGCCGGTTCGCGTCTGCTGGTCGAGCGTTCGATCAAGGACAAATTCCTGCCGATGGTGATCGAGGCGCTGAAAACCTGGAAGCCGGGCAATCCGCTGGACCCGGCAACCAACGTTGGCGCGCTGGTCGATACCCAGCAGATGAACACCGTGCTGTCGTATATCGAATCCGGCCACAGCGACGGCGCCAAACTGGTGGCTGGTGGCAAGCGCATCCTTCAGGAAACAGGCGGTACGTATGTCGAGCCGACGATTTTCGACGGCGTGAGCAATGCGATGAAGATTGCTCAAGAAGAAATCTTCGGCCCGGTGCTGTCGGTCATCGCTTTCGACAGCGCTGAAGAAGCCATTCAGATCGCCAACGACACGCCATACGGTCTGGCCGCGGCGGTGTGGACGCAGGACATCTCCAAGGCACACCTGACCGCCAAGGCTCTGCGTGCCGGTAGCGTGTGGGTCAACCAGTATGACGGCGGCGACATGACCGCACCGTTCGGCGGCTTCAAGCAGTCAGGCAACGGCCGCGACAAGTCGCTGCATGCGTTCGACAAGTACACCGAACTGAAAGCGACCTGGATCAAGCTGTAAGCCGTTAACGGAAGCCCGGGCACACCGGGCTGCCTGACGAAACAGAGATCCCCTGTGGGAGCGAGCCTGCTCGCGAAAGCGGTGTATCAGTCAGCCTACATGCTGAATGTGAAACCGATTCGCGAGCAGGCTCGCTCCCACATTGGTTTTGTACGGTGTCTATGAAAACTATCCACAGGAGCGTGGAACATGCGGTGGGCGACGTATTTCGCCGTGTTGGCGTCTGTCTTGAGTGTCGGCCTGGCCCTGGGCGTGAGCATGCCGTTGGTGTCGCTGCGTCTTGAAGGCTGGGGCTACGGCGCTTTCGCCATCGGCGTGATGGCGGCGATGCCGGCGATCGGCGTGTTGTTGGGGGCGAAGGTTTCCAGCCATCTCGCCGCGTATTTCGGCACGGCGAATCTGATGCGCTTGTGCCTGTGGGCCGGAGCCTTGTCGATCGGCCTGCTGGCGTTGCTGCCGAGTTATCCGGTCTGGCTGCTGCTGCGCCTGCTGATCGGGGTGATTCTGACCATCGTGTTCATCCTCGGCGAAAGCTGGATCAATCAACTGGTGGTCGAGCAGTGGCGCGGGCGCCTGGTCGCGTTGTATGGCAGCAGTTATGCGCTGAGCCAACTGTCGGGGCCGTTGCTGTTGGGTGCGCTCGGCACTGAGCATGACTACGGTTTCTGGGTCGGTGTTGGCTTGCTGAGCGTATCGCCGTTGTTGTTGCTCGGGCGCAGTGGGGCGCCCAGCAGTGAAGCGAGCAGCGTGACCTTCGTCGACCTGTGGGGCTTCGCCCGCGAGCTGCCGGCGATCGCCTGGGCGGTGTCGTTGTTCGCCGCGTTCGAGGCAATGATCCTGACGTTGCTGCCGGTGTATTGCCTGCAACAGGGTTTCACTGCGGAAATTGCCTTGGCCATGGTCAGCACCGTGGTAGTCGGCGATGCGCTGTTGCAATTGCCGATTGGCGCCTTGGCCGATTATCTGTCGCGGCGCACATTGTTCGCCGGCTGTGCTGTGGTGTTGATGCTCTCGAGTCTGGCGATTCCGCTGCTGCTCGACACGCTGCTGATCTGGCCGTTGTGGGTACTGTTCGGTGCCAGTGCTGGCGGGCTGTTCACGCTGTCACTGATTCTGATCGGCGAGCGTTATCGCGACGATGCGCTGGTGCGCGCCAACGCGCACATCGCGCAGCTGTGGGGGATCGGTTGCCTTGTCGGGCCGCTGGCCGCGGGGGCGGGCAGTCAATGGATCAATGGGCATGCGTTGCCGCTGTTGATGGCGGCGGGGGCGTTTGGCCTGGTGCTTTTGCTGTTGCGCCAAGGCGCCTTTGGCACAACGGCAGAAACTGCCTGAACACATCCCTTGTGAGCGAGCCTGCTTGCGAAAGCGGTGCATCAGGCAGCTCATTTGCTGGATGTGAAACCACTTTCGCGAGCAGGCTCGCTCCCACAGGGGATTACCGTCAGCCGGGATCAAAGCATGCGCTCAAGGCCCACGCTGGTGCTGAACCACGAATTGAAGCGCCGCCACCAACTTCCCGGTTCCTTGGTCAGCGTGTGCATCTGGCCGTTGTCCTCGGTGACCCAGACGACCTTGCCGTTTTCCAGTTTCGCCTGGTAACTCAGGTTCGGCGCCATGCCTTGCAGCGCCAGTACGCGCACATGCTCGGCCAGTTCCGGGCTGTCGACCAGTACGCCGACTTCGGTGTTCCATAGCACTGAGCGCGGGTCGAAGTTGAACGAGCCGATAAACGATTTGCGTCGATCAAAGATCATCGCCTTGCTGTGCAGGCTGGAATCCGAGCCGCGATACGACTTGCTGTAGAACAGTCGCGGGCCACTGCCGTAGTTATCCCCGGGCTGGCGCCGCAGTTCATACAGTTTCACGCCGTGCTCCAGCAAGGCTTTGCGATACGGCGCATAGCCGCCATGCACTGCCGGGACATCGGTAGCCTCCAGCGAGTTGGTCAGCAGATTCACCGAAACCCCGGCGTCGGCGCGTCCGGTCAGGTAGACCAGCCCCGGTTGACCCGGCACGAAATACGCCGAAATCATGATCAGCTCTTTGCTCACTCCGGTCAGTTCCGGCGCCAGCTGCGTGGTCAGCAGCAGGTGCGGATCAGGCTCGCCCTTGGACAGCACCTTGCTCGGTGCATCCCACAACGCCTGATTCCACGCCCAGATCAGCTCTTTGCGCCAGATGTCCATGCGCGGGTCGGTCTTGAACTTCATCAACTGTTGATACAGCGCGTGATTCTGTTTGCGCGTTTCTTCCAGCGATTCTTCCAGGCGCGTGCGGGTGTTCTGCAGGTCCGCGGCGCTCGGTCTGGCGGAGAGAAATTCCTCGATCGGTTTGCTCAGCGCGCTGTTCCAGTACTGATCGAAGCTGTGTCCGAGCTGCTCGGCAACCGGTCCGATGCTGAGCATGTCGATGTCAGTAAAATTCAGGTTGGGTTCGGCATCGAAATACTCATCGCCCAAGTTGCGCCCGCCGACAATGGCCGCGCTGTTGTCCGCCAGCCATAACTTGTTGTGCATGCGCCGGTGTTGCACGGACAGGTTGAACAGCCGTCCCGCCGCACGCGTGACGCCGGTGCTGCGGCCCAGATGCAAAGGGTTGAACAAGCGAATCTGGATCTGCGGATGCGCCGCCAGCGTGGCGATGATCTGATCGAGCCCGTCGCTGGTGGTGTCGTCGAGCAGAATGCGCACGCGCACGCCCCGGTCGGCGGCCTTGAGCACTTCCTCCACCAGCATGCGTGTGCTGATGCCGTCGTGGACGATGTAGTACTGCAAGTCGAGGCTGGTCTGGGCGTTGCGAATCAGCTCGGCGCGGGCGGTAAACGCTTCACCGCTGTCAGACAACAGGCGAAACCCCGATTGCCCCTGGTAGGGCGCGGCCTGAGCCTGAATCGAACGGCCGAAAGCCGAGTCCGCCGCCGGTAAGGCCTGGCTCGGCTCGCGCGGCACATCGAGCGTGGCACAGCCATTCAAGAGCAAAGCGAGTAGCGCTGCAGCGATCAGTTTCTGTCCTGGAATCACGTGGCGGTCTCGGGTCGTGACGGAGGGTGAAGTATGGCATGGGCATCGCTGCCTTGAATTCGATCAGTGGGCGCTGCAAGGCAGCAGCGCGCAATGTTTTGTCATCAAGAAGTAGGAAATAGTTTCTCAGCATCAATCGCCTATGAGTCAGGTCGATTTTTCCCCATTCAAGCGAAGGTTTTTCCTACAGATTTGTCCTCCAAAAGCCGCAATTATCCGCCTGCTTACTTACGTGAGAAGTCAGTAGGAAGCTTTTTGTTAATGACATGGAAGATACGGCTTATGAAAAACAACCACCGGCTCGTCGTTCTCGCTGCCGCCTTGCTACCCTCGCTGGCGATGGCGGAGAGCGTTGACCTGAACGTCATCGGCACCATTATCCCGACCTCTTGCATCCCGGCCTTTGCCGGGGGCGGCACGGTAGACCTGCGCAAGATTTCCGCGGCCACGCTTAACCCAACCACACAAACTCTGCTGCCGGAGCGGGACATCTCGCTGCACATCAATTGCGACGCTCCAGCCCCGGTCGAAGTGTCGGTTCGCGATAACCGTGCAGCGACCAAATTGCCGGGTATCAGCGATGGCACCGGTCAAACCGATCCGGTGCTGTTCTTCGGGCTTGGCGCAATCAATGGCACCCGGATTGGCGGATTCGCTTTACGTCATGGCACGCCGGAGGCCGACGGAACAGGGCGCGCACTGCTGACCCGCACTCTCGCAGCGCCAGCGTGGCGTGTACCTGCCAGTTCGCTGGTGAGCAATGCCCCTGCGCTGTATTCCTGGGGTATCAATGCCGCAACGGGGCCTGTTGCCGCTCGGCATCACGGCTTTCCGATGAGCTTGCTGCCTATCATTGGCGCGAGTAACAACTTGCCGATCGCCAACGAGATCCCGCTCGACGGCTCGGTGACCTTCGACATGTTCTACCTCTGAGCGCCGAGCCCGGCGGCCACCAGGGCGCCGGGCTTTTCCTTCCGACAGGAACACGCCGGCAGCGCCGGAACCGTGGCCTGGAATTTTCCGGTATTTACCGATGCCCCTTTCATTCCAACCTGCTTTGATGCAGGTCTCCCTGTGGTTGTTCGCCGGTCTGTCGATGTCGCTTGCGCAAGGCGCCGGCATGGTTCCGCAAACGCCGGTACTGGTCGTCGAGCAGAGCCTCGGCGAAGCCGTCATGAACGTCCGCAACACCGATGCTCATCCGGCGCTTCTGTACACCACCGTCGAAAACACTGAATCGGACGATGAGGTCCTTCTGGTTTTCACTCCCCCTGTTGCACGTGTCGAGGCTGGCCAGGTTCAGCAGGTACGGTTCCTTCTGCAGAGCGCTCAGCCCTTGCAGACCGAACGTTTGAAACGGGTGATTTTCGAAGGCATCAACCCGGTTGCAGCCGCAGGTGGGGCGCGTGTCAGCCTCGGCGTGCGGCAAAACCTGCCGGTGATCCTGCGTCCGGCCGGATTGCCCGTCGAGCGTGAGCCGTGGAAACGCCTCGTCTGGACCGTCACGCAGGATGGCTTGCACGTTCACAATCCCAGTCCCTACGTGGTTCGACTCGGCAAAGCGGTTACACCGTTGCCCGGCTCAAGCCCGGTCGAACTGCCGCGCACCTATATTCTGCCGGGCGAGAGACTGCAACTCGATTTGCCTCTGAGTTCGTTGGCACAGGTGTCGTCGGTGCGGATATTCCCGGCGACCACTTACGGTTTTGCTGTCGACGATCATATTGCCCCGGTGACACGTTGAACTGGATGTGCATCGCCGGATCATTGCTGGCGCTGGGTGGCTGCGGGTGGCGCGTGGCGATGGCGGCAGAACCGGTGACGTTCGACGTTGAAGTGCTCAGGGATCGCGGAGTCGATCCGGCCCTGGCGGAGTATTTTCGTGATGCTGCGCGTTTTACTCAGGGTGTGCATGCCGTCGTGCTTGAAGTCAACGGACAGCCAAAGGGCCGTGTGCAAATGACGTTCAACGATGTGGGCGAGTTGTGTCTGGGGAAGCAATGGTTAACGGCTGCCGGAGTGCGTCTGCCCGCGTCTGCGCCGCTGGCGTCAGGGTCGTGTGTGACTGCCGCACAGGGTTTCCCCGCGGCCGTCGTGCAGTTGAACCCCGGCAGTCAGCAGGTCCGGTTACTGGTGCCTACCGATACGCTCGCTGAGCCCGAGCCGTCGCAGCGCAGCTTTGCCAATGGCGGCGTGGCCGGTGTGTTGAATTACGATCTGCTGATGGCCGGAAGTCAATTCGACGGGCAGACCAGCAACTATCGCAGCCTGAGTTCGGAAGCCGGCTTGAATGCCGGCGACTGGGTGCTGCGCAGTCGCCAGTCATTTACGGCATTGCCCGACAGCTCGCGGTTCGAGCACCTCTACGCCTATGCGATGCACACGCTGGAAGATCACGAGGCCAGCCTTCAGATCGGTCAGCTCAACCTGGCATCGTCGCTGTTTGCCGGTGAGTCGTTCACGGGCGTACAGGTTTTTCCTGAAGCAGCCTTCGCCCGACTCGATGCCGCCCGCAACGGCGCCCGTGGCCAAGTGGACGGGGTTGCTTACTCACCGTCCCGTATCGAGGTCCGCCAGAACGGCGTGGTGATCTATACGACGATGGTGCCAGGCGGGCCTTTTACCTTGCGCGCGCTGCCGTTGTTGAGCAATCAGCTCGATCTGGAGGTAGCGGTGCATGAGCAGGATGGTCAGGTGCGACGTTTTCGGGTGCCGGCGGCGAGTCTGCAAGCGGCGCAGTCTGACGCCCCCGAGGGTTTCAATCTGGCGCTGGGCCGGGTCCGCCGTCTGTCAGCGGATAACCGTGAGGCGCCGACATTCGCGGCGTTCAGCAAAGACTGGGAAATGCGCCGAGGCCTGCGTGCAACCGCTGGTGCGCTCGCGGGCGACGCTTACCTTTCCGCCGGTTGGGGGCTGCAACAACAGTGGTCGGGGCCGATCACGCTGGGGCTGCGCCAAGTGGTGTCGGAACAGCGCGCGGCGGGTCTTGCTGGTGATCAATTGCAGCTGACGTTCAGCGCGCCTTTGGCGGCCAATCTCTCGGCAAGTCTGGTCGCAGTGCGCCAGAGCCGGGACTTTCGCACCTTGTCAGATACCGGCTGGAATCAGCGGCGGCATCAGGCCGAGTCGCGCAAACGCGATCACTGGGTGTTTTCGCTCAATGGCGCCACCGATGACTGGGGAGCCTTTGGCGCAAGCTGGTCGCGTTATTCGAGTATGGGCGAAGCACCGGTGTCGCAGTTGGGGTTGTCATGGTCACTGACGCTGCCGCAGCGCGTCAGCTTGTCACTGAGCGTGGAGCGAGGCGTCGGTGGTGACGAGGAATATCGTCAGGGCCGCGCGGCTTACCTGACCGTGGGCGTTCCGCTGGGCGGGCAAGGCCGGTTGCGCGGGTACGTGCGCAGTGACGAGCGCTCAGGCACGCGCCAAGGGCTGGCCGTGAGCGCTGCGGTCAGCGAAACCCTGGCCTACACCGTCAATGCCGAACACCGTGATAACGCATCGGCTGCGGTGGCTGGCCGAATCAATGCCTTGCCGCGCTATACCAGCCTGGATGTGGGGCTAGGACAGCGCGCCGGTGCGACGGAATACGATCTGGGCTTGCGCGGCGGCGTGTTGCTGCACCGCGATGGCGTCACGCTGTCACCCTATGCGCTACGTGACACGGTGGGGGTGCTGAAGGCGGGCGAGCGTTCCGGAGTGCGGCTGCAAACGCCCCAAGGCCCCGTCTGGACGGATGGCGCGGGGCGCGCAGTGGCGGCGAACCTGCCAGCCTATTCTTTGGCACGGCTTGAAGTCGATCCACTGGGGCTGCCGCGTAATGTCGAAGTTCTCAACGGGGTGCAGGAGGTGACCGCCGCCCGAGGTTCGGTGCAGCACCTGGACTTTTCCCTGGTTACCGTCCGGCGTCTGTTGCTCAAGGCGCGGTCGCAGGATCGCCAATGGTTGCCCAGAGGCTTGAGCGTACTGGATGCGCAGGGTGAGTACCTGACGTCCGTGATGGACGCCGGGGCGATTTTTTTGCCGGATATCCAACCAGGGCAGGTGTTGCGCGTGAAGTTATCCGACAGCAGCCACTGCGTTTTGCATTTCCCCCTGAGTGAATCGCCCGGTGAGGCTACGCAAATTGAAACCGTTGAGGCGATCTGTCGCCCTTCAAATCTGTCCTGACCGAGTGCCTGCCATGAAGCCCCGGATTATTGCCGTACTTGCGGCCTGTCTCGCCTGTGCCTCGGCATCGGCGAACGATACGTGTGAGGTGGATCTATCGCCGGCGACCGTGGATTACGGCGCAATCACCCGCTCCGAACTCTTGCGTTCTGCTTCAGTGAAGGGCGCGGGATTTGGCCTGCGCAACGTGCATTTGCGTGTTCATTGCCCGCAAGCTCGCCCGATCAAGTGGTCGTTTGTCGCGCCGGCGGCAGACTCTCGGCGCTATCGCTGGGAGGCTGGCACGTTGCAAGTGCGCATCGTCGCAGCACGCCTCGATGGTGTGGCGGTGCAGTGGCGCCTGGAAAACGGGCAGCCCCTTGAAGCGAATCTGTTATCGCCGGGCGCACGTATCGTGCCCTGGAGTGGCGCGGCTGTTGCGCAGGGACGTTTTTTGCAAGTGGAGTTTGAGATCGATGCCCAGGTGGAAGATGCCTCAAGCCGGGTTGCCGACCTGAGGCGTTTCGAGGGCAACGGAGCGTTTCAGATCGATTAGTCGGACTCGGTCAGCAGTTTGATCGCTGTCGCCCCGACCCTGCGCACCGCTTCTTCGATCTGTGCCGTTGGTTTGGCAGCGTAGTTCATCCGCAGGCAATTACGGTATTTGCCTGAGGCGGAAAAGATGCTGCCGACGGCAATCTGTACGCCCTGATCGTGCAGCGCGCGATTCAGTTTCAGCGTGTCGAAGCCTTCCGGCAACTCGACCCAGAGCATGAAGCTGCCCTGCGGGCGGCTGGCGCGGGTGCCGGCGGGAAAATAGCGCGTGACCCAGTCGATCATTGCATCGCGATTGCGCTGGTACTGCATGCGCATGCGCCGCAAGTGCGGCTCGAAGTGGCCGGCCTTGAGAAATTCGGCGATGGCAATCTGCGGTTGCGGCGCGGTCGAGCCGGTGCTGATGTATTTCATGTGCAGCACCCGCTCCAGATAGCGGCCGGGTGCGACCCAACCAATGCGCAGCCCCGGCGCCAGGGTCTTGGAAAACGAACTGCACAGCAATACACGGCCGTCCTCGTCGAAGGATTTGATCGTGCGCGGACGCGGGTAGGAATACGCCAGCTCGCCATACACATCGTCTTCGATGATTGCCACGTCAAAGCGTTGCGCCAGCGTCAGCAGCGCACGCTTGCGCGATTCGGGCATGACGTAGCCGAGCGGGTTATTGCAGTTGGGCGTCAGTTGAATGGCTTTGATCGGCCACTGCTCGAGTGCCAGTTCCAGCGCGTCGAGGCTGATACCGGTGAGCGGGTCGGTGGGAATCTCCAGGGCTTTCATGCCCAAACCTTTAAGCGTTTGCATGGCGCCGTGAAAGCTCGGCGAATCCACCGCGACGATGTCGCCCGGTTCGCAGATCGCATGGATGCTCGTGGACAGCGCCTCGTGGCAACCGGTGGTGATCACCAGATCGCCGGCGCTCAACTGGCAGCCGGAATCGAGCATCAGCCGCGCAATCTGCTCACGCAGTTCGAGGTTGCCGTGGATGTTGTCGTAATACAGACCGGGCATGTCCTGTCGGCGGCTGATCCGCGCCAGACCGCGCAGCAGCGGTTTCATCGTGGGTGAGCCAACGTCGGGCATGCCGCGACCCAATTGCACGACGTCCTTGCGCGGCACCGCGCGGATCAGTTCCAGCACCTGATCCCATTGCGAAATCTCCACCGGCCGTTGCGCCGGACGGCCCACGGCGGGCAACTCCGGCAGTTCACGGCCGACCGGGACAAAGTAGCCGGACTTGGGTTTCGGCGTGGCGAGGCCGCTGTCCTCGAGCATGCGATAGGCCTGCTGCACCGTGCTCAGACTCACCCCGTGCTCAACGCTCAAGGCGCGCACCGAGGGCAAGCGGTCGCCGGGCCGATAGAAACCCTGTTCGATGCGGGTGCCGAGCAATTCGGCGAGGTTTACATACAGAGTCATGGTGGCCTCGGTGCAGTTGAGCAAAAACCAGTACAGATGCGGCAAAAATTGATCATTCAGTCGGCAGATCAGCAAATCTGTATGGAGTTAATACAGGTTCTTTGCGTCTGTAATGGTTTTGCTCGCCCGCGCATCATGGAATCTCTGGCTACCCAAGTAAACAGGAGCGACAAAAAATGAACGGCTTGAGCGATGTGCGGCTGACGTTACACAGTCAGGAACTGGCGGCAGGGCAGAAGGAGCGGGCGCGCAATGAACTGCGCAATGCACCGTCCGGGCTGAGTCGCTGGGGTCTGTTGTGGCACCGTCTGCACACGCGCAAGGCGTTGCTGACGCTGACGACCGATCAGCTCAAGGACGTCGGCCTGACCCGTGAACAGGCTTTGGAGGAGGGGTTGAAGCCGTTCTGGCGGATCTGAGATCTGTATCGTCCTTGCGGACCTCATCGCTGGCAAGCCAGCTCCCACAGGTCTTCGAGTGAACACGAATGTAGTGAACACCTATGATCTCTGTGGGAGCTGGCTTGCCAGCGATGGCGACATCGGCGGCGCTGCGGGGCTGTCAGACCAATTCTTTGAGCCGATGCCACAACATCCCCAACGCCAGCAGCGGCGAACGCAAATGCTTGCCGCCCGGGAAGGTGATGTGCGGCACTTTGGCAAACAGATCAAAACCCCCACCCTGTTGCCCACTGATCGCCTCGGCCAGCAGCTTGCCCGCCAGGTGCGTGGCATTCACGCCGTGCCCGGAATAGGCCTGGGCGTAATACACATTCGGCTGATCGGTGAGCCGGCCAATCTGCGGCAAGCGGTTGGCGCCGATGCCGATCATCCCGCCCCACTGATAATCGATCTTCACCCCAGCGAGTTGCGGGAACACCTCAAGCATCTTCGGCTGCATATACGCGGCGATGTCTTTCGGATCGCGTCCCGAGTAATGGCAGGCGCCGCCGAACAGCAGGCGTCGATCCGCCGACAGTCGGTAATAATCCAGCGCGACACGCTGGTCGCAGACCGCCATGTTCTGCGGCAGCAGGTCGTGGGCCTGAGCTTCGCTCAACGGCTCGGTGGCGATGATGTAGCTGCCGGCCGGCAGGACTTTGCCGCTGAGTTGCGGGTTCAGATCATTCAGGTAGGCATTGCAGCCAAGCACCAGGGTCTTCGCCCGCACCGACCCTTGCGCCGTGTGGACCTTCACTTCGGCGCCATAATCGATGCGGATTACCGTCGACTGCTCGAACAGTTTCACGCCCATTTGCTGCGCCGCTGCGGCTTCACCGAGCGCCAGATTCAGCGGGTGCAGATGCCCGGAGCCCATATCGATCAAACCGCCGACGTAGCGTTTTGAGCCGACCACCGCGTGCATCTCGTTGGCTTGCAACAGTCGGGTTTCATAGCGGTAGCCAAGACTGCGCAGCTCTTCGGCCTCTTCGGCAAAACCTTGCAGATCAGCAGGCTTGTTGGCGAGGTCGCAGTAACCCCAAGTCAGATCGCAGCCGATCTGGAAACGCTCGACGCGCTGACGAACGATTTCCACCGCTTCCAGGCCCATGAGTTTCATCGCCCGCACGCCGTCGGTGCCGACAACGTTGGCGAATTGATCGAGGCCATGACCCACGCCGCGAATCAGCTGTCCGCCGTTGCGCCCGCTGGCGCCCCAGCCGATCTTGTTCGCTTCCAGGAGGACGACGCTGAACCCGCGTTCAGCCAATTCCAGCGCGGTGTTCAACCCGGAAAACCCGCCACCGACCACACAGACGTCGGCCAGCACTTCACCTTGCAGCCGCGGATGGTCTGGCTGCGGCAGGCTGCTGGCGGCGTAGTAAGAGGCGGCGTGGGGTTGGCTCGCGGAAGTGTGGGCGCGGGCGGTCATGGGCGTCATCCTGAGGCGGTGTCGAGAAAATTTGACGGAGCATAAGCCGCACGGCCGAGCACCGGCAACATCGGTCGGCCTACAGTGTCTGGCCCAGGTCTTTTGCGGCACAATTGCCGTCCATTCCCCTCGGGCACTGTTTCGATGAGCTGCAACAGTCAGAAAATCCGCACGTTGCGTCAGCAGATTCCCTCGTTCGAGTGCGTACCCGGCTGTCACGACTGCTGCGGGCCGGTGACCACGTCGCCCGAGGAAATGGCCCGACTGCCGCGCAAGACCCGCGCCGAGCAGGATGCGGCGATGCAAGAACTGAACTGCGTACACTTGGGGCCGAATGGCTGCACGGTGTATGAGGAACGGCCGTTGATCTGCCGGTTGTTTGGCACGACCAAAACGTTGCCTTGCCCGAATGAACGGCGGCCGGTGGAGCTGATTCATCCGCGGGTTGAGAAGCAGATTTTCGAGTACATGGCGGCGAATCGGCAGGTGTTGGTTTGACTCGATAAACCGAGTCGCCTGCATCGCTAGCAGGGCTAGCTCCCACAGAGTTCGCAGGTGTGCACATTATTTGTGTTCACCACGGAACCTGTGGGAGCCAACCTGCTGGCGATGGCTGCGGCACAATTTTCAGTCAGGAATCGGCAGGCACAGGCTCTCTTTGACTTCTTCCATGACGATATAGCTCTTCGATTCGCGCACATGCGGCAACTTGAGCAGGATGTCGCCGAGCAGTTTGCGGTACGAGGCCATCTCGGAAATCCGCGCCTTTACCAGATAGTCGAAATCCCCTGACACCAGATGACATTCCAGTACGTGGGGCAATTTCAGCACCGCGCGTCGGAACTCCTCGAAAGTGTCGCCGGATTTGTAGTCGAGGCTGATCTCGACGAACACCAGCAGGCTACCCTTCAAATGCTGCGGATTGAGCCGGGCGTTGTAGCCCATGATGATTCCTTCGCGCTCCAGACGGCGCACGCGCTCAGTGCAGGGCGTGGTGGAGAGGCCGACCTTTTCCCCGAGTTCAGTGAACGAAATGCGCCCGTCCGCCTGCAGGATCCGCAGGATGTTGCGGTCGATCTTGTCCAGCTCGCGCTTGGTCTGGGTGTTGGTCCGCATAGGGGATGCGCCTCCGTGAAAAGGGTTTTTGCCGAGAATTGTCGCCAAATATAGGCGCTTATATAGTGAAAAGCACTGGCATTTCTTTTTTACACTGCGCTCATCATTGCTCTTACAACACAGCTCGGCACAAAGCCGCGATGAGGGATTGAAAATGCGCGTCATGGTCTTGGGTAGCGGCGTCATCGGTACCGCCAGTGCTTACTATCTGGCCCGTGCCGGGTTTGAAGTGGTGGTGGTCGACCGGCAGCCGGCCGCGGCCATGGAGACCAGTTTCGCCAACGCCGGCCAGGTCTCGCCGGGCTACGCTTCGCCGTGGGCCGCGCCGGGCGTACCGCTCAAGGCCATCAAATGGCTGCTGCAACGCCACGCACCGCTGGCAATCAAGGCCACCGCGGACATCGACCAATACCTGTGGATGGCGCAGATGCTGCGCAACTGCACCGCCAGCCGTTATGCGGTGAACAAGGAGCGCATGGTGCGACTGTCCGAGTACAGCCGCGACTGCCTCGACGAATTGCGCGCCGAAACCGGCATTGCCTACGAAGGCCGCAGCCTCGGCACCACGCAGTTGTTCCGCACCCAGGCGCAACTGGATAACGCCGCCAAAGACATTGCCGTGCTGAAAGAGTCCGGCGTGCCGTTCGAAGTCCTCGATCGCGCCGGCATTGCCCGCGTCGAACCGGCGCTGGCCGGCGTCACCGATATTCTTGCCGGCGCCCTGCGCTTGCCGAACGACCAGACCGGCGACTGCCAGATCTTTACCACTCGTCTCGCCGACATG
This sequence comes from Pseudomonas granadensis, assembly GCF_900105485.1. GTDB lineage: Bacteria > Pseudomonadota > Gammaproteobacteria > Pseudomonadales > Pseudomonadaceae > Aquipseudomonas > Aquipseudomonas granadensis. The sequence continues at coordinate 5,377,137 of NZ_LT629778.1, read as the reverse complement.
GCGCGCAAGCTGGGTGTGGAATTCCGCTTCGGCCAGGATATTCAGAAGCTCGACTACGCCGGTGATCGCATCAACGGCGTGTGGATCGACGGCAAGCTGGAAACCGCCGATCGCTACGTGCTGGCGCTGGGCAGCTATTCGCCGCAACTGCTCAAGCCGCTGGGCATCAAGGCCCCGGTCTATCCGCTCAAGGGCTACTCGCTGACCGTGCCAATCACCAACCCGGACATGGCGCCGACCTCGACCATCCTCGACGAGACCTACAAGGTTGCAATAACCCGGTTCGACAACCGCATCCGCGTCGGCGGCATGGCCGAGATTGCCGGTTTTGACCTGTCGCTGAACCCGCGTCGGCGCGAAACGCTGGAGATGATCGTCAACGACCTTTATCCTCAGGGCGGCAATCTGGCCGAGGCGAGTTTCTGGACCGGTCTGCGGCCGACCACGCCGGACGGCACGCCGATCGTTGGCGCCACGCCGTTCAAGAATCTGTTCCTCAACACCGGTCACGGCACCCTGGGTTGGACCATGGCGTGCGGTTCCGGGCGTTTGCTGGCCGATCTGATGGCGAAGAAAAAACCGCAGATCAGTGCCGAAGGCCTCGATATTTCCCGTTACGGCAACCAGACCCAGGAGTCCGCAAAACATGTCAATCCAGCGCCAGCTCACCAATGAGCGCATGAGTCAGATCGTCAGCCACAACGGTACGGTGTACCTGGCCGGGCAGGTCGGCGACGACTTCGAAGCCGGGATTGAACAGCAGACCCGCGACGTACTGGCCAATATCGAGCGCCTGCTCGATCTGGCCGGCACGGACAAACAGCATCTGCTCTCGGCGACGATCTACCTGAACGACATCGAGGCGCATTTTGCCGGAATGAACTCGGTGTGGGACCAGTGGCTGCCCAAGGGCGCCGCGCCGGCCCGTGCCACTGTCGAAGCAAAAATGGCCAAGCCGAGCATCCTCGTCGAGATCTCCATCGTCGCTGCGCTGCCATAAGCCGTAGCAAAGATCCCTCTCCCGGCGCTGTTGGCGGTTAACACCGTCAGTCGGCGCCGGTTTTTCTTCCATGACTGCCTAGAAGTCCGCCGCCATGCGTCCTGCCCGTGCCCTGATCGACCTTCAAGCCCTGCGCCACAACTACCGAATTGCCCGCGAAGTCACCGGCGCCAAGGCGCTTGCGGTGATCAAGGCTGACGCCTACGGCCATGGCGCGGTGCGCTGCGCCCAGGCGCTGGAAGCCGAGGCTGACGGGTTTGCCGTGGCGTGCATCGAAGAGGCGCTGGAGCTGCGCGCGGCCGGTATTCGTGCGCCTGTGCTGCTGCTGGAAGGTTTCTTCGAGGCGGATGAGCTGACGCTGATCGTCGAGCATGATTTCTGGTGCGTGGTGCATTCGCTGTGGCAGCTCGAAGCCATCGAACAGGCGGCGTTGAGCAAACCGATCACGGTTTGGCTGAAGCTTGACTCCGGCATGCACCGCGTCGGCCTGCATCCAAAAGATTATCCGGCTGCCTATCAGCGCCTGCTGGCCAGCGGCAAAGTGGCGAAAATCGTGTTGATGAGCCACTTCGCCCGTGCCGATGAGCTGCACGCGCAGAGCAGCAGCGAGCAGGTGGCTGTCTTCGAAGCGGCGCGTCAGGGCCTGGCGACGGAAGTCAGCTTGCGCAATTCGCCGGCGGTACTGGGTTGGCCGCAGATCCACAGCGACTGGGTGCGCCCCGGTATCATGCTCTACGGTGCGACACCGTTCGAAGAAGCCAACGCCGTGGCCGAACGTCTGCAACCGGTGATGACTCTGGAATCGAAAGTCATCAGTGTCCGTGAGCTGCCGGCCGGTGAGCCGATCGGCTACGGCGCGAAATTCATCACCGACAAGCCGATGCGCATCGGCGTGGTCGCCATGGGCTACGCCGACGGCTATCCGCGTCAGGCGCCAACCGGCACACCGGTGCTGGTGGCTGGCCAGCGCAGCCGTCTGTTGGGGCGCGTGTCGATGGACATGCTGTGCATTGACCTCACCGATGTGCCGGAGGCGGGCCTCGGTTCGACTGTCGAACTGTGGGGCAAGAACATCCTCGCCAGCGATGTGGCGACGTGGGCGGATACCATTCCGTACCAGATCTTCTGCAACCTGCGCCGGGTGCCAAGGCTCTATTCCGAGGCCTGACGCCTGCGCGGGGGCCAAGTGTTGTAAATACTGAACGCTGTCGCCATGATAACGCTCAATATTCTTACAACATCAGGAGGCTCCCGCCTTGGACGTCGGTGAACGACTGCAATCGATCCGCAAGCTCAAAGGGCTTTCCCAGCGCGAACTCGCCAAACGCGCGGGCGTCACCAACAGCACCATTTCGATGATCGAAAAGAACAGCGTGAGCCCTTCGATCAGTTCGCTGAGAAAGGTGCTCGGCGGCATTCCCATGTCCATGGTCGAGTTCTTTTCCGAAGAGATCCTGCAAGACCAGCCAACCCAGATCGTCTACAAGGCCAACGAGCTGATCGACATTTCCGACGGCGCCGTGACCATGAAACTGGTCGGCCGCGCACACCCGAGCCGCGCCATCGCCTTCCTCAATGAAATCTACCCGCCGGGCGCCGATACCGGCGAAGAAATGCTCACCCACGAGGGCGAGGAAACCGGGATTCTGGTCGAGGGTCGTCTGGAACTGGTGGTCGGCCTGGAAACTTTTATCCTCGAAGCCGGCGACAGCTACTATTTTGAAAGTACCAAGCCGCATCGTTTCCGTAATCCTTTCGATGTGCCTGCGCGACTGATCAGCGCAGCCACACCGGCGAATTTCTAAAGCAAGAGGCGCCAGGCCCTGATGGCCAAGGCTCCCGAACCGTTTGACCGATGCGCAACAAGACCCCTTTAAAAATGGGGTTGTTTCAGTGTGGCGGGCTACCCGCTATACTTGCGCCCGCCTGCGAACCGTGGCCGCAGGCGTGAATAGCCACCATTGAGGGTGAACGCGTGAACCTAATTATGAAAATGCTGGCTGCACCAGCAACCGTACTGGCCCTCTGGGCTGTCAGCGCTCAAGCTGCGACCAATGACGACATTGCCAAACGCCTCGAGCCGGTCGGCCAGGTGTGTGTTCAGGGGCAGGAATGCAAAGGGATGGAAGTGGTTGCAAGCGCTGGCGGCGGCGGTGGAGCCAAGGCGCCTAAAGACGTGATCGCCAAACACTGCAACGCTTGTCACGGCACCGGCCTGCTGGGCGCGCCGAAAATCGGCGACAAGGCCGCCTGGAAAGAGCGGGCCGATCACCAGGGTGGTCTGGACGGCATCCTCGCCAAAGCGATTACCGGTGTTAATGCGATGCCACCGAAAGGCACCTGCGCCGATTGCACCGATGAAGAACTCAAGGGCGCGATCAAAGAGATGTCCGGTCTGTAATCAGCGGCGCTCTGGACGTAAAAAAACCGTCTTCGGACGGTTTTTTTGTGCCTGCGATTTATGGTCTTTCGATTCATTCAAACCCTGACCCTCACCCCAGCCCTCTCCCGGAGGGAGAGGGGGCCGACCGAGGTGTCTGGCGTTCGACATCGACCTGGAAGACCTTGGCGATTATGGATTCGGTAAAGCGGTTTCAGGCCGCTGCAGATTCCGAATATCCCCGAATCGGTCCCCTCTCCCTCCGGGAGAGGGTTAAGGTGAGGGCAACCATCTCGAGGCGGATAAACACTCAAAACCAAACGCTATCCTTTGCAGCAAACTCAAGGCAATCTCGGTCTACCCCTATCAACGGAACGGGCGGGAGGCTTCAGATGGTGCAGTTGTGTTCGATCGAACAGGCAGTGGACGACGTGCTCGCACGCTTGCCGGCGCATGTCCACATGGGCCTGCCGCTGGGGCTGGGCAAACCCAACCACTTCGTCAACGCGCTGTACCGGCGGATCAAAGACCTGCCCGAGCGCCAGCTGACGATTTACACCGCGCTGTGCCTGGGTCGGCCGAGTCTGGGCGAAGGTTTGCAGAAGCGCTTTATAGAGCCCTTTGTCGAACGGGTTTTCGGCGATTACCCCGAGTTCGATTTTCTCGCTGATCTACAGCGCGACAGCCTGCCCGCCAACATCCGCATTCAACAGTTCTTCATGCAGCCCGGCAGCCTGCTCAACAGCGCCCCGGCACAGCAGGATTACGTCAGCAGCAACTACAGCCATGCCGCCCGCGATATCAACGGCGCCGGCCTGAATCTGGTCGCGCAGTTGCTCGCCAGCAGCAGCGAACACCCGGACCGCCTGAGTCTGAGCTGCAACCCCGACATCACCCTCGATCTATTGCCACTGATCGCCAAGCGCCGCGAAGCCGGAGAGACGATTGTGCTGGTCGGCCAGGTTCACACCGATCTGCCGTACATGCCCGGGGATGCCGAAGTCGATATCGACACCTTTGATTTGCTGATCGACGAGAAGGACAGCTGCACGCTGTTCTCAACGCCGAACATGCCCGTCGGTTTCCAGGACCACTTCATTGGTTTACATGCCAGCACGCTGGTGCGCGACGGCGGCACGCTGCAGATCGGCATCGGTTCGATGGGCGACGCACTGACCGCTGCATTGCTCGCCCGTCAGGCCGACAACGGCGGTTATCGGGCGCTGCTCGATGACATCAATCTGAGCCAGTGGGCGCAACTGATCGAGCGCGAGGGCGGCACCGCACCGTTCGCCAAAGGCTTGTATGGCTGCAGTGAAATGTTCGTCAACGGCCTGCTGGTTTTGGCGGAGGCGGGGATCATCCGGCGCAAGGTCTACCCGGATGTGCCGACCCAGGAGCAGGCCAATGCCGGCACCCTCGACGAGGCGGCGCAGCCTGACGGCATTTGCGTACACGGCGGCTTCTTCCTCGGCCCGCGCAGTTTCTATGAGCGTTTGCGTGAGTTGCCGCCAAGCAAAATGCTCGAGTTCAACATGACCCGCATCAGCTACATCAACGAGCTGTACGGGCAGGAAGAGCTCAAGCGTTTGCAACGCCTCGATGCGCGGTTCATCAACACGGTATTCACCATGACCCTGCTCGGCGCCGGGGTGGCTGACCAGTTGCAGGACGGGCGCGTGCTCAGCGGTGTCGGCGGACAGTACAACTTCGTCGCCCAGGGCCATGCGCTGGATGGGGCGCGATCGATTCTGATCTTGCGCAGCTGGCGCGAATCGGCTGGCGAGGTCAGTTCGAATATCGTCTGGGAATACGGTCATTGCACGATTCCGCGGCATTTACGCGATATCGTCGTCACCGAATACGGCATCGCCGATCTGCGCGGCAAACCCGACGCGGCGGTAATCGAGGCGTTGCTCAATATCAGCGATTCGCGCTTTCAGCCGGGGCTGATCGAACAGGCACAAAAGGTCGGCAAACTGCCAAAGGATTTCCGCATCGATCCGCGTTTCGCCGACAACACGCCGCAACGCTTGCAGGCGATCGCCGCACGGCATCCGAATCTGTTTCCGGAATATCCGCTGGGCTGTGATTTCACCGCGATCGAACGCGACCTGCTGCGCGCGCTGAACTGGCTGAAGAGCAAGTTCAAGCTGACCGAGATACTGGAATTGGGCAAGGCTGCGCTGGATGCGCCGGAGGCATCAGCGTTTCCGGAACATCTGGAACGGATGCAGCTCACGAACCCGGAGGGGCTGAAAGAGGAGCTGTTTCAACGTTTGTTGCTCACCGGCCTCAAAGCCACCGAGCAATAACTGCCCGCCTCAAAACCAACTGTGGGAGTGAGCCTGCTCGCGATCGCGGTGCATCAGTCACCGAAAGGGTCGACTGACACTACGCTATCGCGAGCAGGCTCACTCCTACAGGGGATCGGCGAGGTAGCTGGTTAATCGATGAAGGTTACAACGCCGTCCTTCAACGATTTCACGCGGGCCAGCGACTCGACGCGGTAGCCCTGCGAATCCAGCTCGGCGCGGCCGCCCTGGAACGATTTCTCGATGACGATGCCCAGACCGGCCACGGTGGCGCCGGCCTGTTTGATGATCGAGATCAGCGCCTGCGACGCCTTACCGTTGGCGAGGAAGTCGTCGATGATCAGCACGCGGTCGCTGCTGGTCAGGTGGCGCGGGGAAATCGCCACGGTGCTTTCGGTCTTCTTGGTGAACGAGTAGACGGTTGCCGACAGCAGGTTTTCAGTCAGGGTCAGGGACTGCTGCTTGCGGGCAAAGATCACCGGCACGCCGAGGTTCAAGCCGGTCATGATCGCCGGGGCGATGCCCGAAGCTTCGATGGTGACGATCTTGGTGATCCCCGAGTCCTTGAACAGCGCGGCGAATTCGTCGCCGATCAGCTTCATCAGGGCCGGGTCGATCTGGTGGTTCAGGAAGGCGTCGACCTTCAGGACCTGGTCGGAAAGCACAATGCCTTGTTCGCGGATTTTCTGCTGCAATGCTTCCATGAAGCTGTCCTCATTTGGCGCCTGGTGCGCCGAAGGTCTAGTAAAAAGTGGCCAATTCTAGCGCTTTAACATCGCGCGTATGTCGGCCAAAGCGTTATTGCCGCGCACGGCTTTGACTTCGGTCGGGGTGTCGTCGTTGCCTTCCCAGGCGAGGTCGTCCGGCGGCAGCTCATCGAGGAAACGGCTCGGCGCACAGTCGATGATCTCGCCGTACTGCTTGCGCTTGGCCGCGAAAGTAAACGCCAGGGTCTGACGAGCGCGGGTGATACCCACGTAGGCCAGGCGGCGTTCTTCTTCGATGGTGTCGGCTTCGATGCTGGAGCGGTGCGGGAGGATTTCCTCTTCCATGCCCATGATGAACACGTAAGGGAATTCCAGCCCCTTGGAGGCGTGCAATGTCATCATTTGCACGCCTTCGGCGCCGTCCTCTTCTTCCTGCTGACGTTCGAGCATGTCGCGCAGCACCAATTTGCCGATGGCGTCCTCGATGGTCATTTCGCCTTCTTCGTCTTTTTCGAGGGTGTTTTTCAACGCCTCGATCAAGAACCAGACGTTGCTCATGCGGTAATCGGCTGCCTTGTCGCTGGAGCTGTTGGTGCGCAGCCAGTTCTCGTAGTCGATGTCCATGACCATGCTGCGCAGCGCCGAGATCGGATCTTCGCCGGCGCACTGCTCGCGGACCTTGTCCATGAAGCGCTTGAAGCGCGCCAGGCGATCGGTGAAGCGGCTGTCCAGATGCTCGCCGAGGCCGATTTCATCGGTGGCGGCGTACATCGAGATCTTGCGCTCGGTGGCGTAGTTGCCGAGCTTTTCCAGGGTGGTCGAGCCGATTTCGCGGCGCGGCACATTGATCACTCGCAGAAAGGCGTTGTCGTCATCCGGGTTTACGATCAGGCGGAAGTAGGCCATCAGGTCCTTCACTTCCTGGCGGCCGAAAAAGCTGTTGCCGCCGCTGAGGCGATACGGCACCTGATGGTGCTGCAGCTTCAATTCGATCAGTTTGGCCTGATAGTTACCGCGATAGAGAATCGCGAAATCGCTGTAAGGGCGGTCAGTGCGCAGGTGCAGGCTGAGGATTTCCATGGCCACGCGCTCGGCTTCGGCGTCTTCGTTGCGGCAGCGGATCACGCGGATCTCGTCACCGTGGCCCATTTCACTCCACAGCTGCTTTTCGAATTCGTGCGGGTTGTTCGAGATCAGCACGTTGGCGCAGCGCAGGATGCGACTGGTCGAACGGTAGTTCTGCTCGAGCATCACCACTTTCAGCGACGGGTAGTCGTCCTTGAGCAGCATCAGGTTTTCCGGCCGCGCGCCGCGCCAGGCGTAGATCGACTGGTCGTCGTCGCCGACCACGGTGAACTGGTTGCGCTTGCCGATCAGCATCTTCACCAGCAGGTACTGGCTGGCGTTGGTGTCCTGATATTCATCGACCAGCAGGTAACGCACCTTGTTCTGCCACTTTTCGAGAATGTCGGCGTGTTCTTCGAAGAGTTTCACCGGCAGCAGGATCAGGTCGTCGAAGTCCACCGCGTTGAACGCCTTGAGCGTGCGCTGGTAGTGGGTGTAGACGATGGCGGCGGTCTGCTCCTTGGGATTGCGCGCGTTTTCCAGCGCCTGCGGCGGCAGGATCAGGTCGTTTTTCCAGGCGCCGATCATGTTCTTGATCTCGTCGACGCCATCGTCGCCTGCATATTCCTTCTGCATGATGTCGGTCATCAGGGCTTTGACGTCGGTCTCGTCGAAGATCGAGAAACCGGGTTTGTAGCCCAGCCGCGCATGCTCCTTGCGGATAATGTTCAGGCCCAGGTTGTGGAAGGTGCAGACCGTCAGGCCGCGGCCTTCGCCGGCACGCAGCAGGCTGCCGACCCGCTCTTTCATCTCGCGCGCGGCCTTGTTGGTAAACGTCATGGCGACGATGTACTGGGCGCGGATGCCGCAGTTCTGGATCAGGTGCGCGATTTTGCGCGTGATCACGCTGGTCTTGCCGGAGCCAGCACCGGCGAGCACCAATAGAGGGCCGCCGACGTAGTTCACGGCTTCTTGCTGCCGGGGATTGAGTCGGGACATACGAAAATTCGGGAGTCGTTGACGAAATGGGCCGGCATTTTAACAGGCTCAGCGAATTGTGCTGCTCTGTCCGACTTGTGACGTACCACGCGATGCGGATTTGCCGGTTTTGTTACTTTCACGCAGGATGCGCGGTGATTTTGCGGCTAATGTTCTCGTTTGTGACCAAAGATAACGTTTTGTCCGACGTTGATGGTCATGCGCATTGGTCAATGTTACACACAACGGCATAATGCCCAGCCCACATCTTTGCAGAGTCTAGGGAGTCAGCTTGTCTACGCCTGTCGAGCCCTTGCGTTTGCTGTTACTGGCCGAAGAGCCAGCGTGGACAGCGTTATTGCGCGAGTGTCTGGCGCCCATGGGGAGCGCGGCGGTGCTGATCAGCGCGCCGAGCTGGGAGTCGGTCAGCAGCCTGTTCGAAGACAACCGCCATGCGGTGTTATTGACCATTCCTGCGTTGCAACCGGCACCGGGCCGTTGCAGCCTGCCGACGGTATTGCTGCTCGATCACGAACCGGCCACGGCGCCGGACGGGGTCAGTGACTGGTTGGCATTCGATGCCCTCGACGCCGGCATGCTGCGCCGTTGCCTGCGCCATGTGCGCGAGCGCGGCGTGCTCGAAAACACGTTGCAGCGCCTGGCCGAACAGGATCCGCTGACCGGTATCGCCAACCGCCAGGGTTTCCAGACCCTGCTGACGGCGCGTCTGGCGGAAAACGACGGCCGTGGCCTGGCCCTCGGGCATCTTGACCTCGACAATTTTCGCCACGCCAATGATGCCCTCGGTCATCAGGCTGGCGACCGGCTGATCCTGCAAGTGGTCGCGCGGCTGAAAAGCCAGCTTGAGGCCGGTGATCAACTGGCGCGCCTGGGCAGCGATGAATTCGCCTTGCTGATCGACACCCGCCGTGCGCCGGAGCGGGCCGAGTGGATGGCCGAGCGCATTACCGAAGCGCTGGCCGAACCGTATTGGGTCGATGGCGAGAGCCTGTTGATCGGCTCCAGCCTCGGCATCGCCCACGCTCGCGCGCAGGCCGGTGCCGACCCGCTGATGTGGCACGCGCACATTGCCATGCAGCAAGCCAAAAGCACTCAGGGCTGTACCTTTCATATCTTTAACGAGCGCATCAACCGTAACGCGCGCAGCATGGCCGATCTGGAAAGCGAGCTGCGCCGGGCGCTGCGGCGCGATGAGCTGGAGCTGCATTACCAGCCACGGCTGAATCTTGAGGATGGCCAGATCGTCGGCCTCGAAGCCCTGGTGCGCTGGCGTCATGGCGAACGCGGCCTGTTGCCACCGAGCGAATTCGTGCCGCTGGCCGAGCAGAGCGGTTTGATCGTGCCGCTGGGCTACTGGGTGATTTCCCGCGCCCTGCGCGACATGCAGGCGCTGCGCGGGCAAGGCTTGCCGGCGCTGCACATGGCAATCAACCTGTCGTTCCGCCAGTTTCAGGACAGCCAGTTGCTGCCGACCTTGAGCCGTCTGATTCTGGAACGCGGGGTCGAGGCGCAATGGCTGGAATTCGAACTGACCGAAACCGCGGTGATGCGCCGCAGCGATCTGGTCAAGCAGACCATGGACGCCCTTGGCCGCCTCGGCGTGCGCTTTTCGCTGGATGACTTCGGCACCGGGTTCTCCTCATTCGTGCACCTCAACAGCCTGCCGATCACCTTGCTGAAGATCGACAAAAGCTTTGTCGGCGGCATGGAACAGCGTGAAGAGAACCGCAAACTGGTGCACGCGATGATCAATCTTGCGCACAACCTGCAGCTGGAAGTGGTGGCCGAAGGCGTGGAGACTTCCGAGCAACTGGAACTGCTGCGCGGGTTCGGTTGCGATCAGGTGCAGGGTTACCTGATCAGCCGGCCGTTGCCGCTGGCGGAGCTGGTGGAGTTCCTGGTGTCTGGATCGAGTCAGCAGCCAGCTTTGGAGATCGTGAGCTAAAGATCTGTCCCTGTAGGCCTTCGCCTGCTCGCGATAGCTTTCCAACGGCCGACATTCGCATTGTCTGATACACCGCTATCGCGAGCAGGCTCACTCCTGCAGGGGATCTCATTCGGCTTGAGGAATGTTGAAGCCCTGAGATTGCGGCTCGCGCCGAATCATCCGCTGCATCTTCCACTCAAACGCCAGCGTCAGGCTCACCGCCGCGCACGCCAACCCGAGTGCCAGCCCCCACCAGACCCCGGTCGGCCCCCCGTTCAGGTGGAACGCCATCCACCACGCCGCCGGCGCGCCGATCAGCCAGTAGCAAGCAAGCCCGACCAGAAACGTAGTCTTGGCGTCCTTGAGCCCGCGAATACAGCCCATGGCGATCGTCTGCGTGCCATCGAACAGCTCGAACCAGGCCGCCACGGCCAGCAGGCTGACCGCGAGGCGGATCACCTCGGCATACGCCGGGTCGTCATGGTCAAGGAACAACCCGACCAGTTCGTTCGGCAATAGCCAGAACACCAAGGCAAAACCGAGCATCACCACTGCACCGAAGGCGATGCCGACGCGACCGGACATGCGCGCGTCAATCAGTTGCCCGGCGCCGTAATGCTGGCCGACGCGCATGGTGATCGCATAGGACATTCCGGCCGGCACCATGAACGCCACCGAAACGATCTGCAGCGCGATCTGGTGCGCGCCCATTTGCGTACTGCCCATGGTGCCCATGCACAGCGCGGCGAAGGCAAACAAACCGACTTCCACCGCATAGGTGCCGCCGATTGGCAGGCCGAGGCGCCACAGTTCTTTCAGATATTGCCGGTTGGGCCGCGCCAGCCCGGCACGCAAGGGATAAGCGTCGTACGCCGGATGCCGACGGATATGCCAGGCCAGCGCCAGTGCCATGCAGTTGGCAACAATCGCCGTGACCAGGCCAATACCGGTCAGTCCGAGCTGCGGCAGGCCGAACATGCCGGTGATCAAGGCGTAATTGAGCAAGAAGTTGGCCACGGTGCCGGCGAGGCTGATGACCATCACCGGCGTCGCTCGACCAATCGCACTGGTGAAACCACGCAACGCCATGAAGCTCAGGTAGCCGGGCAGGGCGAAGGGCAGGGCGATCAGAAATTGCCCGGCGGCATTGACGTTGGTTTCGGTCTGGCCGAACAGCAACAATACCGGTTTGAGGTTCCACAACAACAGTCCGGCGCCCAGTGCCATCAGCCACGCCAGCCACAAACCGGCCTGGGTCAGGCGCGCCGCACCGATGATATCGCCGGCACCCTGCCGAATCGCCACCAGCGTGCCGACGGCGGCGATCACGCCGATGCAGAAAATCGACACGAACGAATAGCTCGCCGCGCCCAGGCCTCCGCCCGCCAAGGCCTCGGGACTCAGGCGCGCCATCATTAGCGTGTCAGTCAGCACCATGAGCATGTGCGCCAACTGGGAAGCGATCAGCGGCCCGGCCAGCCGCAAAATGGCCCAGAGTTCGCTACGCACAGGATGCTGCATGTCATCACCACTCGATTCAGAGGGAACAGGAGAGCATCGATTCTCGGCGTGTGGGCGTAATTGCACAAAGGGATAAAAAGGATGGGTGGCATGATTAAAACTCATCCAGCGCCGATTCTGCTAAGTTGGCCGCATCCCGCCACTGGAGCCTTGCACATGTCCCGTCGCCTTCCACCGTTGTATGCCCTGCGCGCATTCGAAGCGGCGGCGCGGCATAGCTCGTTCACCCGCGCTGCTGAAGAGTTGTCGATTACCCAGAGTGCAGTGAGTCGACATATCCGCACCCTCGAAGAACACTTTGCCTGCCGGTTGTTTCAGCGCAGCGGGCGCAATTTGCAACTGACCGAAGCCGCGCGGCTTTTATTGCCGGGCATTCGCGAAGGTTTCACTGCGCTGGAGCGCGCCTGCAACACTTTGCGCGCCGAAGACGACATCCTGCGCATGAAGGCGCCGTCGACCCTGACCATGCGCTGGCTGTTGGCGCGCCTGAGTCGCTTTCGCCATTTGCAGCCGGGCAACGAAGTACAACTGACCAGCGCGTGGATGGACATCGATTCGGTGGATTTCAATGACGAGCCGTTCGATTGCGCCGTGCTGTTGAGCGATGGCCATTTTCCGCCGGACTGGGAGGCCAGCCTGTTGTTTGCCGAGGAGCTGATCCCGGTCGGTGCGCCCAATCTGCTCAACGACCAACCGTGGGATGTGGAGCGGCTGGCCAGCACCGAATTGCTTCATCCGACCCCGGACCGTCGCGACTGGCGCAGTTGGCTGGAATGCATGGGATTGTCGGATCAGGTTTCACTCAAGGGTGGGCAAGTGTTCGATACCCTCGAACTGGGGATGATCGCTGCGGCGCGCGGCTACGGCGTGTCGATGGGCGATCTGTTGATGGTGGCTGAAGATGTCGCCCAAGGACGTCTGAGCCTGCCGTGGCCGACGGCGGTCGCCAGTGGCCTGAATTATTACCTGGTGTGGCCGAAAACCCGTCCCGGAGGTGAACGTTTGCGCCGCCTCAGTGACTTCCTCCAGGGCGAAGTCCGCGCCATGGAACTGCCAGCGGTGGCGCGCTTGAGCTGAAACGTTGGAGCGGCGACAATGCAGGCCTTAAGCCATACCCACGTTGCGCGCTCAAGTATTCGGATTCACCGCCGACTATGAGCAAGTGGAACCGTCGTGCCGGTTCCAGGCTGCACCCCCATTATTAGAATATTTTCCCGGGCATTTACCGCGATCAAGGAGGATTCGGTGGCTCGGCCAGGAGCTGTTCATGTCTCAACCTCGTGCTCGGATCGCCTCGCAGCTGGGCCTCGCCCTCGCCGTGATACTGGCGATTGTCATCAGCGGCAGTACGGTGTTCGCCCTGCGTTCGCTGGACTCTGCCAACCTCGCCACCCGTGAAGAGCATCTGGCCAGTGAGGCGCGGCTGCTGGCCGACCAACTGAGCACGTTCCACGGCACCTTGCGTGAAAGCACCCTGCGCCTGAGCGGCTTGTTCGAAAAGCGCTTCGGCAGCGGCCTGAGCGTGCACCCTGACCAGCCCGTGACCGTGGCCGGCGTGCAGACCCCAGGCCTGCATCTGGGCAACGAAGTGCTGAACAACAACTTCAAGGAAGTCGACGAGTTCAAGCAGATGACCGCCGGTGTGGCCACGGTGTTCGTGCGCAGCGGCGAAGACTTCATTCGCGTCAGCACCAACGTCAGCAAGCAGGACGGCACCCGCGCCATCGGCACCGTGCTCGATCATGCCAACCCGGCGTACGCGAAGTTGATGGCGGGGCAGAGTTACGTCGGCCGCTCGCTGCTGTTCGAGCGCTATTACATGTCGCAGTACACGCCGGTGCGTGACGGCAGCGGCAAGATCATTGCCGTGTTGTATGTCGGCTTCGATTACACCGACGCGCAGAACGCCCAGTTCGCCAACCTCAAGCGCTTCCGCATCGGCCAGACCGGCTCGCTGGCCCTGCTCGACGAGCAGAACAAATGGCTGGTGCCGATCGCCGGTGTCCAGTCGCTGGACCAAGCGGTGCCAGCCATCAACGCACTGGTGAAAACTCCGGGTAAAGGCGAGTTCTGGAGCGACAACGGCGAAGATTTCTACAGCATTGCCGTGCCGTTCGAAGGTGGCCCGTGGTCGGTGGTGGCGAGCATGCCGAAAGCCGAGATTCGCGCGGTGACCTGGAGCGTCGGCACGCAACTGGCAATTGGCAGTCTGCTGGCGATGTTGCTGGCGGTCGGTTCGGTAGTCTGGCTGCTGCGCAGCAAACTGGCGCCGTTGAGCGATCTGGTTCGGCAGGCCGAAGCGTTGGGCGCGGGTGATCTGAGCGTACGTCTGAACGTGTCGAGCAACGATGAAATCGGTCAGTTGTCGCGAGCGTTCAACCAGATGAGCCAGGCCTTGTCGACCATGGTCGAGCACATCCGTCGCTCCTCTGAAGAGGTCAACAGCCGGGCGCAGGCGTTGTCCGGGCTGTCCGGCGGTGCCTATGACGGCATGGAGCAGCAGTCCGGCGAGATCACCAGCATGGCCGGCGCGGTGGAAGAGTTCAGCGCGACCTCGCTGAACATCGCCGACAACATGAGCGCCACCCAGCGTCTGGCCCAGGAAAATGCTCAGCAGACGCAGATCGGCCGCAGCTCGATGGAAGAAGCCTCGTCGTCGCTTGAGCAAATCGCCGGCGCCCTCAACAGCACCGCCACCGTAATCAATACCCTCGGTCAGCGTTCCCAGGAAATCGGCGGCATCGTTGGCGTGATCACCTCGATTGCCGAGCAGACCAACCTGTTGGCACTCAACGCGGCGATCGAAGCGGCGCGTGCCGGTGAGCAGGGTCGCGGCTTTGCCGTGGTCGCCGACGAAGTGCGCAGCCTGGCCTCGCGTACTCGTCAGGCCACTGATGAAATCTCCAGCATGATCCACAGCATCCAGCAGGAAACCGGCAACGCGATCAGCACCATGGAGCAGGGCAATGTGCTGATGCAGGAAGGCCTGTCGCGCAACGCCAATGTCGCCTCGGCGCTGGCGCGGATCGATGAGCAGAGCCGTTCGGCGGGCCAGCAGTTTGCCGCGATCACCACCGCGACGCAGGAGCAGAGCAGCACGGCAACGTTGCTGAGCAGCAACTTGCAGAGCATTGCGCTGGCTAACAGCGAACAACGCGAAGTGGTTTCCAACCTTGCGGTGACCGCCAAAGAGCTGGAAAAACTGGCGGCGGACCTGCGCTCCGAGGTTGATCGCTTCCGTTGATGCGCCTTTGAAATAGCTATCGCGAGCAGGATCGCTCCCACAGTGTCCGGTGCGAATCACAAATGTTGTGAAGCCCCTGAACCTCTGTGGGAGCGAGCCTGCTCGCGATTGCATCACTGAAGATCTTCGGCAGAACATGTGATCTGTCGATTCAATGCACTTGCTGAATCGTTTCCGCAGCGCTATAAAAATGGCACAACTCCAATAAAGGCTGCTGCCATGACCCCGCTCAAACTCGCCCTCGCACTCGGCGCGCTCTCTGCTGCTTCCCACGCCATGGCCTGGGATTACGTCCTTCTCGACACCAACAAACCCGCGCAAAACTGGACCATCACCAGCGCGCAACTGGGCGTGAAAACCGACAAACCCTTTTCCGTCAGCCTGCGCACCCTGCACGGCGGCCGGCAGGAAGGCGTGAGCATCGTCGACATCGATAACGGCACCATGAAACTCTCCGTAGTGCCGACCCGTGGCATGAACGTCTTGCAGGCGTCCGTCGGCGACGTGCGGATGGGCTGGGATTCGCCGGTCAAGGAGGTGGTCAACCCGGCCTTCATCGAACTCAACGGACGCGGTGGCCTCGGCTGGCTGGAAGGCTTCAACGAACTGGTGACCCGCTGTGGTTATGAATGGGTCGGCCATCCGGGCATGGACAATGGTGAGCTGCTGACTTTGCACGGCCGCGCCGCCAATATCCCGGCCAGCACTGTCACCCTGCACATCGACGAAAAACCGCCCTATGCCATCAGCCTGCGTGGCGAGTTGAAAGAGCAGGCGTTCAAGAAGGTCGACTTCTCCGTGGCTACCGAACTGGTCACGCTGCCGGGCAGCGCCGCCTTTAGCCTCAACGATACGCTGACCAACAACGGCGATTACCCGAAGGAATATCAGGCGCTGTATCACAGCAACTTCAGCACGCCATTTCTTGAGCAAGGCGCCCGTTTTGCCGCGCCGGTCAAACAGGTCTCGCCATTCAACGACAAGGCCAAGGGTGATCTGGCCGACTGGCAAACCTATCGCGGGCCGACCAAGGACTACGACGAAACTGTCTACAACGTCGTGCCCTATGCCGATGCCAAGGGACAAACGCTGACCGTGCTGCATAACAAGGCAGGTAGCCTGGGCGTCTCGGTCGGTTTCAACACCTCGCAACTGCCGGTGTTTTCCCTGTGGAAAAATACCGATACCCAAGGGCAGGGCTATGTCACCGGCCTGGAACCGGGGACGAGTTTTTCCTACAACCGCCATTATCAGCGTCCGCTGAAGCTGGTGCCGACCATTGCACCGAAAGCCAGTCAGCAATTCCAGATCAGTTACAGCCTGCTTGCGGACAAGGGCGCTGTGGATAACGCCCTGAAGCGTGTGACCGAGATCCAGGCCGGGCGTGAAACTGAAGTGCGGCAGACGCCGCTGGTGGATCTGACCGCGCATTAAGGCGTCGCTGGCCGATATTGCAGCGCCTCGGCCAGGTGCTCGCGTTTGATGGCATCGGCTTGTTCGAGGTCTGCCAGTGTTCGGGCAACCTTGAGCAAGCGATGCGCCGAGCGTAGCGACAGGGTCAAGCGTTCGCAGGCGGTTTCCAGCCAGGTTTCATCGGCTGTAGATAACTTGCAGTGCCGTTTCAGTCCCGGCAAATCGAGAAAGGCATTGGCGCAGCCCTGCCTTGTTTGCTGTCGTTCACGGGCCTCGGCAACCAACGCGGCTGCACTGGCACTGTCTTCGCCCGGCTTCACCTGCGGGTTCAATGCCGTCGCCTCGCGCGCCACCGTCAGGTGCAAATCGATCCGGTCCAGCAGCGGGCCCGACAGTTTGTTGCGATAGCGCTGGACCATGTCCGGCGTGCATGAGCACTTGCCGCTGGGTTCGCCAAGATATCCACAGGGGCAGGGATTCATCGCGGCGACTAACTGAAAACGCGCCGGAAAACGCACACGATCCTTGGCTCGGGCAATCACGATGTGCCCGGACTCCAACGGCTCGCGCAAAACCTCCAGTACCTTGCGATCGAACTCCGGCAGTTCGTCGAGAAACAGCACGCCGTGATGGGCGAGGGTGATCTCTCCGGGTTGCGGTTTCGAGCTGCCACCGACCAGTGCCGGTCCGGATGCCGAATGGTGCGGTTGGCGAAAGGGGCGTTGCGGCCAATGGGTCAGCGGCGCACCGCTGGCGACCGACTGGATCGCCGCCACCTCCAGCGCTTCACTCTCGGCCAGCGGCGGCAGAAGCCCCGGCAGACGACTCGCCAACAATGTTTTACCGGTACCCGGAGGCCCGCTGAACAGCAGGTTATGCGCGCCAGCCGCCGCGATCAGCAACGCACGTTTGGCTGCCATCTGACCCTGCACTTCATTCAAGTCGGGATAGGGCTTGCTGGCATGCATCAAGCCGTCAGAGACATACGGCTCAACCGGCGTATGCCCGTTGAAATGCGCCACAGCCTCAAGCAGATGATCGACTGCAAACACCTTAAGTCCCGAGGCCAGACACGCTTCTTCCGCATTCGCCCGAGGCACCACCAACGCACGCCCGGCCTTGCGCGCCGCCAACGCTGCCGGCAATACCCCGCGCACTGCTCGTACCGCGCCGGACAACGCCAGTTCGCCCAGGCATTCCACCTCGTCCAGCGTCAGGCACGGCACCTGCACACTCGCCGACAGAATCCCCAAGGCAATCGCCAGATCAAACCGCCCGCCATCCTTGGGCAGATCCGCCGGGGCCAGATTCAGCGTGATCCGCCGCGCCGGAAACTGCAGCCCGGAATTGATGATCGCGCTGCGCACCCGATCCTTGCTCTCCTTCACCGCCGCCTCGGGCAGCCCGACCATGGTCAGCGACGGCAGACCGTTGGCCAGATGGACTTCGACGGTGACAGCAGGGGCTTCCACGCCAATCTGGGCGCGGCTGTGGACGATGGAGAGAGACATGGTCGTTCCTTGAGCTGAATCGTGGGCCGCTTCCTGCGGGTTTTTGAAGGGTAGTTGAGCCGGGCTTCAGTGCTGAAATAGAGGTTTACAAGACGTATCCAGACCCGATTGGCTGTCACTGCTTGCCTGAATTGGAGCGTTGACTCTCGCTCGGCATTGACGAATCCTCCCGCTCGAGGACTGCAACTGCGCATTCGTCGGGACTGGGCACCAGTAAAAGCTCCCCCGCATTTTTGGCAGCAGAGAAAGCTGGTTTCTCTGAAGTAGTGACGACGGGCCAGCTCGTCGGATTCTGAACCCATGGCTGCAAAGCCAAGAGCTAATGAATCGCTGCGACTACTCCTCCAAACACAAAAAAGGCGTCCTATGGACGCCTTTTTATTTTTGACTCAGGATCTTCTACCGGCCAGCGGGCCGCTTGGCTCAAGCTCTGGCCCACACGTAACAGCAACTTCAATAAATCGCCGTTGGTTGGCTGACATATTCCCAGCCAACCGGAGTGCTTCGAGATGTAGTTCAACAATCTGAAGAAGCTTTGCCTTTCGCTTTTTTGGGCTCATACGCACCTCGTGCGATTGGGTTGTTGATTTCGATGTTATTGACCGTTCACAGAAATGACAAGCCGGTTGGTGTGGTCGAATTCGAACCCTAGTTTTCGGTAGTAAAAAACAACATTCGGATCAGGATCCTGAATCTCGATTTCTTTGCATCCTAGCGCTCGCGCATAGTGATCTGCGACAAGCAGAGCAATCGGCGCGATCCTGCCGCGAAGCGGGTGCGCCCTATCCGGATGCCCTTCCAACAGAATAATCTTTAAGCAGATAGAGCTTGCGCGCGGGGTCGCATAGCACATGCCGCAAAGAATCTGTTTGAACCATATCGCCAAATCCAGACCTTTCGCATCTTTACTTTTCCAGTCTGCAACGTCATCCCAAGGGAAAATTGTTGGCCCCTCCCAGAGAAAGTATTGCTTTATCGCTGCTGGGGTAATTGGCTCAAACTTGACCGCTGCTGCATCAATATTTGGGATTCTCGGGGCAATGTCCTTGAGAAAGAATTTGTAGGGCGATCTTTCGCGAGTTTGATCTGAATGTCTGGTTACGAAGATCCGTTGCTTTGCCTTTTCTTCTCATTGTTTTCATCTGTTTGGAGCTGGTCGCAGAAGATAGCCAGCAGAGAGGGGCAGCGAAATCAGACGTGGGGGACGCGTTTTGTAGGACGTTACTTCAGTGAGTGGAGGATTTCGGAGTAGGGGGGGAGATAACGTAGACACAAAAAAGGTCATTTCAGTGGTATCGCTGAAATGACCTTTGGTGAGGTTGCAGCGCAAAAAATCAGATCAATTGCAGAGCCTTTCTCCACCATGAGTTCACAACCGTGCGGTTTACCTGTTCAGCTAGCTCCCACAGGGGATTGCGGTGTTATTCAGCAGGCGGCGTCAGCTTCGCTTCCATCTCGGCAACCTTCGCTTCAAGGCTCTCAAGCCGTGCACGCGTTCGGGCCAACACCACCATCTGACTATCAAACTCTTCACGGCTGACCAGGTCGAGTTTGCTGAAGGCACTCTGCAGCAGCATCTTGAACTGGCTTTCGATTTCGGCTTTCGGCAGCGGGGTGTCGCCGCTGAACAGGCGGGAGGCGGTGCCGCTCAGGGCGTCGAGGAAGTCTTTGGGCGCGAGCATGGTGGATGTCCTGGAAACAATGGGCGGCAGTGTATCACGCAGTGTCTATAGTCAATCCCGTGGTCAGGGATGCACGCTTTTCGTGCAGGCGGACGGACGGCAGCGCACCGTTGTTGTGCGTATCGGCACGGCGGTTTGCGCAAGAGTGTCTGCTGTAGCGGCCAAGGGACTGAAATCATGGCGTTTTGGCGAGATGGCAAGGTTTCTGCTTAGTCACCCTCGACCCATGCACTGATGCAGTCGCTGTGACGAATGCAGTGCGGCAGACGGAGCGGGGAGTTTCGTCTGGATGCGGTTAGCTGGCGTCAGTCGGGCAGGCAAGGCCGACGATGCGTTACAAAGCCAGGCACTGCGCTTAGACTTGAGTCGGGTTTGTTTTCCTGGGGCAAGTCCACCAATTCGGGAGAGAGTTTCATGAAGCTAGTCACTGCCATCATCAAGCCGTTCAAGTTGGACGACGTGCGCGAGTCGCTGTCCGAAATCGGCGTGCAGGGCATTACCGTTACTGAAGTCAAAGGCTTCGGCCGGCAGAAGGGTCACACCGAGCTGTATCGCGGCGCGGAATATGTGGTCGATTTTCTGCCCAAGGTGAAAATCGACGTGGCCATCGACGACAAGGATCTGGACCGGGTTATCGAAGCAATAACCAAGGCTGCCAACACCGGCAAGATCGGTGACGGCAAGATCTTCGTGGTGAATCTGGAACAGGCGATCCGCATCCGTACCGGCGAAACCGATACCGACGCGATCTAAGCCGCCACAAACCCCAACGCCCCAGGAGAAAACAATATGACTCTGCGTAAATTCGCAGGGCTAGGAGCCCTGTTGTCCATCGTAATGCCCAGCCTTGCAATGGCGGCAGACGAAGTGGCGGCCCCAGTCCTCAATTCCGGCGACACTGCCTGGATGCTCACCTCGACAGCCCTTGTGCTGTTCATGACCATTCCCGGCCTTGCACTGTTCTACGGCGGCATGGTCCGCTCGAAAAACATTCTTTCCGTGATGATGCAGTGCTTCGCCATTACCGGTCTGATCAGCATCCTGTGGGTCATCTATGGCTACAGCATTGCGTTCGACACCACCGGCATGGAGCAGGGCGTCGTCAACTTCAATTCGTTCTTCGGTGGCATGGGCAAGGCGTTCCTCGCCGGTGTCACGCCAGCGAGCCTGACAGGCCCCGCGGCGCTGTTTCCTGAAGCAGTGTTCATCACCTTTCAGATGACTTTCGCGATCATCACCCCGGCGCTGATCGTCGGTGCATTCGCCGAGCGCATGAAGTTCTCCGCGATGCTGATCTTCATGGGCATCTGGTTCACCCTCGTTTATGCACCGATCGCGCACATGGTCTGGTCCGGCAACGGCGGCCTGATGTGGGACTGGGGCGTACTCGACTTCGCTGGCGGCACCGTGGTGCACATCAACGCCGGTATCGCTGGTCTGGTGGCGTGCCTGGTGCTGGGCAAGCGCAAAGGCTTCCCGACCACGCCGATGGCTCCACACAACCTCGGTTACACGCTGATGGGCGCCGCCATGCTGTGGGTCGGCTGGTTCGGCTTCAACGCCGGCTCCGCTGCGGCCGCCAACGGCACTGCCGGCATGGCAATGCTGGTCACTCAGATCGCCACCGCCGCTGCGGCACTGGGCTGGATGTTTGCCGAGTGGGTCACCCATGGTAAGCCAAGCGCACTGGGCATTGCCTCGGGTGTGGTTGCCGGTCTGGTGGCAATCACGCCGGCCGCTGGCACCGTAGGCCCGATGGGCGCACTGGTGATCGGTCTGGCGGCAGGCGTGGTGTGCTTCTTCTGCGCCACCACCCTGAAGCGCAAACTCGGTTATGACGATTCCCTGGACGCGTTCGGCGTACACGGTATCGGCGGTATCCTCGGCGCGATCCTCACCGGTGTGTTTGCAGCGCCTGCACTGGGCGGCTTCGGCACCGTGACCGACATCGGCGCACAGGTCTGGATTCAGATCAAAGGCGTCGGCTTCACGGTGATCTACACCGCGATCGTCACCTTCATCATCCTCAAGGTCCTGGGCGCGGTGATGGGTCTGCGCGTGACCGAGGAAGAAGAATCGGTCGGCCTCGATCTGGCACAGCACAACGAACGCGGCTACAACCTGTAAATACGCACAGGAAAAAAATTGCCCGGCTCGCCGGGCATTTTTTTGTCCGCGATTTGTCACTGTGAGAGCAGCTGAAAGGATTTTTCGTACAGCTTTGGTCGTGTTTACCCGTGGCGTTTTTACCCGGCGAATGGCTTACATGATTGCAGGAATATTAGGGCCTTTGTTTTTTCCCAGAGCGCGCTAGAATGCGCCCCGAACGTGCGGAGAACTGTATGTGGCAACAGACTCTGATAACCCTGCGGGCACGGCCCCGGGGCTTTCATCTGGTAACGGATGAGCTGATCGAAAACCTGCCTGAACTCAGGAAGTGTCGGATCGGTCTGTTGCATTTGTGGCTGCAGCATACCTCGGCGTCGTTGACCATCAACGAGAACGCCGATCCGGCGGTACGTCGCGACTTCGAACGATTTTTCAATCGTCTGATCCCACAAGGAACAGACGGCTATGAGCATAACGACGAAGGCCTGGACGACCTCCCGGCGCACTTCAAGGCCAGCGTGCTTGGCTGCCAGATCAGTCTGCCGATTTCGGCAGGTCGCCTGGCACTGGGAACCTGGCAAGGCGTTTATCTGGGCGAGCACCGTGATCATGGCGGTGCCCGTAAAGTCCTCGCCACCTTGCACGGTGAAGGGGCATGAACCATTGGTCATCAATGGTTACCGATTTTTTTCCGGCGACTTTCGACAGTCGCCAAAGCTGGTCTATAACTAATCTGCTTTTCGCAAGTCATGAGGTAGAACATGAGCGACGATGATCTGGAAAACGACGACCTCGAAGTAGGCGACGAAGACGAGGCCGAAGAAGGTCTGGAAGCAGCAGCGGAAGACGTTGCTGAAGACGATGGCGGTGACGATACGCCGGCCCCGGCTGCCAAAGGCAAAGCCAAGGCTGCGGTGTCGGTGGATGAGTTGCCGAGCATTGAAGCCAAGAACAAGGAGCGCGATGCCCTGGCCAAGGCCATGGAAGAGTTCCTTGCGCGCGGTGGCAAGGTGCAGGAGGTGGAGGCCAATGTGGTCGCCGATCCGCCCAAGAAGCCGGACAACAAGTACGGCAGCCGCCCTATCTGAGGCGTGTCGCTCGCTTGCTGAAAAAGCCCGCCGTCGCTGCGGGCTTTTTCATGTCTGAAACAAATGGAGCGGCCACCAAATCCCTGTAGGAGTGAGCCTGCTCGCGATAGCGGTGTATCAGATACATCTAATTGAATGTCACACCGCTATCGCGAGCAGGCTCACTCCTACAGTGGAACTGCGTTAGTTCGAGGGCGCATTCCAGCGTGCGAGCACGGCAGGCAATTCCGTCAGGCTACGAATCTCGGCGTCCGGCGCGCGCTCCGCTTCCCAGACCTTACCCGTCGGGTTGAACCACACCGCGCGCAACCCTGCTTGCTGCGCACCGGCAATGTCATCGCCGGGATGATCGCCGATATGGACCGCCGCCTCGGCACCCACGCCGCCGCGCTGCAACGCTTCATGAAACAGCCGCGCATCCGGTTTGGCGATGCCAATATCTTCGGCGCACAAGGCAAATTTGAAGAAATCCGCCAGCCCCAGCCGGCGCACATCGGCATTGCCGTTGGTGACCACGCCGAGGGCATAGTGATTGGCGAGCAGTTCCAGCAGCGGCTCGACTTCCGGGAACACTTCGATCTGATGCCGTGCATGCAGAAACACTTCAAACGCCTTGTCAGCCAGTTCCGACGCCTCGCCGTGGGCATATCCGGCTTCTTCCAGCGCATGGAACAGTACACGTCGGCGCAGCGCGCTGATGCGGTGCTTGAGACCCGGTTCGCCCGCCAGCACTCGCTCGCGAATCGACCACAAATGCTCCACCGGCACCGCGCCCAGATTCTGCGCATGCTCGCTCAGCCATTCGCGCAACACGGTTTCGGCGCTGGCAATCACCGGCGCGGTATCCCACAAGGTGTCGTCGAGGTCGAAGGTGATCAACTGAATGCTCATGAATCATCGCCTTTCATGCGTTTGGCCCGGGGGTGGGCACTGTCGTAGACCGTGGCCAGGTGCTGGAAGTCCAGGTGGGTGTAGATCTGCGTGGTCTTGATGTCGGAGTGACCGAGCAATTCTTGCACCGCGCGCAAGTCCTGCGAGGATTCGAGCAAGTGGCTGGCGAAAGAATGCCGCAACATGTGCGGATGCAGGTTCTGCCCCAGTTCGCGCTCGCCAGCCAGTTTGACGCGCACCTGAATCGCTCGCGGGCCAAGGCGCCGGCCTTGCTGGCTGACGAACACGGCATCGTCCGCCGGGTTGGTCATCGCCCGCAGCGGCAGCCACTGTTCGATGGCTTCGCGGGCCTTTTTGCCCACCGGCAGCAAACGGGTTTTACTGCCCTTGCCGAGCACCTGAACCATGCCGTCGGCCAGATCGAGTTGATCGAGATTGAGGCCGGTCAGTTCGGAAAGGCGCAAGCCTGAGGAGTAAAACAGTTCGAGAATCGCCTGATCGCGTCGTGCCAGAAAATCATCTTCAACGGCACCTTCGAGCAGTTGCAGCGCGCGGTCGGTATCCAGGGTTTTTGGCAGGCGACGTTCGCCTTTCGGTGGCGCCAGACCGGTGGCCGGGTCGTGATCGCACAGGCCTTCACGGTTGAGGTAGTGATAGAGCCCGCGTACGGCCGACAGCAGGCGGGCGAGGCTGCGCGAGGACTGGCCCTGCGCATGCAGGCGAGCGATCAGGCTGCGCAGGCGCTGGATATCCAGCGCGGCCCAGCTGCCGATGTTCTGCTTGATGCACCAGCCGAGGACTTTATCGAGGTCGCGGCGGTAGGCCGACAGCGTGTGCGGCGACACCTGCCGCTCACTGCGCAGGTGCTCGCAGTAAGCGTCCAGTTGCCGTTCCATGTTCAGCGTACCGAGCGCAGGGAGCTGTTGACCCGTGGCAGCACGCGGCCCATGACTTCGGCGATGTAGCTGAGAAACAGCGTGCCGACCGAGCTTTTGTAATGCTGCGGATCACGGCTGGCGATCGCCAGAATGCCGTGGATGCCTTGATGGCTGACCGCGACCACGGCAGTCGAGCCTATCTGCTTGCGCTGTTCTTCGCCAAAGAGGAAGTCCAGCTCGTGTTCACGCAGACTGCCGCTGACACTTTTACCTTCAGTGAGCAGGCCGCCGATGGCGACCTGCGCGTCGGCGTGAGTGACCCAGCGACCGACCGGTGCCGGGTTGTCGCCGAGCAGGATCAGGCTGACGAACGGCACCTGGAAATCCTGGCGCAGACTGTCTTCGACGCTGATCACTACGTCTTCCAGGCTGGAAGCGTCCATCAGAGCGAGGATCAGCCGGCGGGTCTTGTCGAACAGGCGATCGTTATCGCGGGCAACATCCATCAGCTGCGAGAGGCGGTGACGCATCTCGATATTGCGATCACGCAGGATGGTCATCTGCCGTTCGACCAGCGACACGGTGTCACCGCGACGGTGCGGGATGCGCATGGCCGGCAGCAGTTCTTCGTGCTCGACGAAGAAGTCCGGATGAGCCTCCAGGTAGGCGGCGACTGCTGCCGCTTCCAGGTTCGCGGACGCGGATTCGTCGGACTGTCGGGCGGGTACCTGAGGCTTATCGGTCATGGTTTCTGCTCACTCAAAGACGCACTTGTCCTTCGTATACACGCACTGCCGGACCGGTCATCAGCACCGGTTGGCCGGGGCCGGCCCACTCGATGGACAGACGCCCGCCGGGCAGGTCGATCAACAGCGGCGAATCCATCCACCCCTGGCTGATGGCCGCGACAGCCGCCGCGCATGCGCCGGTGCCGCAGGCCTGGGTTTCCCCAGCGCCGCGTTCCCATACGCGCAATTGCGCACGGTGGCGGTCGATGACCTGAAGGAAACCGACATTGACCCGCGCCGGAAAGCGCGGATGGTGTTCGATTTTCGGCCCCAGCTCATGCACCGGTGCACTGTTGATGTCCTGCACGCGCAGTACCGCGTGCGGGTTGCCCATCGACACGGCCGCCAGTTCGACGGTGGTGCCGTCGACTTCCAGCTGATAGCTGCTGGCCTGCGCTGGCGCTTCGAACGGAATGTCTGCCGGCACCAGGCGTGGCGCGCCCATGTTGACGCCGATCTGGCCGTCGTTACGCACGTCCAGTTCGATGATGCCACCCTTGGTCTCGACGCGGATCTGCCGTTTCGCAGTCAGACGCTTGTCGAGCACGAACCGGGCGAAGCAGCGCGCACCGTTGCCGCACTGCTCGACCTCGGAACCGTCGGAATTGAAGATCCGGTAACGGAAATCCACGTCCGGGTTGCTCGGCGCTTCGACGATCAGCAACTGGTCGAAACCGATGCCGGTATGGCGGTCGCCCCATTGCTTGGCGTGTTTGGGCTGAATGTGCGCGTGCTGGCTGACCAGGTCGAGAACCATGAAGTCATTGCCCAGGCCGTGCATTTTGGTAAAACGCAGCAGCATGGGTTACTCCGGCAGCAGGCTTTCGCCGGCAAACAGCTCGGCCACGGTTTCGCGGCGGCGCACTTCAAAAACCTGATCACCGTCTACCAGCACCTCGGCGGCGCGGCCGCGGGTGTTGTAGTTGGAACTCATGACGAAACCGTAGGCACCGGCCGAGTGCACCGCCAGCAAGTCGCCTTCGGCCAGCGCCAGCTCACGGTCCTTGGCGAGGAAGTCGCCGGTTTCGCAGATCGGGCCGACGATGTCGTACGTGCGGGCGGCGGTCGCGCGCGGTTTCACCGCGGTGACGTCCATCCACGCCTGATACAGCGCCGGGCGGATCAGGTCGTTCATCGCCGCGTCGACGATGGCGAAATCCTTGTGTTCGGTGTGCTTGAGGTACTCGACCTGGGTCAGCAGCACGCCGGCGTTGGCAACGATGAAACGGCCCGGCTCGAACACCAGCGCCAGATCGCGGCCTTCGAGGCGTTCGCGGACGGCTTTGACGTAGTCGGCGGCCAACGGTGGCTCCTCATCGCGATAACGCACACCCAAACCGCCACCGAGATCGATATGGCGCAGGTGAATGCCGCAATCGCCGAGGCGGTCGACCAGACCCAGTAAACGGTCGAGTGCATCGAGGAACGGCGGCAGCGTCGTCAGTTGCGAGCCGATGTGGCAGTCGACGCCGACCACTTCCAGGTTCGGCAGATGCGCGGCGCGCACGTACACGTCTTCGGCGTCGGCAATGGCGATGCCGAACTTGTTCTCTTTAAGGCCGGTGGAAATGTACGGATGGGTGCCGGCATCGACGTCCGGGTTGACGCGCAGCGAAACCGGCGCACGCACGCCCAGCTCGGCGGCGACCACTTGCAGGCGCTCGAGCTCGTCGGTGGATTCGACATTGAAGCAGTGCACGCCGACTTCGAGGGCGCGACGCATGTCGTCACGGGTCTTGCCGACGCCGGAGAAAACGATCTTGTCGGCGCTGCCGCCAGCGGCCAGCACACGTTCCAGCTCGCCACGGGAAACGATGTCGAAACCGGCGCCGAGACGGGCCAGGACATTCAGTACGCCGAGGTTGGAGTTGGCCTTGACTGCAAAGCAGACCAGGTGCGGCATGCCGGCCAGCGCATCGGCGTAGGCCAGATACTGGGCTTCGATGTGCGCGCGCGAGTAGACGTAGGTCGGGGTGCCGAAGCGGTCGGCGATGGCCGACAGCGCCACACCTTCCGCGAACAGCTCGCCGCCGCGGTAGTTAAAAGCGTCCATGGCGATCCCTTAGTAAACGTCGTGCTTGTGTGCTTTGGACGGCTGCTTTTGCGACGATTGGGCTTGTTCGGCCGGGTCCTGATTGTCATCGGGCAGGTACAGCGGGCCTTTTTGACCGCAGGCCGAAACGAGGCAGGCAACCGCGACGAGCGCAGCAAGGGAAGAGATCAGGCGCTTCATGGCGAAATCCTTGAAAATGCGTTAATTGCGCCGGAGTATACCGGCCACCCGGCAGCTTGCCTATGTAATGGCCCTCCCGTCTGGCGGGGCTCGCGCAAAGCTCTGCGGGAGTGAGCCTGCTCGCGATAGCGGTGTGTCAGTCAGCAGTGATGTTGAATGTACCGGCCAATCGCGAGCAGGCTCACTCCTGCAAGCATTAGTGTTTGGGGTGGGAAAGGCGCTTGGTCGTTATCCTTTGCAATCGGCCGGCAGCGTCCGTATCTTTCGGCGCTTGAGCCTGATCAGACAATTTTTGAGGTTGCCGCAATGAGTTTGTCCGAAGCCCGTTTCCACGATCTGGTCGATGAAACCCAGGAAAAACTGGAAGACATCTTTGATGAAAGCGACCTGGACATCGACCTGGAAAGCTCGGCCGGTGTGCTGACCGTCAAGTTCGAAAACGGCAGCCAACTGATCTTCAGCCGCCAGGAGCCGCTGCGTCAGCTGTGGCTGGCGGCGGTGTCCGGCGGCTTCCACTTCGACTACGACGAAGAAAGCGAGCGCTGGATGTGCGACAAGAGCGAAGAGCAATTGGGCGAGATGCTCGAGCGCATCGTCAAGCAGCAGGCTGGCGCTGAATTCGATTTCGAAGGTCTGTGATTCGTGACCGATGCATCGCCTGTTCGCCCGCCAAAACCGCTTTACAGCAACGTCAGCCCGGCGGTGCCTTCGCCGTGCACGGGTGTATGTCGACTGGATGAACAGAAAATCTGTCTCGGCTGCGCGCGCCACGTCGAAGACATTCGCGAATGGCGCTCGGCGGATGATCAGCGGCGCCGGGTCATCGTCGCCCAGGCGTCACAGCGCAAGCTGTCCAGTGGGGCGTGACTTGTTTATTTTTTGAGCTGTGATAGTGTCCGGACACGCCTCAACCCATCGAGGCCCGGTAAAAACCCCGTCTTTTTTGGCGGGGTTTTGCTTTTTTTGTGCAGAAGAAAGGAGTCTGCCCGGATCATGACCGCACCTTCCATCACCCTTACCCGTCTGGACGTGCAACGTCTGGAGCGCTTGATCGACAGCCTGAGCGAGAAAGACCAGGCTGCGCCGGGCGTGATCGCGCTGCAAACCGAACTGGATCGCGCCGACACCGTGGTCGGCCACGATGAAGTGCCGGCTGACGTCGTGACCATGAATTCCCGCGTGCATTGCCGCGAAGAAGGCAGCGGCAAGGATTACCACCTGACGCTGGTCTATCCCTGGGACTTTAAAACCGATGAAGGCAAGGTCTCCATTCTCGCCCCGGTCGGCAGTGCGCTGCTGGGCCTGAAGGTCGGTCAGCACATCGACTGGCCGGCACCGGGTGGCAAGACCCTCAAGCTGACCCTGCTCGAAGTCGAGTCGCAGCCGGCCAACGGCGGCGCTTTTCCGGAATTGATCCCGCGTTAAACCTGTTCGAGCGCCTCGTTCAGCGCGCGCTCCAGGTCAGCCTTGTAACGCAGATACAGATTGCTCGAACTCTGCCCGTCACCGAGCAGGCCAGACAGGTCGAGATCGGTGATGTAGCAACGGTAGCGCTCGGCTTCGCGGCGCTGCCCGACGATCTCGCGGGCGACCACGCTGAACAACTGGTCGCCATGCTCCAGCTCGCTGAATTCCCGCTGATTGCAATACAAGGTGACCTGCACTTCGCCCGGAGCAGCTTTGCCGACGATTGCCTGCACGTCGTAGAACGGTTCGTTGACCGGCGTCTGCGGCGCGGGCCGCGCTTCGACCCGGCGCGCGCGTCCCGGACCTGAGGGCAACAATTGGTAATACAGAATTTCCAGGCGACTGTCGGAGCCGGCCTCCATCGGCAGCACGGCTTCGCGGCGGAACAGGATCGATTGCAGGAAACGCTGCAAGGGCACCAACAGACTTTGCTCGTCGTGATAGGGCAAATGTTGCTGCCACAGCGCGTTGTGCTCATCCAGCACGTACAGCTCGGCGTGTTGTTCGCTGCTGCGGAAAAACACTTGAATGCATTCCGACTGGCCCATCGGCAGGATCAGCGCGAGATCGTGTTCTTCAAGTGCCATCGGGTCCAGGTGCAGCGGGCTGTAGCGCGGTTGTTCCTCGCCGAGGTAGTCGAGCAGTGCCGGCAGGGTGGCGAGCGCCACGTGGTTGACCTGGCCCGGCACCAGTTCCAGCACGTGATAGTGCTGCTGCACCTGAATCAGGTAACGATGATTCAGTTCGCTGAGCAGCAGGGTCTGTGCGGTGTCGACGATTTCTTCGACGCGACGGGCAATGAATTGCGCGCGGTTGTGGCAGAAGCAGCGCACTTTCAACGACGGCTGCAACGGCCCGCGCGGCAGATTGTTGAGGTAATCGCGCAGGCAGTCGAGCAAGGCGTGCGGCCCGTCGAAGCGGTTGACCAGCACCTCGTTCCAGCTGTTGAGCGTGACCTGATCCAGCGTCAGCACCAGATTTTCGCGCACGCCGGCGTAGCTCAGCGAGTCAGTGCGCTCGGTGGTCATCAGGATATTCAGGTCGCGATGATGTTTGAGCGGATCAATCCCGACGTTGACCAGCATCAGCACCTCGCTCGGCACGGCGGCGCGCAGCAGCGCTTCCTCGGCCACGGTGGGCAAGGGCAGGGCGATGCACTGTTGCAGGCTGCCGAGCAGGTTGAACAGTTCGAATTCGCTCAGGTCGCTGTTGCCCGGATGCAGGGCCAGTCGCGTGCTGCTGTCGATCACGCCGTTGCGGTGGCACCAGGTCAGCAGTTCGAGCAGTTCGCGGCTGCGCTTGATCGGCGCGAAGTGTTCCCACTCCAGCGCGGTCAGGCTGCCATTGTACAGGCCCCACTGGGTTTGCCCCGGCTCCTTTTTATTGCGCGACTGCACCAGGGTCAGGGTGTCTTCGGCCAGATCCGGGGCGATGCCGGGGTTGATGAACTCGACCTTGTCGGCCTTGCGCTCGAACGCTGCGTACAGGCGACGACCGAGGACGTTCAAATCTCGCTTGTTGATCAGGCTGACGGTCTGCTCGGTGCGGGCGAACTGGGTGAGGAAGCGATAGCTGTAATTCAGTTCATTGACCAGCGCGCGGCGTTCGGCGCTGACCTGGCGGACTTTCCACTGGCTGCGGCTGTCGAGCAGGGTCAGTTGCCGCTGATCCCAATGCCACTCGTTGGCCAGTCTCTCGAGCAGCGAGCGTTGCCAGCTCTGGGTGCGACTGTTGCCGGTGAGCTTGCGGTTGACCTTGAGGTACAGCGCGCGGCGCACCAGCTCGAGGCGTTCCGGCTCATTGCGGGCATTCAGGTATTCCTCGATGCGCCGGTACACGACCATGTACGGGTCCAGCTCATCGAGGTCCAGTTGATTGGCGAACACGGCTTTCTTGAAACGCAGACTCAGGCACTGCACGTGCGGGTGTTCGCTGGCATAGACCTCGGTCAGCAACAGCTTGAGCACCGATTTGTACGGCGACTCGATGCCCTTGAACAGTTGCCACAACCCGGCACCGATGAACTCGCCCGGCGGAATGCTCGCCATGGGCCCGAGATCAAGGGTTTCGTCAGCGCGAATGAAGCGTTTGGACAGCAGCGTGTGGGTGTAGGCATCGTAGCCGCTTTCTTCATACACCGGCACGAGCCACCAGATCGGCGTACGCCCGGCCAGCCAGATGGCGGTGCGGTAGAACTCGTCCAGCAACAGAAAGTGCTGCGTGCTGCCGCAGTTTTCCGAACTGAGATGCGAGTCGCGTTCGCCTTTGACGAAGCGCACCGGATCGATCAGAAAGAAGTGCGCCTCGGCGCCCTGACTTGCGGCCCAGGCTTCGAGCAACTGGCATTTTCTCTGCAGTTCGGCGAGTTCGCTTTCGCTCAGATCCGGCGCGTGGCATACCCACACGTCCATGTCGCTCTGATCGGCCTGAGCCAGCGTGCCGAGGCTGCCCATCAGAAACAGGCCCTGAATCGGTCGCGGCGGGTTGCTGCCATGGCGCGGCTTGTACGAGAACGAGCGGGTCAGGCGTTGGGCTTCGGCGAGGCTGTCGGCGTCCGGCTCGTAATTCGACAGGCCGGCCGGCGTACTGCCCGAGACATAGCCGGGCAGCAGCGGGTGATTGACGTGGAAGAACAGCGGCAGCAACGTCAGCACGCTCTGTTGCCGGGTCGATAGACCTTCGAGAGCGCGGCCGAGGCGGCCTTCATTGAGTTTGAGAAAACGCGCGCGCAGTTGGCTGAGCGTCTTGCGGTCAATGCCCTCGTCCAGGTCGGGGCGGATTTCGTGGGTGCGCGTCATGTCAGCTCAAACCGGCTCGCAGGCTCGGACGTAGAGGTCTCGGAATGGGGGGCAGTTTAGCCGTAGCGCAGCGGGACTTTTAGCTGAATTTGTTTTTTGACGTCAGATTTCTACCGTGACACGGCAAGGCAGGCCCGCGGAAAATCCCGTGGCAGGAGTTTCCGTGGGCGAAGTCGTGGAATCAGGCGGTTTCCTGCTCTCTCAAAATGGTCAGCACGGTTTGCACGTTTTGCGCAGCATCCCGACCCAAGCTTGTCAGATAGCCGCCATCCGGCTGATCGGTAAGTTCTTTTTCAAACAGGCGCTGGGCAGCAGCGATGTGTTTCGGGGCAGCGGTCTGATGAATTTTCAGACCTTCCTGGGAACTGTCCAGGTTGAAGAGTGCGAGGACTTCCAGTTCGGCAACCAACTCAGGGGTAAGCGACATAAGGACTCCAGACTTTCTAGGAATTGGACGACAGCGCCCCTAAGGTGAACCCGCGGGTGCGGCCTGTCCAGTGCTCAGATCAAGGGATTTTGTCTTGAGACGGATTCCAGTGTAGTCAGGGCCGGGGAGTTGGCTGGATGGATACGTTACAAACATTGTAGGAGTGAGCCTGCTCGCGTTAGCGGCGTGCCTGTCAGCATATTCTTCACTGACAGAACGCTATCGCGAGCAGGCTCACTCCTACAGGATGGGGTTCACTGCTTTTCTGGTGGCAACTCTGGCAATGCGCGCAGCGCCGTTTCGTACCATTGGGTATCGAACGGGCGATCTTCATCGAGCATCGCGTCAATCTCGAAGGCCAGCACGTGGGCCATCAGGTTGAGGATATCTTCGCGTTCCATACCCACCAAGGTCAACTTGTTGAAAGTCGCTTTGGCCGCAGGCGGGTTGTCGTTTTCGATCTGGTTTTCGATCGCTTGGATCAGCGTCGCCTCGGCGAATTCTTCTTCATCGTTGACGATATCTGTCGGCTCGCTCATGGCAGGCTCCTCAAGGAAAGGCGCCAGTTTACCCGCATTCAGCGGCGTGATGCTGCTGGCGGGAATCGTCATGGCGATCTATAAACAGGCACTGCCCACCCCGCACGGCCTGGAGGCTCTGTGATGTTCAAGCTCTACGGTTTCTCTGTCAGCAATTACTACAACATGGTCAAACTGGCGCTGCTGGAAAAGGGTCTGCCGTTCGAAGAAGTGATTTTCTATCCCACGCAAACCGCAGAATCGCTGGCGATCAGTCCGCGCGGCAAGGTTCCGGTGCTCGGCGTGGACGCCGGTTATATCAACGAAACCGCGATCATCCTCGAATACCTCGAACAGACTCAGCAAGGCACACCACTGTTGCCGAGCGACCCGTTCGAACGCGCGCAGGTGCTGGCGATCGCCAAGGAGATCGAGCTGTACATCGAGCTGCCGGGCCGAGCCTGTTACGGCGAAGCCTTTTTCGGCATGACCCTGCCGGACGCGATCAAGGACAAGACCCGCACGGAGCTGCAACTCGGTTTTGCCGCGCTGGGCCGGCACGGCAAGTTCGCCCCGTATGTGGCGGGCGACAGTCTGAGCATCGCGGATTTGTATTTCCTCTACAGCGTGCCGCTGGCGTGTGCGGTCGGGCAGAAGCTGTTCGGGATCGATTGGCTGGCAGAGATGCCGCAGGCGAAGGCGCTGCTGGAGCGGCTTGAGCAAAATCCGCATGTGCAAAAGATTGCTGCGGACAAGGATGCGGCGATGCCGGCGTTTTTGGCGATGATTGCTGCCAAGAAGTGAGGTTTGTAGTGAGCTGAAAGCAGCTATCGCGAGCAGGCACACTCCTACAGGGGAGCGCATTCCAATGTAGGAGTGAGCCTGCTCGCGATGCTTTTAGCTTTTAACGGCTGGCGATCAGGGCCTGACCGCGCACCACCGCTGCCTTGACCTGCGCCGGCGCAGTCCCGCCGATATGGTCACGGGCATTTACCGAGCCTTCCAGAGTCAGCACGGCAAACACGTCCTGCTCGATCTGGTCGCTGAACTGGCGCAGTTCTTCCAGGCTCATCTCGGCCAGATCCTTGCCGGTGTCCACGCCATATTTCACCGCGTGGCCAACGATTTCGTGGCAATCGCGGAACGGCAGGCCACGGCGTACCAGGTAGTCGGCCAGATCGGTCGCGGTGGAGAAACCGCGCAGCGCCGCTTCACGCATGATCGCGTGCCTGGGCTTGATCGCCGGGATCATGTCGGCAAACGCACGCAGCGAATCGCGCAGGGTATCGGCGGCGTCGAACAGCGGTTCCTTGTCTTCCTGGTTGTCCTTGTTGTAGGCCAGCGGCTGGCCCTTCATCAGGGTCAGCAGGCCCATCAGCGCGCCGAACACACGACCGGTCTTGCCGCGCACCAGCTCGGGCACGTCGGGGTTTTTCTTTTGCGGCATGATCGAGCTGCCGGTGCAGAAGCGGTCGGGCAGATCGATGAACTGGAACTGCGCGCTGGTCCACAGCACCAGCTCTTCGGAGAAGCGCGACAGGTGCATCATCGCGATGCTCGCGGCCGAGCAGAATTCGATGGCGAAATCGCGATCGGAAACGTTGTCCAGCGAGTTGCCGCCAACGGCGTCGAAGCCCAGCAGTTGCGCGGTGTATTCGCGGTCGATCGGGTACGTGGTGCCGGCCAGCGCGGCGCTGCCCAGCGGCATGCGGTTGGTGCGCTTGCGGCAGTCGACCAGACGCTCGTAATCGCGGCTGAGCATTTCGAACCAGGCGAGCATGTGGTGGCCGAAGGTGACCGGTTGTGCGGTTTGCAGGTGTGTGAAGCCCGGCATGATGCTGGCGGCTTCGCGCTCGGCCTGCTCCAGCAGGCCTTTTTGCAGGCGCGTGATCTCGGCCAGGATCAGGTCGATTTCGTCACGCAGCCACAGGCGGATATCGGTGGCGACCTGGTCGTTGCGGCTGCGCCCGGTGTGGAGTTTCTTGCCGGTCACGCCAATGCGATCGGTCAGGCGCGCTTCGATGTTCATGTGCACGTCTTCGAGATCGACGCGCCAGTCGAACTGACCGGCCTCGATTTCGCCCTGAATGGTGTTCAGGCCGTCGATGATGCTGTCGCGCTCGGCATCGGTCAGCACGCCGACCTTGGCCAGCATGGTGGCGTGGGCGATCGAGCCCATGATGTCGTGGCGATACAGGCGCTGGTCGAAAGTGACGGAGGCGGTGAAGCGGGCGACGAAGGCGTCGACGGGTTCACTGAAGCGGCCGCCCCAGGACTGATTGGTCTTGTCAGTGCTCATGAATTCGCTCGTATCGGCTTGAAGAAAGAAGGCGTGAAACGCTGGCGCGGATAATAACAGGGTTGCCAATCCTGTCGCTGACACCGGTCGATACGTTTTTTTCTGCACATGTCGGCCTTGGCCGGCGCTGCCCGCCATGAATTTGCGCAAGGATATTTTTCGATTGAGCAATATCGCTCCGACGAACGTCTACAGTTGGACGTAAGGGTCGGCGTGGCTTTGTCTCGCGCAAAGGGCACGGCGCCGACTATAAGAAGAGGGGGTGGGTGGATTGTCCTTCGGCAAACCCCGTGAAAAACGCAAGAAACAGCGGGCTTCGAGCAGTACGACCCGGGCACTGGCAAATATTGCTGGCCGACGTACGGCACTTTTTGGCGCTCGGGCTAGTCTTAGCGTGGATCGCGGTGACGGACGTCACTTCACCTGTCTAGCTATCCTTGTGCGAGACTCACGCAGGAATCCAGCGCAATATGAATGTCCTGATCGTTGATGACGAACCACTGGCTCGCGAGCGCCTCAGCCGAATGGTGAGCGAGCTTGAGGGTTATACAGTTCTGGAGCCCAGCGCCACCAATGGCGAGGAGGCGTTGGCACTGATCGACAGCCACAAACCGGATATCGTGTTGCTCGATATCCGCATGCCGGGCCTCGATGGCCTGCAGGTTGCTGCCCGTCTGTGCGAACGCGAAACGCCGCCGGCCGTGGTGTTTTGCACCAGCCCCGATGAATTTGCCGTGGAAGCCCTGCAGGCCAGCGCCGTGGGCTATGTGGTGAAACCCGTGCGAACCGAACATTTGCAGGACGCCCTGAAGCGGGCTGACCGTCCCAACCGGGCACAACTCTCGTCGCTGACCCGTCCCGCTGCCGAAAGCGGCAACGGTCCACGCAGCCACATCAGCGCCCGTACCCGCAAAGGTATCGAGCTGATCCCGCTGGATCAGGTGGTCTACTTCATTGCCGACCACAAATATGTGACCTTGCGCCATGAGGCCGGCGAAGTGCTGCTGGACGAGCCACTCAAGGCGCTGGAAGACGAGTTCGGCGAGCGCTTCGTGCGGATCCACCGCAACGCGCTGGTCGCCCGCGACCGCATCGAGCGTCTCCAGCGCACGCCGCTGGGGCATTTCCAGCTGTTCCTCAAAGGCCTCAATGGCGATGCGCTGATCGTCAGCCGCCGTCATGTCGCCGGCGTACGCAAAATGATGCAGGGGCTCTGACCCGGTCACTCCGGGCGACTCCAGCTCCTTGATACCAGGCATCACAGGCCAGGGAGGCCACGTCGTTTCTGATTCAAGTCAAAGTGGATTTGGCTGAGCTGTTATTATCGGCCGTATCTATTCAGTACGGATTGATCCATGTCCTCTCGCGAAATCCGCATCGCCACCCGTAAAAGTGCGCTGGCCCTCTGGCAGGCCGAATACGTCAAAGCCCGGCTGGAAGCGGCCCATCCCGGCTTGCAGGTAACGCTGGTGCCCATGGTCAGTCGCGGCGACAAGCTGCTCGACTCGCCACTGTCGAAAATCGGCGGCAAGGGTCTGTTCGTCAAGGAGCTGGAAACCGCGCTGCTGGAAAACGAAGCCGACATCGCCGTGCATTCAATGAAAGATGTACCGATGGACTTCCCCGAAGG
Source organism: Pseudomonas granadensis (assembly GCF_900105485.1). Lineage (GTDB taxonomy): Bacteria > Pseudomonadota > Gammaproteobacteria > Pseudomonadales > Pseudomonadaceae > Aquipseudomonas > Aquipseudomonas granadensis. Next base: position 5,340,247 of record NZ_LT629778.1, on the reverse strand, counting down.
CCTCGGTCTGTTCTGCATCTGCGAGCGCGAAGACCCGCGCGACGCCTTCGTTTCCAATACCTGTGCCAGCCTCGAAGCACTGCCTGCCGGGAGCATCGTCGGCACCTCCAGCCTGCGTCGTCAGGCGCAATTGCTGACGCGCCGTCCGGACCTGCAGATCCGCTTCCTGCGCGGCAACGTCAATACGCGCCTGGCCAAGCTCGACGCCGGTGAGTACGACGCGATCATCCTTGCGGCAGCCGGTCTGATCCGCCTTGGCTTCGAAGAGCGCATCACCTCGGCGATCAGCGTTGATGACAGCCTGCCGGCCGGTGGCCAGGGCGCGGTGGGTATTGAATGCCGCAGCGCCGATTCGCACATCCACGCGCTGCTCGCGCCTTTGCATCATGCCGACACCTCGTCGCGCGTCAGCGCCGAACGTGCACTCAACAAACATTTGAATGGCGGCTGCCAGGTGCCGATCGCCTGCTATGCCGTGCTCGAAGGCGAGCAATTGTGGCTGCGCGGTCTGGTCGGTGAGCCAAGTGGCGGCAAACTGCTCAGTGCTGAAGCCCGTGCGCCGCGAGCCGACGCTGAAGCATTGGGCGTGCAGGTCGCCGAAGACTTGCTGCGCCAGGGCGCCGACGACATCCTCAAAGCGGTGTACGGCGAGGCAGGTCACGAGTGACGGGCTGGCGCCTGCTGCTGACGCGCCCCGCGGACGACTGCGCGGCGCTGGCCGAGACGTTGGCCGCGCAGGGGATTTTCAGCAGTTGCCTGCCGCTTTTGGAAATAGCTCCGCTGCCGGTGTCTGCCACAATCCGTCAGGCGCTGGCGCGACTGCCCGATTGCAACGCGGTGATCGTGGTCAGCAAACCGGCGGCGCGCATTGGCCTGGATTTGCTTGATACGTACGAGTCGCAGCCACTGACGATGCCGTGGTTCACTGTCGGTGCGGCTACCGGGCAGATACTCCGCGAGCATGGCCTGGGCGTGCATTTTCCGGAGGCCGGCGATGACAGTGAAGCCTTGCTGCAATTGCCGCGTCTGCTTGAGGTGCTCGGCCGGCCCGGTGCGCGGGTGATGATCCTGCGCGGCGAGGGCGGGCGCGAGCTGCTCGCCGAGCGTCTGCGCGAGTCAGGTGCTAGTGTCGAGTATCTGGAGTTGTATCGACGCGAGTTGCCGAGGTATGCGCCGCAAGAACTGCCACGGCGGATCGAAGCGGAACGCTTGAACGGCCTGGTGGTCAGCAGTGGACAGGGTTTCGAGCACCTGCGCCAAATGGCCGGTGAAGCCTGGGCAGGCATCGCGCAGTTGCCGTTGTTTGTACCAAGCCCGAGAGTCGCCGAGCTGGCACGTGCCGCCGGGGCTCAAACAGTTGTGGATTGCCGCGGCGCGAGTGCCGCGGCTTTGCTGACGGCGTTACGGGAACATCCCGTGGCCGTTCTCTGATGCAAAGGATGGATACGTGAGCGAAACAGCCTTGCCTAAAGATGATGTGCAACCTGTGACCGATACCCAGGTTGAAACTCCACCGCCGGCCACAGAGCCGCGCCGAGGCAATGGACTGGCCATCGTCGCCCTGTTGCTTGGCGCCGCCGGTGTGGCGATCGGAGGCTGGGGTGTCTGGCAGGTCCGCCACCTGCAGACCAACACCCAGCAACAGTCCGGTCAGGTGCAGGCGTTGAACGATCAGGCGCAGACCTTGAAGCTCAACGAGCAACGCCTGACCGAGCGTCTGGCGCAATTGCCGGGGGCTGATGAACTTGCCGAACGCCAACGTCTGGTGACGCAGTTGCAGGGCGATCAGCAGCGCCTCAATCAGCGTCTGGAAACCGTGCTGGGTGCCAGCCGCAAAGACTGGCGTCTGGCCGAAGCCGAACATTTGCTGCGTCTGGCAAGCCTGCGCTTGTCGGCCTTGCAGGACATCAGCAGCGCTCAGGCGCTGGTGCAGGGCGCCGACGAAATTCTCCGCGAGCAAAACGATCCAGGTTCGTTCGCCGCGCGCGAGCAAGTGGCGAAAACCCTGGTGGCGCTGCGCAGCACCGAGCAGCCGGACCGCACCGGGTTGTTCCTGCGCCTGGGCGCGCTACGCGATCAGGTGATCAATCTCACCGAGCTGGCGCCGGAGTACAAGGATCGCGGCGAATCGCTGCTGGGCCTGACCGCCGACGGTGACGGCGCCAGTCGCTGGGCACAGTGGTGGGACAAGGTCTCGCGCTACATCCGCATCGATTTCAACGCCGACAAGAATGTGAAGCCGTTGCTGGCCGGGCAAAGCCTGAGTCAGGTGCGTCTGGCCCTGAGCCTGGCGCTGGAGCAGGCGCAGTGGGCAGCCCTCAACGGAGAGGCATCGGTGTATACCCAGGCGCTGGCCGAGGCGCGTGATGTGCTCAAGGGCAACTTCAACCCGGACAATCCGCAAAGCAAAGTGATGCTCGAGCAGGTCGGCGAGTTGAGCAAGGAGCCGGTGACCGTTGTGACACCGGATCTGGCCGGCACCCTTAGCGCGGTGCAAGCCTATCTTGAACGACGCAACGTCAACGCTGAAGAATCGGTGAAACCGTTTGCCAAGCCTGCCGCCAACACCGCGCAGGAGGCCACGCCATGAAACGCCTGTATGTGATCGTGTTTCTGGTGATCGCGGCGACGGCGGCGCTGGGGCTGGCGATTGCCGAACATTCCGGTTACGTGCTGGTGGCCTACAAGAGCTTCCGCTATGAATCGAGCCTGTGGGCGACGCTGGCGGTCATCGCCGTGTTGTGGCTGATCGTCTGGGGCATCAAGGTGCTGATCGAATTGATCATGACCTCCAGCGGTGTGGTCAATCCGTGGTCGCGGCGTAACCGCAGCCGGCGCGTGCAGGTGGCGATCGAACATGGTCAGCTGGATCTCGCCGAAGGTCGCTGGGCCAGTGCGCAGCGGCATCTGTCGCGAGCCGCCGAAGCCGAGCGCCAACCTCTTCTGTACTACCTCGGCGCGGCCCGCGCGGCCAATGAACAAGGGCATTACGAGGAAGCCGATCGCCTGCTCGAGCGCGCGCTGGAACGCCAGCCGCAAGCGGAACTGGCGATCGCCTTGAGTCATGCACAATTGCAGACTGATCGTGGCGATACCGACGGCGCCCTGGTGACTCTGCAAGCGATGCACGAGCGCCATCCGCACAATGCGCAGACGTTGCGCCAGTTGCAGCGTTTGTATCAGCAACGCGGCGAATGGTCGGCGGTGATTCGTCTGCTGCCGGAGCTGCGCAAGGACAAGGTTTTGCCGCCGGCTGAGCTGGCGGAACTCGAGCGCCGGGCCTGGGGCGAGAATCTGTCGCTGGCCGCGCAGCGCGAAGAAGACGGCAGCGTGGGCCTGCAATCGCTGACGCGTGCCTGGCAGCAACTGACCTCGGCGCAGCGGCAAGAGCCATCGCTGGTGCTGGCGTATGCCGAACAGCTGCGTCAGTTGGGTGCTCAGGTCGAGGCCGAAGAGGTGCTGCGCACCGCGCTCAAGCGCAAATACGACAGCCATCTTGCCCGCCTCTACGGTTTGGTGCGCGGCAGCGATCCGGCGCGTCAGTTGCAGACCGCCGAAGGCTGGTTGAAGGATCACCCGAACGATCCGAGCCTGCTGCTGACTTTGGGTCGGCTGTGTCTGCAAACCAGTCTGTGGGGCAAGGCGCGCGATTATCTCGAAAGCAGCCTGCGCTTGCAGCGTAATCCAGAGACCTGTGCCGAGCTGGCGCGCCTGCTGGCGCAATTGGGTGATGCCGAGCGCAGCAATCAGTTGTTCCAGGAAGGCCTTGGCCTGCTGGATGAGCGTTTGCTGGCGGCGCCGTTGCCGGTGCCGACAGCTATCTGAATGGCGAGGGAGGCCCCTCCCTCGCTTCCGCTTACCGCTGAAATTCGATCTTCAGCGCGGCGACGAGGCAAAGTCCTACAGGGCACTACATCAATTCCTCTCGAACCTGTCGGGTTTTCCCTACACCTCTGGTGAACTGTCCGCAGGGCGTCGCCTTGAAAGGCTGACACGCTTTCCTCTACCGTAACCGCCTGTCTCTACTGTTACGGAAAAGCCATGTCGTTGGCCTGCTCACGCTCCTTGTTCTTCATGGCTTTCATTGCGGGGGCCTTTGCTCTGGGAGCTTCCTATTATCTTGAATACGCGGTCGGCCTGACGCCTTGCAGCCTGTGCCTGGTGCAGCGGCTGTTTCTCACGCTGCTCTGCGTTTGTGGTGGTGTGGCGGCGGTGCACGGCCCCGGGCGTGTGGGCCTGGGGTTTTACTGGCTGCTGACCTTGGGGGCGGCTCTGGGTGGCACCACGGCGGCCTGGCGGCAAGTATTGATTCAGAGTGATCCGGTGCTGCAACTGCACCATTGCATAGCGGCTCCCGAGTCGTTTATGGGTGGGCTGCCGTGGTTCTGCGCGCTGCAACGGATGTTTACCGGCGGCGCCGAATGCACGGAAATTTCCTGGACGCTGTTCGACCTGAGCATCCCGGAATGGAGTCTGCTGTTTTTTGTCGCGGTATCGATCCTGGCGGTGTATCAACTGTTGCGGCTGGTCTGGAGCGCTCTGCAACGCCCGCTCAGCGGCGAAGCGTCGCACACGGTACTGCTGCGCGATTAAACACTTGTATGAACTTTATCTCCTGCGTACCTTGAAGCCATAAGCGCACGGGCATAATCTGGCCCGCACGTGTCATTGGAATCGTGTTGCTCGATGACGCTCTGCCCGACCGTCCCCCCAAGCCAAATCAGAACAGGGACGCGGGTGTAGAGCAGCATGACCCACAAGGGAAGAGAGATCGCCATGCTCGAAAGTTGTCAGAATGCTCAGGAACGCTGGGGTGGAGTTCATCTGCTGATCGACCGCTGGTTGCAGGAGCGTAAAGAGCTGATCGGTGCCTATGACAATCTCGGCGCGCAGCCCGAGTTGTTGTCCGAGAGCCGCAAGCCTTTGCAGGAATTTTGTGGTGTGCTGGTCGATTACGTATCGGCGGGTCACTTCGAGATTTATGAGCAGCTGACTGGCGAAGCCAAGGCGTTCAACGACAAGCGCGGTCTTGAACTCGCCGATACAATCTACCCGCGCATCGACGTCATCACCGAGAAGCTGCTGGCGTTCAACGATCTGTGCGATGAAGGCAAATGCGTCGCGGAAAAATTCAAGGAATTGGGCGGCTTGCTGCATGAGCGCTTCGAACTTGAAGACTGCCTGATCGAGGTGCTGCATAACGCGCACAAGGAAGAAGCTGCCGTTCAGGCCTGATCCGAATCCTGAGCAAAAAAAGGTGCGCCCAAAGCGCACCTTTTTTTATGCCTGATCAGCTCGTCGCGCCACGCAATTCCACTTCGAATACCAGCGGCGTGAACGGCGCGATCAAGTCGCCGGCGCCATCTGCGCCATAAGCCTGATCCGATGGAATCACTAACCGCCACTTCGCGCCCACCGGCATGTTTTGCAACGCGGTACGCCAACCGGCAATCACACTGTCGAGGTTGAACCACTGCGGCTGAGTGTTCTGATCGAACACGGTGCCGTCCGGTAGCTTGCCGACATACAGCACCTGCACTTTTCCATCAGGTCCGGCCTTTGCACCGTTACCCGAAACGAGTTCAGTCAGCAGGATGCCATCGGCCAATTCCTTCACGCCGGGTTTGGCTTTTTCAGCCGTCAGAAAACGCTGTTCGTTTTCCATCGCAGCGTCGCTCGAATGCAGCGATGCCTGCTCAGCATTCTTCGATTCATGGTCAGCCAGAACCTGCTCGATACGCGCTTCACTCAGCGCCAATGGCTTGCCTTGATAAGCCTGTTGCAAGCCCTCGATCAGCGCTTGAATCTGCAGTTGCGGAACCTCCTGGCGCAGGCGCTCGCCAAGACTCGCCCCAAGGCTGTAAGCCAGATCATGAGCATCATTCGCAGCGTTTTTTTCGTCGGCATGGGCGACTGAAAAAAACACGCAAAGGGATAAAAAAATGTAGCGCGACATGGGCACTCTCCGACCTGAGATGCGCTGGATTATGCCAGCGCAAAGCGTTGCAACGGTGAACTGCTTTGGTTTTCGTACAAGACATTTTCGCTTCGGTGCAACGCAACGGTTTCGATACTGTCAAGATGCCCTAGCGGCGGTATCAGCAGAGGTCTAGTATGAGCCGCACTCACGTCAGCCAGGAGGTAAACCATGTCGGCCACCAAGAAGCCTGTAAATACTCCGTTGCACTTACTCCAACAACTCTCGGGCAGCCTGCTCGAGCATTTGGAAAACGCTTGCTCGCAAGCCTTGGCTGATGCTGAAAAACTGCTCGCCAAGCTGGAAAAGCAACGCGGCAAGGCGCAGGAAAAACTGCACAAATCGCGCACCAAATTGCAGGACGCAGCAGCGGCCGGCAAAGCCAAGGCACAGACCAAAGCCAAGGGCGCGGTGAAAGAACTGGAAGACCTGCTCGATGCGCTGAAGGATCGTCAGTCCGAGACACGCAGCTACATTCTGCAACTCAAACGCGATGCCCAGGAAAGCCTGAAACTGGCCCAGGGTGTCGGTCGCGTGCAAGAAGCCGTGGGCAAAGTCCTGTCCACCCGCGCTGCCAAACCAGCCGCGGCACCGGCGAAAAAAGTCGCCGCCAAACCGGCCGCCAGCAAGACTCCAGCGAAAACCGCAGCGGCCAAGCCTGCTACTAAAACGGCAGCCAAGCCTGCTGCAAAAGCACCGGTCAAAGCCGCGGCCAAACCGGCTGCCAAAATGGCTGTGAAACCTGCGGTGAAAAAACCGGCTGCGGCGAGCGCTGCAAAGCCGGCGGCGAAAACCACCGCTGTCAAACCAGCTGCCGCCAAGCCTGCCGCTAAAACTGCCGCCGCCAAACCGGCTGTAAAACCCGCCGCGACCAAAGCCGCTCCGGCGAAATCCACCGCTGCCAAACCGGCCGCTAAACCTGCGGCGAAAGCTGCGACGAAACCCGCCGCAAAACCCGCCGCAAAACCCGCCGCAAAACCTGCCGCCAAGCCAGCTGCAAAACCAGCAGTGAAAGCCGCCGCCAAACCGGCAACCAAGCCAGCCACCGCTGCTAAACCAGTCACCTCCGCCGCCAAGCCTGCCGCTGCCAAACCGGCTGCCAAGCCAGTTGCAAAACCGGCTGCAAAACCTGCCGCGAAGAAACCAGCCGCTACCAAACCAGCCGCCGCTCCAGCTGCCAAGCCTGCCGCGCCAGCCACTCCGGCCACGCCAGCCGCCGCTGCACCTGCCGCTACTCCCTCGATCCCTGCGACTGCGCCATCGCCAGCCGCTGCATCGAGCGTCAGCAACAACCCGACCAGCGCTTCCTAAGTGCCGGTTGCCGCGACGCGCAGCACTTGCAGCGCGTCGCGGTTCGGGCTGGCCGCCGCACCAGCCAATCCTTCAAGCCAGGTCGTCGAACCGGCGGCGTTTCGCGCCCACGCCTGCGCCACTCCCTCAAGCCGTGACAGCAGCACTCGCTCAGCCTCAAGCTCAAGTGACTTGATCTGCTCGCGCATACCTTTCAATACGGCATCATCGTTTGCCCGCGTCTTCCATTGCATGCGCAATGTTCGCAGCGGCTGCACCACCTCGGCATCCCAAGGCTCGGTCAGCGTCCGCAGCAGGCTCACGCGTTGCTCATCACACGCTACCGCGCGTTGTTCCAGCCACAAACCGCACAGCAACAGGCAGACATTGGCGCCCGCTGTTTGCAATTGCAGGCAGGCATCTTCCACACCCGCTCGGGTGTAGACATTCAGGGCAAAGCTCCACAGGTCAGAGGACATCGTGCTACTCGCGCCAGTTGTGAGCGAAGCTGGTAGACTCCGCCGCCATTATGATCCGACTTCAGAACCTGACTTTACAGCGTGGCCCGCAACGTCTGCTAGAAGACGCCGAGCTGACCCTGCACGCCGGCCACAAAGCCGGCCTCATCGGTGCCAACGGCGCCGGCAAATCCAGCCTGTTTGCCTTGCTGCGTGGCGAGTTGCACCCGGACTCGGGCGATTGCCTGCTGCCGGCCGACTGGCGCATCGCGCACATGCGCCAGGAGGTCGATACCCTCGAGCGCTTGGCCGTCGACTATGTGCTCGACGGCGACCTGCGCCTGCGCGAAGTGCAGCGCGAGCTCGCCGCCGCCGAGGAGGCCCACGACGGCACCGCGCTGGCGCGCCTGCACGCCGAGCTCGACAGCGCCGACGGTTACACCGCCGATGCGCGGGCGCGCAAACTGCTCGCCGGTCTCGGTTTCAGCAACGAGCAGATGGATCGTCAGGTCGGCGATTTCTCCGGTGGCTGGCGGATGCGTCTGAACCTGGCGCAGGCCCTGATGTGCCCATCGGACCTGCTGCTGCTCGACGAACCGACCAACCACCTGGATCTCGACGCGATCATCTGGCTCGAGGAATGGCTGAAAAGCTATCCGGGCACGTTGCTGCTGATTTCCCACGACCGCGACTTCCTCGATGAAGTGGTCGATCACGTGGCCCACGTCGACCAGCGCAAGCTGACCCTCTATCGTGGCGGCTACACCGCGTTCGAGCGTGCCCGTGCCGAGCGTCTGGCGCAGCAGCAACAGGCCTACGAGAAGCAGCAGGCGCAGCGTGCGCACATGGAAAGCTACATCGCCCGCTTCAAGGCACAAGCGACCAAGGCTCGTCAGGCGCAGAGCCGGATCAAGGCTCTTGAGCGGATGGAAGAACTGTCGGCGGCGCACGTCGATTCGCCGTTCGATTTCGTTTTCCGCGAATCGAGCAAGATCTCCAGCCCGCTGATCGACCTGTCCGATGCGCGTCTGGGTTATGGTGACAAAACCATCCTGGAGAAGGTCAAGCTGCAACTGACCCCAGGCGCGCGGATTGGTCTGCTGGGTCCGAACGGTGCCGGTAAATCGACGCTGATCAAGAACCTCGCCGGCGAACTCGAACCGCTGGCCGGGCGCCTTACCCGCGGCGAAAACACCGTGGTCGGCTATTTCGCACAGCATCAGCTCGATTCGCTGGATGCCAAGGCCAGCCCGTTGCTGCACTTGCAGCGTCTGGCGCCGACCGAGCGCGAGCAGACCTTGCGTGACTTCCTCGGCGGTTTCGACTTCCGCGGTGCGCGCATCGACGAGCCGGTGCTGAATTTTTCCGGTGGCGAAAAGGCTCGTCTGGCGTTGGCACTGATCGCCTGGGAACGGCCGAACCTGCTGCTGCTCGACGAACCGACCAACCACCTCGATCTGGAAATGCGCCTGGCGCTGACCATGGCGCTGCAGGAATTCAGCGGCGCGGTACTGGTGGTGTCTCACGATCGGCATTTGCTCAAGAGCACCACCGACAACTTTTACCTGGTCGCTGACGGCAAGGTTGAAGAGTTCGATGGCGATCTCGAAGACTATGCGCGCTGGCTGGTCGAGTATCGCCAACGCAACGCGCCGGTGAGCAACACCCCGGTGAACCCGGACAAGACTGACAAGAAGGCCCAGCGTCAGGCAGCTGCCGCGCTGCGTCAGCAACTGGCCCCGCACAAGCGAGAGGCCGACAAGCTCGAAGCCGAGCTGGGCAAGCTGCACGAAAAACTCGCCAAGGTCGACGCGAGTCTGGGCGACAGTGACATCTACGAGCCGGCGCGCAAGAACGAACTGCGCGATCTGCTTGCCGAGCAGGCCAGGTTGAAGGTTCGCGAAGCCGAGCTTGAAGAAGCCTGGATGGAAGCGCTGGAGACTCTGGAAAGCATGCAGGCGGAGCTGGAGGCGTTGTCCTGATGGAAGCGTTCAAGCTGCCGCTGCCGGCCATGTGGATTGAGCCGATCTGGCTCGGCGTGCAGATTCTGTCGATCCTGCTCGCCGGTTACCTGACCCAGCGTGTAGTCGCCAGGGGCCTGACCCGTCTGGGTGAGCGCTATCCGTTTCCGCCACAACTGCTGATGCCGCTGCGCGGTGTATTGCGCTGGCTGATCATGGGCAGTGCGGTGATATTCGTGCTGGAACGCCTCGGGGTTTCGGCGACGGTGCTGTGGACCGCTCTCTCTGGATTCGTCGCGGTGGCGGCGGTGGCGTTCTTTGCCATGTGGAGCGTGTTGTCCAACCTGCTCTGCGCCATTCTGATCTTTACTGTCGGCCCGTTCCGCCTGGGCGATGTCGTCGAGCTTGTCGATACCACCGACAAACCGGGGGTCAAAGGCCGGGTGGTGGCGATCAATCTGCTCTACACCACATTGATCGAGGCCGAAGAACTCGGCACCGGCAGCGCCATGGTGCAGGTGCCCAACAGCCTGTTCTTCCAGCGTTCGGTGCGGCGCTGGCGCGGGACTGATGTGTTTCCGTCGAGCGGGTTCGAAAAGTAGGTTTCCGGGGCCGTCAGCCGCACCTGCAACATTCAGCAAGAAATCGGTAGTCATCCACACGAAGCCGCATTAGCTTAGGCATTTGTCACAAGCATCAGTCGAGGTGTGCGATGGAGCTTCAAACATGGCTGGCGTTTTTCGCCGCTTGCTGGGTGATCAGCCTGTCGCCGGGCGCCGGCGCCATCGCGTCGATGTCCAGCGGTCTGCAATACGGCTTCTGGCGCGGTTACTGGAACGCCCTCGGTCTGCAGATCGGTCTGGCGGTGCAGATTGCGATTGTCGGCGCCGGGGTCGGCGCGATCCTCACGGCTTCCGCCACGGCGTTCCATGCGATCAAATGGTTCGGCGTGGCCTATCTGGTTTACCTGGCGATCAAACAGTGGCGCGCGCTGCCCATGGACATGAGCGATGACGCCGCGGTGCGGCCGATCGGCAAGCCGCTGGCGCTGGTATTTCGCGGGTTTCTGGTGAACATCAGCAATCCCAAGGCGCTGGTGTTCATGCTCGCGGTGCTGCCGCAGTTCATCAACCCGCATGCACCGTTGTTGATTCAGTATCTGGTGATCGGGGTGACGATGATCTTCGTCGATCTGATCGTCATGGCGGGCTACACCGGGCTGGCTTCGAAAGTGCTGCGTTTGTTGCGCACGCCGAAGCAGCAGCGCCGTATGAATCGCACGTTTGCCGGGCTGTTCATAGGTGCCGCAGCGTTTATGGCGACGTTGCGCAAAGCGGCGGTGTAAACCGCATAGGCACAAAAAAGGCGACCCGGGCGGTCGCCTTTTTTGTGCCTGGAACGCAGAGCGTCCCGGGCTGCATGCCCACGCTGAGCGTGGGAACGATCAGTCAGCGCAGAATCACCGGCGCGGTGTCGCGTGGCAGATTGTTGCGCTGTGGTGCCTCGCGCGGCTGCTCGTAACCGTCGCCACCGAGCTGCATGCTCAGCTGTCCGGCCACGTCTTCGCCCAGCGCTTTCGAGACTTCGCGGACCACCCGTGGACGGTTCAGCGAAATCTTGATGTCGCGATGATTGACCAGTTTGGTGTCCTGCGCTTCGCCCATCGCCGTGAAGGCCGAGGTGATCTCGAAGGTCTTGGTGTTGATCAGGCTGAAATCCGCCACCAGCGTCAGGCCCAGTACCGCCGAATAGCTGTCGGTGTGCGCCAGCTCGTTGATGTCCTGGGTGAAGTCAATATCCGAGACCGTGCCGAACAGCACGTAGTCGGCGCCCTTGAAATTGCCGGCCTTGATGCGCTTGATCACGTCGTACACATCGCCCTTGGACGAGGCGGTGTATGGCGTGCCCTGCACCAGCTGGAACATGCCGGTACGCAGGATCTCACCCTTGATGTCGCCGGTGAATTTGCGCAGCTCGGTTTGCTCGATGTAGCTGGTGGTCGCTTCGATCTCGTTGTAGCTCGAAGAACCGCTGGAGCTGTAGTAACCCTCGCGGTGATTGCTCTGCGCCGAAACGATGTGGATGTATTGCTCCACGCGCTCCTGGTACGCCAGATCCGTCACTGCGACTTTCGGGGCCGCCTGCACGCTGAACGCGCAAGCCAGGGCCATCATGCCAATCCATGCGCGCATTGCTTAACGCTCCGTGGTTTTGCGGATCTCTTTTTCGTCCATCCACTCGGCCAGACCGCTTTCGACGTCGATCAGTTGCAGGCTGAATTTGTAGAAGACGTCCTTGTAATCGCTGCTGCGCTTGACGATCGAGCTGATCGAACCTTCGATGCGGTACTTGGCGGCGATCATGTTGCCAGTCTTGGCCACGGTGCTCTTTTTGTACAGACCGCTCTGGTTCTGCAGCTTGAGCTGGTCAACCTGGCTCTGCATCGCATTGTTGTCGCTGGCGAAACGCGCAACGCCGGTCTTCATCAACTGGGTCTTGATGCTGGTGGTGATTTCGCGGGTATCGATGTACTCGCTGGTCTTGTTCTTCACATCGTAGACCTGAACCACCGGACGGCCCTGCAGGATGCCGGACTGAGCCAGCGAGCGGGTCATCGACTCGGCGATCATTTGCAGGTCGGTCGAACCGAATTCGTTGGTCACGGTTTCCACCGCTTTGGTGTCGCCGTAGCTGATGTTCTTGCTGCCGAGTGTCGGCGAGGTGTTGGCGCAACCGGAGGCCAGCAGGGCGATGACAGCGATGCAGGAAAAGCGTGCAAACATGGGAGTGATCTCTGAATCAGGAATAGGGTGACGGGCTTAAGGCGTTTTGATTTCCAGACGGAAATCCATCGCTTTCGGGGTCGGGGCAATGGCCTGAATAAAGCTGGTCTGAGCGCCGTACATCATCTGGCTTTTCCAGACTTCTTCTTCGGCCACCGGGAAACCTTCCGCGCCAAGCCAGGCGAAGCGGTAGTAGAAAATCTTGTTGCTGTTGAGGGTGTTGCTCAACTGCACGTTGACGGTCATGAAGCCGTTTTCGCGGGCGACGCGCATAGCGCCGACAACGATGTGTTTCTGCGGGCCCATGGCCACGACTTTGCTCGCGGCGCTGCCCGGCTCTGGTGGCGGCGGGGTGGCGCAGCCGCTCGCCAGCAGGGCGAGGGCGGCGACGGCGATGAGTTTGAAGCGCATGCAAAGACTCCGTTCTTAAGGTTGTTTGAGGCTGGCGACGCTGGTCGCAGCGGCATTCGGGACGACGTGGGCAGCGAGGCCACCGGCGAACACCTGATTGCCCACGGCGCGCAGGCTGATCACCTGGTAACGCTGGTCGACGTTGACCTTGACCACCGAGCCACCCACGGCGCTCGGCAGCGTGACCTGATGTTCGCCCTTCTTCAAGCGCAGGCGCACCACCTGAGTGTTGTCTGGCAGCGTACGCCATGTACGGGTATCGGCACCTTCGAGCACCGCTGAAGAAATACCCACGGCCAAGCCAGCCAGCGGGTTGGTTTCGTTGATCTGTTTTTGTGCCACGCCTTTGGTGATCGCCCGCACGGTGGTGCGTACGATGATCCCCGGCATATCGTCACGCAGCGCACGGCGCGACATGGCGGTGGTGCTGTTGAGCGCAGTCAGGTCGACTTGCTGGCCGTCGACGCCAATCTGCGCGAACGGCGCGGTGGAGGTGTCCGGGTTGATGATCGGGAACGACAGCGGGGTGATCACCACGTTGTTGGAGATCGGCAATGGCAGCGGCACGCGGATCGAGTCGCGGGCTGGGGCGAGTCCGCTTTGCACCACAATCAGGATGTCGCTGTCGTCGGATTTGCTCGGCTTGTCGAGATTGACCAGGGCCTGCTCCAGCAGCGGTGTGTTCGGGCGCAACTCGGCGGCTTTGCGATAACCCGGTGCAGCCAGATCCTTCTCGCCCAGCGCTTCGTAAACGAAGCCGGCGAGGTAGTGGCTGAACGCACTCTGGTAGCTGTTTTTCAGGCCCACCACTTCCGGGGCGTCGAGGCTGGCGACCGGATAACCCTGCAAATCCTTGTACTGGGTCTTGATCCCTTCTTTCTCGGCCTCTTCTTCGCTCTTGAGGTATTCCTTGTCGCGCAGATCGGCGATGACCGCCTCACGCTCGTGAGTGCGCTTGATCGCGGTGCGCGCGCCGTCGAAATCGTTGACTGCGAGCAGGTTCAGGGCCATCTGCGTGGTCAGCATGACTTTTTCGTAGTCGTAGCCTTCGTAGCGGCGCACCTTGTCATTGACCAGGAAACTGCCGAACTGGGCGAGATACTTCGCGCTATCGAGCTTGACCGCATCTTCCCACTGACCGACCACCTGATCAGCGCTGGTCCAGGCATTCTGGCTGCCGGACAGGTCGCCCTTGGCGCGCAGCAGTTCACCTTTTTCGAAGTAATAAAGCAGATCTTTGTCGGTGCCGGTGTTGTTCTTTTCCAGCAGGGTCAGTGCGGCGTCAACGTTGCCGGAGGCCAGTTGCTGATTGGTTTGAGCCAGTTCGGAGTCGTAATTGCGAAAGGCCGAACAGCCGGACAGCAGGGTGACGGCGCTGAGCGCGAGCAGAGTGGGAGCGCGGAATGCCATGGGTACTTCTTCCCTGAGTAGCGATAACTGCAGCCGCGGGTGCTGGTCGGGCTGATATGACCGATCGACAGTGGCGCTGGCCTCCTGCCAATTCCTCTTGCAAGAGGAGCTTTGATGCCGGCTCGCAGGGCGAGGGCGCGGCATTATAAGCGTGCGGTGATGGCTATGTAATAGCTTTTTAGCTGCACTTTTTAACCTTGTGCCATCACTTCTCGGCGGATTGAGTGTTTGTTGGCAAAGTTTCCGGCCGGGGAATGAACGCCGATCCCACGGTAAATACCTGATCCCGGAATACCCGCAGATGCAGAATCTGGCGATCTTGATCGACGCGCATTTGAAACGGGTGATTGATGGGCGTCATCGCAAACCGAAAGGTGTGCAACCCTTTCTTCAGGCGCAGGCGAGCGACCAGTGTCTTGTCCGGTAGCGCCCGCCAGGTCCGGGTATCGGCTTCCTCGAAAGGGTCATGTTGCGTGACGATCAGCGATGCTTTTGCCGGGTTGCGCTCGTTTTCCTGCGCCTGACCGATTGCTGCCATGTTGGCGCGAAACATCGCCCGCGAAATGATTTGCGGCATGTCGTCACGTAGTGTGCGCATGGACATGTTGGTCACGCTGTTGATCACGGTCAGCGATTGTTTGCGACCGTCCACGCTGACATGGCTGAAGTTGGGAGTGACCGCGTCGGGTACCATCACAGGGAATGAAATGGGCGCGACGATGACCAGATTTTCATTCAGGCGGACCGGAATGGGCACCTGCACTGAGCTGCGAGCAGGGGCCAGGCCACTTTGGATAATCAGCAACACATCGCTTTCATCGGCTTTCGCTGCCGGTTTGTCGAGATTGCGCAAAGCCGATTGCAGCCAAGGCATGTCGGGACGCAGTTCGATTGCCTGACGATAACCGGACGCTGCGAGTGCTCGCTCACCTAAAGCTTCGTAGGTGAAACCGGCAAGATAATGGCTGAATGCACTCTGGTAGCCATTTTTCAGTTCCACGACCTGAGGGGCTTCAAGCAGAGCGACTGGATAGCCTTCAAGGTCCTTGTAGTGCGGAGTTTTGCCTTGGGCCTTGGCCTGTTCCTCGGCCGCTTCGTATTGCTTTTCCCGCTGACGTGCGATCAAGGCCTCGCGTTCATGGGTCTTCTTGATGTCTGCGCGGACGCCATCAAAATCATTCACGGACAGCTGATTGAGAGCCATCTGCGTGGTCAACATGACCTTTTCGTAATCGTAGCCTTCGTAGCGACGCAGCTTGTCATTGACCAGCATCGTGCCCATTTCGTCACCGAAGCGTGCCAGCAACTTCATGGCGCCGGAGGGGTTGGCCTCCTCGCGCTGAAAAATCATCCGGTCGGCGTGACGCCAGGCGTCCTGGCTATCGGGGAGGACACTGCCGGCGCTGAGGATTGCGCCTTTTTCCAGATAGTAGAGAAGATCCTTGTCCTCCCAGGGATTGTGCATTTCGACCAGCGCCAGGGCACCGTCAAGATTGCCCCGAGTCATCTGTTCGGTGGTCTGCTGCATTTCCATGTCGTAGTTGCGGTAGGCGGCACAGCCGCTCAGCTGAACCGCCACGCAGAACAAACAAACCAACGGGATTATCCGCATCGACGATGATTCCTTGCGCGCAAATGCTCTGGGGCGGGCAGTATAAAGTGGATGATGGCAAATGGCTGCGATCTTCATCGGGGCAGTACGAAGTTCCATCGCCAGTGGGCAATGCGGCAATACTCGCGGATAACCGTTGCTGCCGTCTTCCGGAAATTTCCTGGCAATCAAAGCGAAACGCCGACAAAGCTTGAGTGAAACGTCTGCGAAGTGAACAATATGTAACTTCGCATTTCCATTTGAGATTCGTTCATGACTGCCTCGTCCCGATTGCTGGCCTGGCTGCTGTTCCCGTTGTTTGCCCTGAGCAGCCTGCCGCTGCTGGCCGATACCGTGGAAGGCGCGCCGCAGGCGTTGCACCTGCTCGATTACATCAGCGCGGATTACCCGCCAACGGTCGAGGCGGGAAAGGTCGTCGACGACGCTGAGTACCGCGAGCAACTGGAATTCACCCAGGCGCTGCAAGGGTTGATTGCCGACATGCCGGCCAAACCGGAAAAAGCCGCACTGGAGCAAGGCGTCAGCGCCTTGCACACTGCGATCAGCGCCAGGCAGGACGGTGCCGAGGTGGCGCGGCAGGCGCGGCAATTAGGCGCGCAACTGGCGGTGGCGTACGAAGTCAGCCAAGCCCCGATCATCACCCCTGATCCAACCCGTGGCGCACCGTTGTATGCGCAGCATTGCTCGGTGTGCCACGGCGACAGCGGTGCCGGTGACGGCCCGGCCGCGCTCGGCATGTCGCCGGCGCCAGCGAATCTGCGCGATGCGGCGCGGATCGATCACCTGAGTCTGTACGCCATCTACAACACCCTCGGCCAAGGCGTCGAAGGTACCGATATGCCGGCGTTTGCCGATCAGCTCGACGATCGGCAGCGCTGGGATCTGGCGACCTATATCGCCGGTTTCAGTGCCAACGCCACGGCTGCGAAAGCCGACAAGACCTACAACATTGCCGATCTGGCCCGCCAGACCCCGGCCGAAGTGCAGGCCGCCGAAGGTCCGCAAGCTGCGGCGACATTCCGTGCACAACGGGCGCAACCGCCGCAGGTCAAGCGTGGCCCGGCGCAGTTGCTCGACTACACCGCCGCTACTCTGGACAAGAGTCTGGCGGCCTACCGCGCCGGTGAGCACGATCAGGCGTACGACCTTTCGGTGGCGGCGTATCTGGAAGGCTTCGAGCTGGTCGAAAGCTCGCTGGATAATGTCGACGCCAACGTGCGCAAGGACACCGAAAAATCGCTGATGGCGTATCGGCAATCCTTACAGGACGGCCTGCCGGTCGAGCAGGCCGAGCAACGTCTGGACGCGGCCAAGGCCAAACTCAAGGAGTCGGCTGGTCTGTTGGGCAGCGATGGCCTGAGCTGGTCGCTGAGCTACATCTCCGGGCTGCTGATTCTGCTGCGCGAAGGCCTGGAAGCGATTCTGGTGCTGGCGGCCATCCTCGCGTTCCTGCGTAACACCGGGCAGCAATCGGCAGTGCGCAGCGTCAACGTCGGCTGGGGCCTGGCATTGCTGGCCGGTCTGGGCACCTGGGCGCTGGCGGCTTATGTGATCGATGTCAGCGGTTCGCAGCGTGAATTGCTAGAAGGCGCGACGGCCCTGTTCGCCAGTGTCATGGTGTTGTGGCTCGGCGTGTGGATGCACGATCGCCGGCATGCGGCCGCCTGGCAGGATTACATCAAGAGCAGTCTGGTCGGCGGTGGCGGGCGTTTCGGCTTCGCAATCCTCGCGTTCTTCTCGGTGTATCGCGAGCTGTTCGAAGTGATCCTGTTTTACGAAACCCTGTGGTTGCAGGCCGGACCTGCCGGGCACAACGCGGTGTTGGCGGGCGGGGCGACGGCGCTGGTGCTGCTGGTCGGTCTGGCGTGGGTGATCCTGCGTGGTTCGGCGAAATTGCCGCTGACGTTGTTCTTCAGCATCAACGCGGCGCTGCTGTGCGCGTTGTCGGTGGTGTTTGCCGGGCATGGCGTGAAAGCGTTGCAAGAGGCCGGGATCTTCGGCACGCGGCCAGTGGCGTTCTTTGAATTCGACTGGCTGGGTATCCATGCCGATGCCTATTCACTGACGGCGCAGGTCGTGGCGATTCTGGCGATTGTGGTGCTGTACGGGCGTAGTTGGGTGGCGGAGAAGCGCCGCGTCGCCGTTTAACCAGCATTCGCTGGCGCTCACTTCGCGAGCAGGCTCGCTCCTTGGATCGGTGTGTATCCTGTGGGGAGCGAGCCTGTTCGTTTTTGGAGAAAGAAAATGCGTGTCTGGATCGATGCCGACGCCTGCCCGCGGGCGGCGAAGGATCTGGTGGTGAAGTTCGCCCTCAAGCGCCAGTTCGAGGTGGTGCTGGTGGCTGGGCAACCGCAGACAAAGCCGGGGCTGGCGATCGTCAAACTGATCGTGGTGCCGAGCGGGCCGGATGCGGCGGATGATTATCTGGTCGAGCACGCGGTGCCCGGTGAGCTGGTGATCTGCAGCGATATCCCGCTGGCCGACCGCTTGGTGAAGAAAGGCGTGGCGGCGCTGGATCCGCGCGGCAAGGAGTTCGATGCGCAGAACATGGGCGAGCGCCTGGCGGTGCGCAACCTGTTTACCGATTTGCGTGAGCAGGGGCAGGTCAGTGGCGGCCCGGCGCCGTTCGGCGAGCGGGAGAAGCAGGCGTTTGCCAATGCGCTGGACCGGATTCTCACACGACTGACCCGCGCCGCCGGTTGATGATCGTTCCCACGCTCTGCGTGGAAATGCAGCCTTGGACGCTCTGCGTCCGCTGCTATTGGTCATACATCTGTGGTGAGGCCGGAACGCGGAGCGTCCCTGAATGCATTCCCACGCGGAGCGTGGGAACGATCAGGTGAAAGAGCGGATCAGGCGTCGTTCTCGTGGGTCAGCTCGAGCACGCGGTCGACCAGTTTGTTGATGCCCGACGCCGCTTCACTGATGGTCTGCGCCAGCATGTAGGCTGGGGTGGTGACGAGTTTGCGCGCCTTGTCTTCGACGATCTCGGTCACCGCGCACTCTTCGTGGGTCGCGCCCATTTTGCTCATGGCCGCGGCGGTGTCGGCATCGTTGCCGATGGTGCAGGTCACGCCGGGGCCGTAGATTTTTGCTGCCAGCGCCGGGGAAATGCAGATCAGGCCGACCGGTTTGCCCGCTTCGGCAAACGCCTCGGCCAGCGCCAGTACTTCAGGCTGTACGCTGCAACCAGCGCCTTCGATGGCGAAATTCGAGAGATTTTTCGCCGCACCGAAACCGCCCGGCACGATCAGCGCGTCGAACTCCTCGACGTCGGCGTCGCGGATGTCCTTGACGTTGCCACGGGCAATGCGCGCCGATTCCACCAGCACATTGCGCGACTCGGGCATTTCCTCGCCGGTGAGGTGATTGATCACATGCAATTGCGCGATGTTCGGCGCGAAGCACTGCACCTGCGCGCCGCGCTGATCGAGGCGCAGCAGGGTAATCACGCTTTCCTGGATCTCGGCGCCGTCATACACGCCACTGCCGGACAGGATCACTGCAACTTTTTTGCTCATGGGTTTCTCTCCAGATTCATGGCGCTCAATGTCCACTAAATCGTCGCGCGTTGCCATAGGCGCAACGGGCGGCGGTATCGGGCACAGAACCCTCTCTTCATGGATCGCAACGGCGGCGGGGTGTTCATTTTTTGCGGGCGACGCAAGCGTGCCGGGAGGGGAAACAGTAGGGCGTGAAGACCCGGCGCACCGGGCACGGCCGCAGGCATGAGAGCGTGCGGCGCTTTACTCGGTCGGGGTCTTGGGTTCGGCGGGGCCGGAGGCTTCGGCGTTGCGCAACTGTTCGGCCTCGGCGGCTTTGGCCAGTTGCTCGTCCTGATAAATCTGCCTGGCCAGGCGCGCGTTCTTGAAGCGCCGGCGCAGCCACAGCCCGAGGCCGAGGATCAGCAGGGCGCCGAGCACCCACAGCTCGTACTTCTTGATACTGCCGAGCATGCCTTCGAGCACTGCACCGAAGTGATACGCGGCCGCTGCCAGTGCCGTGGCCCAGATCGCGGCGCCAATGCCGTTGAGCAGCAGGTAACGTCCCGGCGGATAACCTGACAGACCGATCGCCACCGGCATCACCGTGCGCAGGCCATAGACAAAGCGGAAACTCAGGACCCAGATATCCGGATGCTTGCGGATATGCTCCAGCGCACGGTCGCCCATCAGCTGCCAGCGTGGTTTGCGCGCGAGCAATTTGCGCCCGTGCTTGCGACCGAGGAAGTACCACAGCTGATCGCCGGCATAACTGCCGCAAAAGGCCACGACCACCACCAGGTTGATGTCCATGTATCCGCGGAACGCGAGGAAGCCTGCGAGCACCAGGATGGTTTCGCCTTCGAAAAACGTGCCGAGAAACAAGGCAAAGTAGCCAAAGTCGTGCAGAAATTGTTGGAGCATTGTCTGGGTGCTGGCGAAATGAACGCGCAGCCTAACCCTTCGGACACATTCATGAAAGTGTCCAAATGTGTCTCGACGTGAACATTTCCTACGCTGACAATGGAATGCGGCTACGTGACAAGGGGCACACATAACTGTCATCTGTTGGTCATAATGGCCGTCTATAACTGTCACGCTCGCCCGTTTTGCCCGGGCTCAGGAGTCCGCCGTGAGCTTTACCCCCGCCAATCGCCTGTTCCCTGCTACCCGTCTGCGTCGCAACCGCCGTGATGATTTTTCGCGTCGGCTGGTGCGGGAAAATGTACTGACAGTCGATGACCTGATCCTGCCGGTGTTCGTGCTCGACGGCGAAAACCGCCGCGAAGCCGTAACGTCGATGCCGGGCGTGGAGCGGCTGACGATCGACTTGCTGCTCGAAGAAGCGGCCAAGTGGGTTAAGCTGGGGATTCCGGCACTGGCGCTGTTCCCGGTCACCCCGCCGGAACTGAAATCCCTCGACGCTGCCGAAGCGTGGAACCCGCAAGGCATTGCCCAACGCGCGACCCGCGCTCTGCGTCAGCGTTTTCCGGAGCTGGGCGTCATCACCGATGTGGCGCTGGATCCGTTCACCACTCACGGCCAGGACGGCATCCTCGACGAAGACGGCTACGTGCAGAACGACATCACCGTCGATGCACTGGTCCGCCAGGCGCTGTCCCATGCCGAAGCCGGTGCGCAAGTGGTGGCGCCGTCGGACATGATGGACGGGCGCATTCAGGCCATTCGTGAAGCGCTGGAAATCGCCGGCCACGTCAACGTGCGGATCATGGCCTATTCGGCCAAGTACGCCAGCGCCTACTACGGCCCGTTCCGCGATGCGGTCGGGTCGGCCAGCAACCTCGGCAAAGCCAACAAGGCGTCCTACCAGATGGACCCGGCCAACAGCGACGAAGCGCTGCACGAAGTCGGTGCGGACCTGGCCGAAGGCGCGGACATGGTCATGGTCAAGCCGGGCATGCCGTACCTGGACATTCTTTTTCGGGTCAAAGATGCCTTCAAGGTGCCGACCTTCGTCTATCAGGTCAGTGGCGAGTACGCCATGCACATGGCCGCCATTCAGAATGGCTGGTTGAGCGAAGCGGTGATTCTTGAATCACTGACCGCCTTTAAACGTGCCGGCGCAGATGGCATCCTGACTTACTTTGCCGTTCGTGCCGCTCAATTGTTACGAGAGCAAAAATAGCCCTCCCAGGAACATGCGATGAATACCGAAGGACTCACTGAAGTTGCCGTAAAAGAAGCTCAGCCGGTGGTCGAGCAGATCGCCGAGACCCCGCCGGAACTCGAGCCTGCGCCACCCGCGCCGGTCGCCGAACCCGCAGTGGCGGTGCCGGCGATCGCCATCCCCGGCCTGGATGACAGCAGCCTGTACATCCACCGCGAGCTCTCACAACTGCAATTCAACATCCGCGTGCTGGAACAGGCGCTGGACGAGTCCTACCCGTTGCTGGAGCGGCTGAAGTTTCTGCTGATCTTCTCCAGCAACCTCGACGAATTCTTCGAGATCCGCGTCGCCGGGCTGAAAAAGCAGATCACCTTCGCCCGTGAACAGGCCGGCGCCGATGGCCTGCAGCCGCATCAGGCGCTGGCGCGGATCAGCGAACTGGTTCACGGTCATGTTGACCGCCAATACGCGATCCTTAACGACATCCTGTTGCCGGAGCTGGAAAAGCATCAGGTGCGCTTTATCCGTCGGCGTAACTGGACCACCAAGCTCAAAACCTGGGTGCGCCGTTACTTCCGCGACGAGATCGCGCCGATCATCACCCCGATCGGCCTCGACCCGACGCACCCGTTCCCGTTGCTGGTGAACAAGAGCCTGAACTTCATCGTCGAGCTCGAAGGTATCGACGCCTTCGGTCGCGACTCCGGCCTGGCGATCATCCCGGCGCCGCGCCTGCTGCCACGGATCATCAAGGTGCCGGAAGAAGTCGGCGGAGCTGGCGACAACTATGTGTTCCTGTCGTCGATGATTCATGCGCACGCTGATGACCTGTTCCAGGGCATGAAAGTAAAAGGCTGCTACCAGTTCCGCCTGACTCGAAACGCCGACCTGGCGCTCGACTCCGAAGACGTCGAAGACCTGGCCCGCGCGCTGCGCGGCGAGTTGTTCTCACGACGTTATGGCGATGCGGTGCGTCTGGAAGTTGCCGACACCTGCCCGAAACACCTCTCGGACTACTTGCTCAAGCAGTTCAACCTGAGCGAGACCGAGCTGTATCAGGTCAACGGCCCGGTCAACCTGACGCGTCTGTTCAGCATTACCGGTCTCGACAGCCACCCGGAGCTGCAATACACGCCGTTCACTCCGCAGATCCCGAAACTGCTGCAGAACAGCGAAAACATCTTCAGCGTGGTCAGCAAGCAGGACATCCTCCTGCTGCACCCTTTCGAGTCGTTCACGCCGGTGGTCGACTTGCTGCGTCAGGCCGCGAAAGACCCGCATGTGCTCGCCGTACGCCAGACGCTGTACCGCTCCGGCGCCAACTCGGAGATCGTCGATGCGCTGGTCGACGCCGCGCGTAATGGCAAGGAAGTCACTGCGGTGATCGAGTTGCGTGCGCGGTTTGACGAAGAGTCCAACCTGCAACTGGCCAGTCGTCTGCAAGCGGCCGGTGCGGTGGTGATCTACGGCGTGGTCGGCTTCAAGACCCACGCCAAGATGATGCTGATCCTGCGCCG
The DNA here is from genome assembly GCF_900105485.1 of Pseudomonas granadensis. Lineage (GTDB taxonomy): Bacteria > Pseudomonadota > Gammaproteobacteria > Pseudomonadales > Pseudomonadaceae > Aquipseudomonas > Aquipseudomonas granadensis. The sequence goes on along the minus strand of NZ_LT629778.1, from coordinate 5,317,218 downwards.
CGAGGCTGGCGAAATCGTCCGCTACGCGCACCTCGGCACCGGTAACTACCACGCCGGCAACGCCCGTCTGTACACCGACTACAGCCTGCTGACTTCCGACGACGCCTTGTGCGAAGACGTCGGCAAACTGTTCAGCCAGTTGATCGGCATGGGTAAGACCCTGCGCATGAAAAAGCTTCTGCATGCGCCGTTCACCCTGAAGAAAGGCATGCTCGACATGATCGCCCGCGAGACGCAATTTGCCCTCGACGGCAAACCGGCGCACATCATCGCCAAGTTCAACTCGCTGACCGATCCGAAGATCATCCGCGCGCTGTACAAGGCCAGCCAGTCGGGTGTGCGCATCGACCTGGTGGTGCGCGGCATGTGCTGCCTGCGGCCAGGCATTGCCGGGGTCTCGCACAACATCCACGTGCGCTCGATCATCGGCCGCTTCCTCGAGCACACGCGGGTGTTCTACTTCCTCAACGGCGGCGATGAACAGATGTTCCTCTCCAGCGCCGACTGGATGGAGCGCAACCTCGACAAGCGCGTCGAGACTTGCTTCCCGGTGGAAGGCAAAAAGCTGCTGACCCGCGTGAAGAAAGAGCTGGAGTTGTATTTGACCGACAATACCCACAGCTGGAGCTTGCAGTCGGACGGCCGCTATATCCGCAACACGCCGACCGGCAACCAGAACCCGCGCAGTGCGCAGGCGACGTTGCTGGAGCGGTTGGGCAGTCCGATTTTGCCGGTGAGCAGTTGAGGCTCTGAAAGCCACAAGCCCCTCACCCTAACCCTTTCCCAGAGGGAGAGGGGACCGACCGCGTTGGCTGGACTAGTTACGCCGACCTGAAATATCGAGTCGAACTCAGGTTTTGAACTGCATGCGGTCGGCTCCCTTTCCCCCTCTACCCCTTTGGGGGAGAGGGCTGGGGTGAGGGGGATCGATCCAAAGCGCACCACCAAAATCCAGCCGTGCAGCCAATAAAAAAGGCGATCCCAACGGATCGCCTTTTTTGCGCCTGCAATTTAACTCAGTGAACCGTCAACACAATCCCCACCCGCGTCAGCCACTCCGCCTCGAGCCCGAAATCCGCCTGGGTCAGCTGGTTTTCATCCAGCCAGTTCTCCGGGAATTCCACATCAAGGCTGTCGCCATTGGCATGCAGCACCACCTGCGGCATCGCCTGCGTGCCGCGAATATGGTGGAACAGAATGGCAAAACGCAGCAGCACGCACAGGCGAATCAGCTTGATGCCGTCGTCACCGAATTCGGCGAACTTGTCCTTGGGAATATTGCGCCGATGGCCACGTACCAGCAGGGCGAGCATTTGCTGGTCTTCGCGGGAGAACCCGGCGAGGTCGGAGTGCTCGATCAGGTAGGCGCCGTGCTTGTGGTAATGGTAGTGAGCGATATCGAGGCCGACTTCATGGACTTTCGCCGCCCAGCCCAGCAATTCGCGCCAGATACCGTCGTCCAGCTCCCAGTCTGCCGCGACCTGATCGAACGCGTGCAAGGCTTTGCGCTCGACCCGCGCCGCTTGCTTGAGGTCGACATGGTAGCGTTCCATCAGCGAAGTCAGGGTGCGTTCGCGCACGTCTTCGTGGTGATGGCGGCCGAGCAGGTCATAGAGTACGCCTTCGCGCAGTGCGCCTTCGCAGTGATCCATGCGTTGCAGTTCGAGGGCGTCGAAGATCGCTTCGAGAATCGCCAGGCCGGCCGGGAAGATTGCACGGCGGTCGGGTTTGATGCCTTCGAAATCGATCTTGTCGACATCGCCAAGCTTGAACAGGCGGCGCTTGAGCCAGGCCAGGCCTTCGGCGTTGACTTCACCGGTGCCGTGGCCGCCGGCCTTCAGCGCCAGACCGATGGCGCGGATGGTGCCCGAGGAGCCGATCGCTTCATCCCAGGTCAGGCGGTGCAGGGCATGCTCGATGCTCATGATCTCCAGCCGCGCCGCGGTGTACGCCTGAGCGTAACGGGCCGGGGTGATCTTGCCGTCCTTGAAATAGCGCTGGGTGAAGCTGACGCAGCCCATCTGCAGGCTTTCGCGCAGCAGTGGCTCGAAGCGCTGGCCAATGATGAATTCGGTACTGCCGCCGCCGATGTCGGCGACCAGACGTTTGCCCGGCGTATCGGCGAGGGTGTGTGACACGCCCAGGTAGATCAGGCGCGCTTCTTCACGGCCAGAGATGACTTCTACCGGATGGCCGAGGATTTCTTCAGCGCGGTGAATGAACTCGATCCGGTTGCGTGCTTCGCGCAGGGCGTTGGTGCCGACGATGCGCACGGCGCCCAGCGGCATGCCGTTGATCAGCTGGGCGAAGCGCTTGAGGCAGTCGAGACCGCGCTGCATCGATTCTTCGTTGAGCTGGCGCGCATCGTCGATGCCGGCGGCCAGTTGTACCTTTTCGCCGAGACGCTCGAGAATACGGATCTCGCCGTTCTGGGCCTTGGCCACGACCATGTGAAAGCTGTTGGAGCCCAGGTCGATTGCGGCGATCAGGGACAGATTCTTGGCTTGGGATTGCGGCATGATCAGGGAGTCTCGGTCGATAACCCCGCCATCGTGCCACGATCAAACGCTGACGCCAACGCGCACGGCGCAAACCGTTGATCCCGCGCAGAAAGTCCGGTGACCGCTGCGCGGTCAATCGCTAGCAGGGCTAGCTCCCACAGGTAAATGCGTACCGCTTGGGGTTTTCTTTGATCCCCGATTGGAATGCATTCCCTGTGGGAGCCAGCCTGCTGGCGATGAGGGCCTTGAAGGCGCTAGAGATTTTTCAGGCAGTTGCTTCAACGGTGCCAATGAAATTCGCCAGCTCCGCCGTCTGCGGGTTGGCAAACAACACCTTCGGATCGCCCACTTCATGCACCTTGCCGTGGTGCATGAACACCAGTTTGTCGCCGACTTCGCGGGCGAAGCGCATTTCGTGGGTGACCATGATCAGTGTCATGCCTTCCTTGGCCAGTTGCCGGACCACGGCGAGCACTTCGTTGACCAGTTCCGGGTCGAGCGCCGAGGTGATCTCGTCGCACAGCAACACCTTCGGCGACATCGCCAGGGCCCGGGCGATCGCCACGCGTTGCTGCTGGCCGCCGGACAGCCGATCCGGGAAGGCATCGAATTTCTCGCTCAGGCCGACTCGCTCGAGCATCTCGCGCGCCAGCTCGGCCGCTTTGGCCTTCGGGACTTTTTGCACCACTTGCGGCGCGAGCATGACGTTTTCGCCCACGGTCAGGTGCGGGAACAGGTTGAACTGCTGAAACACCATGCCGACTTTCTGCCGCAGGCTGCGCAGGTCGGCGCGGGCGGCGTCGAGGTATTCGCCATCGACTTCGATCACCCCGTCGTTAATCGACTCCAGCCCATTGAGCGTGCGCAACAGGGTCGATTTGCCCGAGCCGCTGCGGCCGATGATCGCCACCACCTGGCCTTCCTCGACGCTGAGGTCGATGCCTTTGAGAACGTGGTGATCGCCGTAGTATTTATGCAGGGCGGAAATTCTAAGCAGAGGCATGCAGTCTCCTTTCCAGGTAGCGCGCACTGAGGGACAAGGGGTAGCAGAGGAGGAAATAGCCGAGGGCGACGAGGCCGTAGACCATGAACGGTTCGAACGTGGCATTGGCGAGCATGCCGCCGGTCTTGGTCAGCTCGGTGAAACCGATGATCGAAGTCACCGCGGTGCCTTTGACCACCTGCACCGAGAAGCCCACGGTCGGCGCCACGGCGATGCGCAGCGCTTGCGGCAGGATCACATAACGCAATTGCTCCAGCGGATTGAGCGCCAGGCTCGCCGAGGCTTCCCACTGGCCATTCGGGATCGACTCGACGCAACCGCGCCAGATCTCCGCCAGATAGGCGCTGGTGAACAAGGTCAGGGCAATCGCAGCGGCCATCCACGGCGAGATTTCGACCCCGGCCAGCGCCACGCCGAAAAACACCAGAAACAGCTGCATCAACAGCGGCGTGCCCTGAAACAGCTCGATCCAGGTGCGGGCAATGCTGCTCGGCAACGAGTTTTTCGAGATGCGCATGATCAGGATCAGCAGCCCGACGATGCCGCCGCCAATGAACGCCACCAGCGACAGCGCCAGCGTCCATTGCAGGCCGGTCAGCAGGTTGCGCAGGATGTCCCAGAAGGTGAAGTCGCTCATGCCCGGCTCCTGCTGATATAGCGCCGACCAATCCAGTTGAGCAATTGGCGGATAAGCAGCGCCATGCACAGGTAGATCAGCGTGGTCAGCGCATAGGTTTCAAAGGCGCGGAAGTTGCGCGACTGAATGAAGTTGGCGGCGAAGCTCAGCTCTTCGGTGGCGATCTGCGAACACACCGCCGAACCGAGCATGACGATGATGATCTGGCTGCTCAGCGCCGGCCAGACCTTGCCCAACGCCGGCAGCAGCACCACATGCCGAAACGCTTCGAACCGACTCATCGCCAGCGCCGCGGCCGCTTCCAGTTGGCCGCGCGGAATCGCCTGGATGCCGGCGCGGATGATCTCGGTCGAATAAGCGCCAAGGTTGATCACCATCGCCAGCACGGCAGCCTGCCACTCGGAAATCTGCACGCCGAGCGACGGCAAACCGAAGAAGATGAAAAACAACTGCACCAGAAACGGCGTGTTGCGAATCAACTCGACGTAGACGCCGAAGATTGCCGCGAACGGGCGGATATTCCACGCCCGCACCAGCGCCCCGACAATTCCGACGCCCACCCCGAGCACCGCGCCAATGGCGGTCAGCTCAAGCGTGAACAGCGCCCCGCGTAGCAGCAGGTCGGTGTTTTCCACCACCGGCAAGAAATCGAACTGATAAGCCATGAAAGTCTCCCGCGTCGTCGATCAGAGATCGGCCGGCAGCGGTTCTTTCAACCAGGTCTGCGCATTCTTTTCCAGCGCGCCGTCAGCCTTGGCGGTGGTCAGGATGTCGTTGACCTTGGCCAGCAGTGCGGCTTCGTTCTTGTTCACGCCGACATACACCGGCGAATCCTTGAGCTTCACTTTCAGCGCCGGCACGCGTTTCGGGTTCTTCTCGCTGATGGCGACCATCACCACGTTGCCGCTGGCGATCAGGTCGACTTGCCCTGCGAGGTAAGCGGCGATGGTCGAGTTGTTGTCTTCAAAGCGCTTGATGGTCACACCTTCGGGGGCGACTTTGCTCAGCTCGATGTCTTCGATGGCGCCACGGGTGACGCTGATGGTTTTGCCTTTGAGGTCGTCGAGGCTGCTGATTGCAGCATCTGGCGGGCCAAACACGGCGAGGTAGAAGGGGGCGTAGGCGCGGGAGAAGTCGATGACTTTCTCGCGCTCGGGGTTCTTGCCGAGGCTGGAGATCACCAGATCGACCTTGCCAGTGGTCAGGAACGGAATGCGGTTGGTGCTGTTGACCGGGGTCAGCTCAAGTTTGACCTTGAGCTGGTCGGCCAGCAGTTTCGCGGTGTCGATGTCCAGGCCACGGGGTTTCATGTCCGGGCCGACCGAACCGAACGGCGGGAAGTCCTGCGGCACGGCGACTTTCAGCGTGCCGCGTTTGACCACGTCGTCCAGACCGTCGGCGTGAGCGGGAGCCTGGCACAGCAGCAGGCCGGCAAACAGGGAAGCGAGGAGGGCGCTGTAACGCTGGGTCATGGACAATCTCCGGATCGGCGGGAAGTGATTTCTGCGATCGGACAGAGCATGGGCCGTGCCAAGACTGCGCTTTCATTGCGCCAGGCCGCAGTTTCAGCGGCTTCGTTCGGTCTTACTGGTCTGAACAGTCAGGATGTTTTTCGCACCTCGATGGCGCATCAGTGATGCGCACCGAACCCCACTGGGGCACGACTTGCCGGGCCCGCCGAATAGCTTTACAACTAGCCGCACATTGACCCTGGCGCGTCCGAAAAACCATGAACTCGATTTCCCGTGCAGTACCCGAAGTGGCGCTGCAAGCGATCCGCAAACTGATCACCGAACAGGGCTTCGGCGCCGGCGATGCCTTGCCGTCACAACGGGATCTGGCCCTGCAGCTGGGTGTCAGCCGCGCGTCGTTGCGTGAAGCACTGTCATCGCTGAGTGCGCTGGGCGTGGTCAGCATCCAGCCGGGCAAAGGGGTGTTCGTGCAGGCGCCGGTGGAACTGGCCAATGGCGACAGCGCACCGGGATGGGCCTTTGCGGCGCAGGCCTCGCCGCTGGACATCTTTCAGTTGCGCTATGCGCTGGAAGGGTTTGCGGCGGGGCTGGCGGCGGTGACGCTGAGCACGTTCGACCTGGATGCGCTGGAGGACAACGTTGCGGCGATGCGTGAGCAATTGCGCATCGGCGATTTCGAAGCGGCGGCAAAACTCGACTTCGAATTTCATCGACGGATCCTGCTGGCCAGCGGCAATCAGGCGATGCTGAGCATCCTCACGGCCAGCGCCGAGATCTTTCTCGAGAGCCAGAAACTACCGTTCATCCGCGCCGAGCGGGCCATGGAAACCTGGCAGGAACACCGCAAGATCCTCCGTGCCCTGGCCCGCCGCGCGTCGGCTGCGGCGCAAAAAGCCATGCAGGAACATGTGCGCAACGCGGCCCTGCGCACTGGAATCGCGTTCATCGCCCCCGCCGCCGGCTGACTTGAACCATACCCAAACTCATCAGTCACCATAGCAAGACTCAATCAACTGCGGCTTCCTGAACACGGGAAGGGCGGCTATGATGGGCCACGTTTTTTTGCTTACAACCTGGAGAATTCCATGAGCAGCGATCTGATCAAACACGTTAGCGACGCTAGCTTCGAAGCCGACGTACTCAAGGCCGAAGGCGCTGTCCTGGTCGACTACTGGGCTGAATGGTGCGGCCCTTGCAAAATGATCGCACCGGTTCTGGACGAGATTGCCGAGACCTACAAGGGCAAGCTGACCGTCGCCAAACTGAACATCGACGAAAACCAGGAAACCCCGGCCAAGCACGGCGTGCGTGGTATCCCGACGCTGATGCTGTTCAAGAACGGCAACGTTGAAGCGACCAAGGTCGGCGCACTGTCGAAGTCGCAGCTGGCGGCTTTCCTCGACGCCAACATCTAAGCGTCGCGGTAAACGTTAAAAAAAAGCCCCGCAAATCGCGGGGCTTTTTGCGTATTCAGGGCTAGACGCTCCGAAACTCAGATGGTACATTCGGCCCCGCACTGGTTTCTCCACTGCCCCCTGCTAGCCGTCGCCGACGCACTCCTTTTCGAATTAGTTCGCGATCCTGTCGCCTTCTCCGCGGCGCGGCCTCATTAAGCCAAAAGCTTAATTTCCCCCCTCCATAAATGATTACGTCATTCCTATATGAATCTGACTGAACTCAAGCAAAAGCCGATTACCGAACTGCTCGAATTAGCCGAACAGATGGGCATAGAAAATATGGCCCGTTCGCGCAAGCAGGACGTGATTTTCTCCCTGCTGAAAAAACACGCGAAAAGCGGCGAGGAAATCTCCGGTGATGGCGTGCTGGAGATTCTCCAGGACGGCTTCGGCTTCCTGCGCTCCGCAGACGCTTCCTACCTGGCCGGCCCGGACGATATCTACGTCTCGCCGAGCCAGATCCGCCGCTTCAACTTGCGCACCGGTGACACCATCGTTGGCAAGATCCGCCCTCCGAAGGAAGGCGAGCGGTATTTCGCACTGCTCAAGGTCGACACGATCAACTTCGATCGTCCGGAGAACGCGAAAAACAAGATTCTCTTCGAGAACCTGACCCCGCTGTTCCCGACCGTGCGCATGAAGATGGAAGCCGGCAACGGTTCCACCGAAGACCTGACCGGTCGGGTGATCGACCTGTGCGCGCCGATCGGCAAGGGCCAGCGTGGTCTGATCGTGGCACCGCCGAAAGCCGGTAAGACGATCATGCTGCAGAACATCGCGGCGAACATCGCGCGTAACAATCCTGAAGTGCACCTGATCGTGCTGCTGATCGACGAACGTCCGGAAGAAGTGACCGAAATGCAGCGCACCGTGCGCGGCGAAGTGGTTGCCTCGACGTTCGACGAGCCGCCGACCCGTCACGTCCAGGTTGCCGAAATGGTGATCGAGAAGGCCAAGCGCCTGGTTGAACACAAGAAAGACGTAGTGATCCTGCTCGACTCCATCACCCGTCTGGCCCGTGCCTACAACACCGTGATCCCGAGCTCCGGCAAGGTTCTGACCGGTGGTGTCGATGCCCACGCGCTGGAGAAGCCGAAGCGTTTCTTCGGTGCCGCGCGTAACATCGAAGAAGGCGGCTCGCTGACCATTATCGCCACCGCGCTGGTTGAAACCGGCTCGAAGATGGACGAAGTGATCTACGAAGAGTTCAAGGGTACCGGCAACATGGAACTGCCGCTGGATCGCAAGATCGCTGAAAAGCGTGTGTTCCCGGCAATCAACATCAACCGCTCCGGCACCCGCCGTGAAGAGTTGCTGACCGCCGACGACGAACTGCAGCGCATGTGGATCCTGCGCAAGCTGCTGCACCCGATGGACGAAGTCGCCGCCATCGAGTTCCTGGTCGACAAGCTGAAAACGACCAAGACCAACGACGAGTTCTTCTTGTCGATGAAACGCAAGTAACACGCAAGCCGTTGCAAGGAGCGCTCCGTAAGGGGCGCTTTTTTTTGCCCGCGATTTATTTGTATCTGGATTGAAGTTTGCCCGACTGATAACTTCGCGCCTTCAAGGGATTTTGTATCCAGAACAGGTAAGGTTTTTCATGCACACGTTTGGCAATCGCCGTGACATCGACGGTTTACGCGCACTCGCGGTTCTTCCCGTTGTGCTGTTTCATTTCGGATTCAATACATTCAGCGGCGGCTTTGTCGGCGTCGACGTTTTTTTCGTCATTTCCGGGTTTCTGATCACCTCGATCCTGTTCCGTGAAATCAGTGCCCAGCGCTTCAGCTTCCTCGATTTCTGGGGCCGTCGCGCCCGGCGTATTCTTCCAGCGTTGACCGTGGTCGTGGTGGTGACGCTGGCGCTGGGCTGGTTGTTGCTGACCGCCAAGGACCTGTCCGATCTGGGGCGGACAATCCGTTACCAGTCGCTGTTCATTTCCAACATCCTGTTCATGCGCGAGGACGGCTACTTCGAACCGGCCTCCGATCTCAAACCCTTATTGCATACCTGGTCGCTGGCCGTGGAAGAGCAGTACTACATCTTCTTCCCGCTGATGATGGTGCTGTTGATGCGCTATGTCCGGCATTGGCGCTGGATGCTGTTCGCGGTGCTGCTGGTGTCGTTCGGGCTGAACATCGTCTACATCGAGCGTCGCCCGGAATTCGCCTTCTTCTCCCTGCCGACCCGCGCCTGGGAATTGCTCTGCGGCGCCATGCTCGCGGTAATGCCGGCGGCCAAACACGCGCCGCGGCTTTGGGTCCGGCAGACGGTCGGCCTGGCCGGACTGGCGGCGGTGCTGCTGGCGGTCTTCACCTTTGACAAGTCCACGGTGTTCCCGGGCTGGGCAGCCTTGCTGCCGGTGCTCGGTACGACGGCATTGATCTGGTCGGGCGCACGCGGTCCGACACTGGCCGGCCAGTTGTTGAGCCTGCGGCCGATGGTGTGGATCGGTCTGCTGTCGTACTCGTTGTATTTGTGGCACTGGCCGATTTATGTGTATGCCAACGCGATCTCGATCGATGGCATTCAGCCGCTTGAAGCGCTTGGCTGGATCGCCCTGGCCGTGGCGTTGGCGTGGCTGAGTCTGCGTTTTGTCGAGCTGCCGTTTCGCGAGAAACGTGTGTTTGCCAGCCGGAACTCGGTGCTGGTCGGTGGCCTGGTGTCCATCACCGCCCTGGCGGTGGTTGGCTCGGCCATCCGTTCGGCCGACGGCGTGCCGCAACGTCTGAGCGGCAAGGCACTTGAGTATGCGCAATCCCAGGAGTGGAACGCCGGGCAAATGAAGTGCATGCACATGAGCAAGGACAAGACCCTGGACAAGGCCTGTCGCGTGGGCGGCGATCAGCAGATCGCGCCGACCAAGATGTTCTGGGGCGACAGTCATACGGCCGCGCTGCTGCCGGCCATTGAAGGCAATAGCCAGCGTGACGGTCAGCCCGTGTGGCTGTACAGCCTGACCGGGTGCCCGCCGATCATTGACGATGCCTTGCGTGCACAGTGCAAGCAATTCAATCAGCGCAACATGCAACTGGTCCGTGATCTGGGCATCAAGGATGTGGTGCTGGCGGCGAACTGGAGTCTGTACGTTTACGGGCGTGAGGACGGCGACGGCGACAAGCAGTTCCTGCTCGATCCTTCGCGTAATGTGGCGCGATCGGAGCAACGCATGGCGGCGGCGATCAAGGCGCAAGTCAGCGAACTGCGTGAGGCGGGTGTGCAGGTCTGGCTGTTCAAGGAAGTGCCGTTGCAGCACAAGAGCTACATCAGCCGCCTGACCAGCCTGGCGCGGATTGGCCGCTCGGCCGAAGGACTGGGGCGGCCGCTGGGTGAGCATCTGGCGCGGCAGCAGTTTTTCACCGGTCTGTTCGGCTCGATGAGCGCTGCCGATTCCGGCGTGCATGTCATCGACCCGACGCCGCTGATGTGCAAGGACGGCCTGTGCATGATCGATGTCGACGGCCATTCGCAATACAAGGATGCCGATCATCTTTCCGACGCCGGCAGCGCGCGTTTGAGCCCTTTGTTTGCGCCGATGTTGCTGGGCACCAGTCGCCATTGAGCGACGCCGGGCACTGACGGGCTGCTGTTTGCCCGTCAGAGCAGGTAGGATGTACGCCTATTTTGAGGGTGCCATCGTCAATGAAATTCAAGGATCTTCGGGATTTCGTGCAGCAGCTTGAGCAGCGCGGAGAGTTGAAACGCATCCAGATTCCCGTCTCGCCGGTGCTGGAGATGACTGAGGTGTGCGACCGCACGCTGCGGGCCAAGGGCCCGGCGCTGCTGTTCGAGAAACCCACCGGCTACGACATTCCGGTGCTCGGCAACCTGTTCGGCACCCCCGAGCGGGTGGCCATGGGCATGGGCGCCGAGTCGGTCAGCGAGCTGCGCGAGATCGGCAAGCTGCTGGCCTTCCTGAAGGAGCCGGAGCCGCCGAAGGGTTTGAAGGACGCGTGGTCGAAACTGCCGATTTTCCGCAAGATCATTTCAATGGCGCCGAAAGTCGTCAAAGACGCGGTGTGCCAGGAAGTGGTCATCGAAGGCGATGATGTCGATCTGGCGATGCTGCCGGTACAGACCTGCTGGCCCGGCGACGTCGGCCCGCTGATCACTTGGGGCCTGACCGTCACCAAAGGCCCGAACAAGGAACGCCAGAACCTCGGTATCTACCGTCAGCAAGTGATCGGCCGTAACAAGGTGATCATGCGCTGGCTCAGCCACCGTGGCGGCGCCCTCGATTTCCGCGAATGGTGCGAGAAACATCCGGGCCAACCGTTCCCGGTGTCCGTTGCCCTTGGCGCCGACCCGGCGACCATTCTCGGCGCTGTCACGCCAGTGCCGGACAGCCTTTCCGAATACGCCTTTGCCGGTCTGCTGCGCGGTAACCGCACCGAGCTGGTCAAGTGCCGTGGCAACGACCTGCAAGTGCCGGCCACCGCCGAGATCATCCTTGAAGGGGTAATCCATCCGGGTGAAATGGCCGATGAGGGTCCATATGGCGACCACACCGGTTACTACAACGAAGTCGACAGCTTCCCGGTGTTCACGGTCGAACGCATCACCCACCGGATCAAGCCGATCTACCACAGCACCTACACCGGCCGGCCGCCGGATGAGCCGGCGATTCTCGGCGTGGCGCTGAATGAAGTGTTCGTGCCGATCCTGCAGAAGCAGTTCCCGGAGATCACCGACTTTTACCTGCCGCCCGAAGGCTGCTCGTACCGCATGGCCATCGTGACCATGAAAAAGTCGTATCCGGGGCATGCCAAGCGCGTGATGCTCGGTGTCTGGTCGTTTTTGCGACAGTTCATGTACACCAAGTTCGTTATCGTCACCGACGACGATATCAACGCCCGTGACTGGAACGATGTGATCTGGGCCATCACCACGCGCATGGACCCCAAGCGCGACACGGTGATGATCGATAACACCCCGATCGACTATCTGGATTTCGCCTCGCCGATTTCCGGCCTGGGCTCGAAGATGGGCCTGGATGCCACTCACAAGTGGCCGGGCGAAACCACCCGCGAGTGGGGCCGCGTGATCGTCAAGGACGACGCCGTGACTCAACGGATCGATGCCATCTGGAATCAGTTAGGAATAGATTGATGCGTGTAACCCTGCAGCCTTCCGGAGCAGTGCTCGAGATACAGCCCGGTGAGCGGATTCTCGACGGCGCGCGGCGCCTGGGTTTTGATTGCCCGCAAAGCTGCCGCAACGGTAACTGCCACGTGTGTGCGGCGCTGCTGGTCGAAGGTCGCGTCGAGCAGAACGGCCAGGTCCATGATCGTGGCGAGTTCTACACCTGCATCGCCGAGCCGCTGGAAGACTGCGTGCTGCTCTGGGATGGCGTCCTCGCGCTGGGCGAACTGCCGGTGCGCAGCCTGGCGTGCCAGGTCATCGAATGCCGCGAAGTCGGCGGCGACACCTGGCGTGTGCGTCTGCGCGCGCCGGCCGGCAAGCCGCCGCGCTATCACGCCGGGCAGTATCTGATGATCGAACGCGAGAACGGCGAGAAATCGGCGTTCTCCATGGCTTCTGCGCCGCACGGCGGGCGTGATCTGGAAATCCATGTGCTGGCGCGCGAAGCCAGTGCACTGACCCTGATCGAGCAACTGCAACGCAACCCGATGGTGCGCGTCGAGTTGCCGTTCGGCGACACCCATCTGGCCGAACTGCCTGACGGTCCGTTGGTACTGGTCGCCGCCGGCACCGGCATGGGCCAGATTCACAGCCTGATCGAACATTGCCGCGCCAATGGCTTCAAGCACCCGGTGCATCTGTATTGGGGCGTGCGCCGTCCGGAAGATTTCTACCAGATCGAACATTGGGACGAATGGTTGAAGCTGCCCAACCTGTTCCTGCACAAGGTCGTCAGCGATCAGTGCGGTTGGGAAGGGCGCTGCGGGATGCTGCACGAAGCGGTATGCGAAGACTTCGCCGATCTCAAGCCTTTACACGTCTACGCCAGCGGTTCACCGGCCATGGTTTACGGCACCCTCGACGCGCTGGTCGAGGCGGGGATGGACGCCCATCAAATGCGCGCTGACGTATTCGCTTATGCACCGCGTTCCTGATTTCATATAACTTCATATATAGCCGATCGGTATTTATGGAATTGAATAAATACCGGTAGGTTATATATCCATCAGGCAATTAAATAATCTTTATGCCATGGCACTTAATTTGCCTGAAAACATATGTGCCTTATTGTTACAGCGGTGCGTTCTATTAAGTAATTCTTCACCCGCGGGGAGCTGAACGCTATTCGCCATGAGCGCCATTGAAAACGCTTTTCTCAACCTGGCTTACCCTCCGCGGCTCGAACTCGGGCCGCAGCTGACCCACGAGCAATTGCTCGCCTCCATGCAATCGACCATGGCGCGACACAAGGGCGGGCCGGTGTGGCTGTTCGCTTACGGTTCGTTGATCTGGCGCCCGGAATGCACCGCCGTCGAGAGAATGCGCGGTCGGGTGCACGGTTATCATCGTGGCCTCTATTTATGGTCGCATGAACACCGCGGAACGCCGGAGATGCCCGGACTGGTGTTCGGTCTGGACCGTGGCGGTTCGTGCAGCGGCTTCGCCTATCGGCTGCCCGAAGACAATCTCGATACCGCGCTGTACGCCTTGTGGAAACGCGAGATGCCGGTGCCGTCGTACCGGCCGCACTGGCTCAACTGCCGGCTCGAAGATGGCACTCAGGTGCAGGCCTTGGGCTTCGTGCTGGAGCGGCACCTGCCCAGCTATGCCGGCAACCTGCCGGACCATGTGCTGAGCCAGGTGTTCGCCAGCGCCAGCGGGCGTTACGGCACCACTCGCGATTATGTCGAGCAGACCGCACACGCCCTGCGCAGCCACGCCATGCCAGACCGTAATCTGGAGGCGCGGCTCAAGCGCTGTCAGTCAACCAGCAATCAGGCGACCGCTTCACGGCTCTGACTGGCGACTTGCTTGTGCCATAGCGTCGGGGCAAGGAAGGCCATTGCCAACAGGCAAGCGCCGACCAGCAACACGAAGCCGCCGTCCCAGCCGAAGTGGTCGACGGTGTAGCCCATCGCCGCACTGGCCGCCACCGAGCCGCCCAGATAACCGAACAGCCCGGTGAAGCCTGCGGCGGTACCGGCGGCTTTCTTCGGTGCCAGTTCCAGTGCCTGCAAACCGATCAGCATCACCGGGCCGTAGATCAGGAAGCCGATCGACAGCAGGGCGATCATGTCGACCATCGGGTTGCCGGCCGGATTCAGCCAGTACACCAGCGTCGCGACCGTTACCAGAGCCATGAACACCATGCCGGTCAGGCCACGGTTACCACGGAAGATCTTGTCCGACATCCAGCCGCACAGCAGCGTGCCCGGGATACCTGCCCACTCATAGAAGAAATACGCCCACGAGGTTTTGTCCACGGTGAAGCCCTTGGCTTCTTTCAGGTAGGTCGGCGCCCAGTCCAGCACGCCGTAGCGCAGCAGGTAGACGAAAACGTTAGCGAGGGCGATGTACCAAAGCATTTTGTTGCGCAGCACGTACTTGACGAAGATTTCCTTGGCGCTGAACTCGTCTTCGTGGCTGGCATCGTAGCCTTCCGGGTAATCGTTCTTGTACTGCTCGATCGGCGGCAGGCCGACCGATTGCGGGGTATCGCGCATGGTAATGAAAGCGAACACCGCCACGCCCAGCGCCACCGCCGCCGGTACATAGAACGCCGCGTGCCAGTCGTTGAACAGGCCCATGCCGAGCAGGAACAGCGGGCCGATCAGGCCGCCGCCGACGTTGTGCGCCACGTTCCACACCGAGACCACGCCGCCACGTTCCTTCTGCGACCACCAGTGCACCATGGTCCGTCCGCTCGGCGGCCAGCCCATGCCCTGCGCCCAACCGTTGATGAACAACAGGATGAACATCATGGTCACGCTGGACGTGGCCCACGGAGCGAAACCGAAAATGAACATCACCCCGGCCGATACCAGCAGGCCGAATGGCAGGAAGAAGCGCGGGTTGGAACGGTCGGACACCAGGCCCATGAGGAACTTCGACAGACCGTAGGCGATGGCGATCGCCGACATCGCCAGACCCAGGTCGCCGCGGCTGTAGCCTTCGTCGATCAGGTAGGGCATGGCCAGCGAGAAGTTTTTGCGCAGCAGGTAGTAACCCGCATAGCCGATGAAGATACCGGCGAAGATCTGCCAGCGCAGGCGTCGGTAGGTGCTGTCTATTTTTTCTTCAGGCAAAGGAGCCTGATGTGCGGCAGGACGAAAGAAAGCAAACATTCAAGAGCTCCAGTTTTCTTGTTTTGACTGCGGATGCGAATGTTACAGTTTCGTTACCGAAAATAGCATCGCTTAACGTCGGCAAAACAGCGGAAATCGGGGCAGTTGAGCGTTCCTTTACGAACATGTCGCTCAGACGTAAGAGCAGGGCGTTTTGGGAATGGTGACTCAGGTGGGTTTTTGCGGTTTTCGCGCATTGACAAAGGGCTGATCTCAACGTCGAGGCGATCCGGGTTACTGGCCCGGATCGCTCCGTGGCCTTAACGGACCTGAACGACAACCTTGCCCACAGCCTTGCGCTGGCCCAGATCGTTGATCGCCTGCGCCGCATCGCTCAGCGGATAAACCTGCGACACCAGCGGCTTCAACTTGCCCTCGGCAAACCAGCCGAACAGTTGCTGAAAGTTCGCCGCGTTGTCCTGCGGCTGGCGCTGGGCGAACGAGCCCCAGAAGACGCCGAGTACCGCCGCGCCTTTGAGCAACGCGAGGTTGACCGGCAGCTCCGGTATGCGACCGCTGGCGAAGCCGACCACCAGCAGCCTGCCGTTCCAGGCGATGGCGCGGATGGCCTGATCGAACAGGTCGCCGCCGACCGGGTCGTAGATTACGTCGGCGCCCTGGCCGTCGGTGAGGCGTTTGATTTCGTCCTTGAGATTGGCTTCGCTGTAATTGATCAGCTCATCGGCGCCAGCGGCTTTGGCTACTTCGAGCTTTTCGGCGCTGCTGGCCGCAGCGATGACCCGCGCGCCCATGGCCTTGCCGATTTCCACTGCCGCCAGACCGACACCGCCGGAGGCGCCGAGCACCAGCAGGGTTTCGCCCGGCTGCAGGTTGGCGCGTTGCTTGAGCGCATGCATCGAAGTGCCGTAGGTCATGCTGAACGCGGCGGCGATATTGAAATCCATCGACGGCGGAATCGGCAGCACGTTGTAGCCGGGCACCGCGACCTGCTCGGCAAAACTGCCCCAGCCGGTCAGCGCCATGACCCGGTCACCGACCTTGAGGTGGCTGACCTTTTCCCCGACTTCGCGAACCACGCCAGCCGCTTCGCCGCCCGGCGAGAACGGGAAGGGCGGCTTGAACTGGTACTTGCCCTCGATGATCAGCGTGTCCGGGAAGTTGACCCCGGCGGCGTGCACGTCCAGCAGGATTTCATTCTTCTTGGCGACAGGACTGGCGACGTCTTCCAGCACCAGCGATTCGGCAGGGCCGAAGGCTTTGCACAGCACGGCTTTCATCAGGGCTATTCCTTTGGGAGTGATGGCCGATAAGTGTAGGTGTGTGAATCAACGGGTCAACGAGCATGCCCGGCCCTGATAGTCAGGCATAAGCTTGTGCTTGTGCGGCGGGTCGTTATGCTAGGCCGCAAACCGGATAAGGAGCGAATTGTGAAAGCGTGGATCATGTTGTTGCTGGCCCTGTCTCTGCCTGTGGCAGCGGTTGCCGAAGAAGCCAAAGAAGGCGAGGCGCCGAAAGTCAATTACATCACCCTGAGCCCGCCGTTCGTCGGCAATTACGGCCTGGACGGCACGACCAAGCTCAAGGTCTACAAGGCCGATGTCGCCTTGCGCGTGACCGGTGAAGAAGCGACCAAACTGGTCAAGGCCAACGAGCCGCTGATCCGCAATCAACTGGTGGCGCTGTTCACGCAGCAGAGCACCGAAGCGATGGGCAGCATCGAAGGCAAGGAAAAACTGCGTCAGGAAGCGCTGAAGCAGACGCAGCAAGTGATGAATGACGAGACCGGCAAGCCGGTGGTTGAAGACCTGTTGTTCAACAACCTGATCATTCAATAAGTCTTCCGTTGTCCGGGCTGGCCCCATCGCGAGCAGGCTCACTCCTACAATTGGAATGCGTTCCCCTGTAGGAGTGAGCCTGCTCGCGATAGCTGTGTTTCAGTCGCAAAAAGTCTTATGGCTTGAGCGCAATCACCGCCGCCCACTGCTCCGCTGTCACCGGCATCACCGACAACCGCGAGCCCTTCTGCACCAGTGGCATCTCCGCCAGCGCGGTCTGCTGCTTCAGATAATCGAGCTTCAGCACTCGCGCAAACGTCTCGACGTGCTCGACATCAATCGCGTTCCAAGGGTTTTTTTCCGCCGTAGCCTTCGGATCGAAGTAATGGCTTTCCGGCTCCAGTGCGGTGGGATCCGGATACGCCGCTTCGATAATCCTGCCGATCCCGGCAATCCCCGGCTCCGGGCAACTGGAGTGGTAGAAAAAGAATTGGTCACCTACTGCCATCGCGCGCAGGAAATTGCGCGCCTGGTAATTGCGAACCCCGTCCCAGCGCGCCTTGCCGAGCTTTTCCAGGCCTTTGATCGAGAGCTCGTCGGGCTCGGATTTCATCAGCCAATAGGCCATGTTGGGTGCTCCTGAAACGGTCGTTGGGCAGGTTGTCGGGCAATTTTATGACAAACCGACAGTCGGTTGACGTCAGCGTTTGCGCACCGGTTCACGTTGCCGCAAAATGCCGGCCTTTAAAGCTTGACGCTGCTGCACGGCCTACACACGGAAACCGCTGCTGTCATCGTGATGATGTGCCTTGAGGGGGGCAATCGATGAAACGCAAACCGGATTTACTATGGACTTTGGTAATTTTGTTCGGCCTGGGCGTCGTGACCACCGGTTACGCGCAGAGCCTGTGGGCGAACAAGGCGGATGCACCGATTGAGATTGCACAACAAGTGCAACAGTCGACGGCTTTCAAGCGCTGAACCTGTCTTCCTCGACGCCGCTGTTCTGGCGGCGTCCTGTCACGCGAAATACCACGCCTTGTCGGTGACCGTGCCCTGTAACGGTACATCCCAGCTCGCCTGCGCCAAACGTTCGACCTTCTGACATTCATGGGCCAGGCCCAGCAGCGTCGGCTTGCGCCAGTTTTTGCGCCGGGCCAGATAGGCGAGGCTGCGATCGTAGAAACCGCCGCCCATGCCCAGCCGACCGCCGACATCGTCGAACCCCACCAGCGGCAACAGGACCAGATCCAATGCCCAGACCTTGCGTTGCCGACTCAGACTGGCCTGCGGCTCGAGGATGCGGAAGCGATTGGGTTTGAGCTTTTCGCCGGAGCGAACGCGCTGAAAAACCATCTTGGTCCGCGGCCAGGCGCTGAGCACCGGCAGATAGGTCGCCTTGCCCCGGCGCTGGGCTTCGCGCAGCAGCAGCCGCGGATCGATTTCGCCGTCGGTGGGCAGATACAAAGAAATGTGTTTCGCCCGACGAAAATGCGGGTCTTGCACCAGTTGCCGGAACAGGCCTTTGGCAGCCTGATGTTGCTCGGCTTTGCTCAGCGAGCGGCGCGCCTTGCGCAGCAGGCGACGGAGTTGCGGGCGGGGCAGCAGCGCGGGTTCGGTCATGGTTCGGCTTCGGCAGGGTGGACGAAAACGTACGCATAAAAAATCCGATGTCGGCATAAACCGACATCGGATTCGAATCAGGCTCCCCGGATGTACCGCTGTCAACTCAGCCCTTGAACCCGAAAGTTCAAGGTGGAAGAAGCAGTAGACTTTAAGGCTTTCCGTCTAGCGGACATGCACACCAGCCCAACGTGCAACTTCCAGGGTAGTGCGAATCGGCTCCGGGACATCGTCAACTGGCAAGCACCCCAGGGAGTGCCGCGAGTATACCTCAAGCTGCCAGGCGAATCAGCCCTTGGCGGTGTTCTGATCGTCGGCCAGCACCAGATCGACACGATCGAGCAAGTCACGCACCTGTTCGCGGGTCGAGCCGCTGGCCTGGATGTCCGGGCGCTCTTCTTTGTGCAACAGGTCATGGGTGATGTTCAGCGCGGCCATTACGGCAATGCGATCGGCGCCGATGACTTTGCCGCTGCTGCGGATCTCGCGCATCTTGCCATCGAGGTAGCGCGCGGCACTGACCAGATTGCTGCGTTCTTCCGGCGGGCAGATGATCGAATACTCTTTGTCGAGGATCTGCACGGTGACGCTATTGCTTGAACTCATGAGTCTTGCTCCAGGGCCTTGAGGCGCGAAATCATCGATTCGACCTTACGCCGGGCGATTTCGTTTTTTTCAATGAGGTGAGCGCGTTCCTCGCGCCAGGTCTTTTCCTGAGCTAGTAAGAGTGCGTTTTGACTCTTTAGTTGCTCGACTCGGCCAATCAGCAGTTCGAGTCTGGCCATCAGCGCTTGCAGGTCGGTGTCTTCCATTGTGTCCACTGGGTTGGAGTCTGTCTGATGGGATAGCTGGCGGACAGCCTTTAATAGTCTTGGCGAGTCTGTCGATGTAGGATACAAGGCCTTCATTCTAGACATAGCGCCGTCTGGCGCCTAGCTGCCCATGACCATTGCGAATTCCCCGTACCAAGCCTTTGCCACCCTGCTGACCTCCAGCGGCCACAACGTCTCGCCTGCCGAACTGCATGGCGTGCTGCTCGGGCGCAGTTGCGCCGGCGCCGGCTTCGATAACGAAGGCTGGCTGATCGACGCCGCCGAACTGCTCGAAGGCGATCTTCAGGACAACGTCCGCAACGCCTTGATCGGCCTGCAGGAAATGGTCAAAGGCGAGCTGACCGGCGACGACGTCACCGTCGTTCTGCTGCTGCCGACCGATGACGCGCCGCTGCCCGACCGCGCTGCTGCGCTGGGCCAATGGTGCCAGGGCTTCCTCAGCGGTTTCGGCCTGAACTGCCGCGACAGCAGCATGCTCAGCACCGAAGCCACTGAAGTGCTGCAAGATCTGGCGGCCATCTCCCAGGTGCAGGACGCTCTGGAAGAATCCGAAGACGGCGAATCCGACTACATGGAAGTCATGGAGTACCTGCGCGTCGCGCCGCTGCTGCTGTTCTCGGAAACCAGGAAAGCCGATGCGGCGCCTGCCGCCAAGCCGTCGCTGCATTAATCGCGTGCCAGGGAAAGCCATCTGCCCATGACCCATATCCCGAAAGCGGAATACAGCCGGCGCCGCAAGGCGCTGATGACGCAGATGGAACCCAACAGCATCGCGATCCTGCCCGCCGCCGCGGTAGCCATCCGCAACCGCGACGTCGAGCACGTCTATCGCCAGGACAGCGACTTTCAATACCTCAGCGGGTTTCCCGAGCCACAAGCGGTGATCGTGCTGATGCCCGGTCGTGAGCACGGCGAATACATCCTGTTCTGCCGCGAGCGCAACGCCGAACGCGAATTGTGGGACGGTTTGCGCGCAGGGCAGGAAGGCGCGATCCGTGATTACGGCGCTGACGATGCATTCCCGATTACTGACATCGATGACATCCTGCCCGGCCTGATCGAAGGTCGCGACCGGGTGTATTCGGCGATGGGCAGCAACCCCGAATTCGACCGCCACCTGATGGACTGGATCAACGTGATCCGCTCCAAGGCGCACCTCGGCGCCCAGCCGCCGAACGAATTCGTTGCCCTGGATCACCTGCTGCACGACATGCGCCTGTATAAATCGGCGGCAGAAGTGAAGGTGATGCGCGAAGCCGCGCGGATTTCGGCACAAGCGCATATCCGCGCGATGCGGGCCAGTCGCCCGGGGCTTTATGAGTACAGCCTCGAAGCCGAACTGGATTACGAATTTCGCAAGGGCGGGGCGAAGATGCCGGCCTACGGCTCGATCGTCGCCGCCGGGCGCAACAGCTGCATTCTGCATTACCAGCAGAACGACGCGCTGCTCAAGGATGGCGACCTGGTGTTGATCGACGCCGGTTGCGAAATCGACTGCTACGCCAGCGATATCACCCGCACCTGGCCGGTCAACGGCCGGTTTTCGCCGGAGCAGAAGGCCATCTACGAATTGGTGCTGGCTTCGCAGGAAGCAGCCTTCGCTGAAATCGCCCCGAACAAGCACTGGAACCAGGCGCACGAAGCCACGGTTCGAGTGATCACCACGGGGCTGGTGAAACTCGGTTTGCTGCAGGGCAACGTTGACGAACTGATCGCCAGCGAAGCCTATAAAGCGTTTTACATGCACCGCGCCGGCCACTGGCTGGGCATGGATGTGCACGACGTCGGCGAGTACAAGGTCGGCGGCGAATGGCGGGTGCTGGAAGTCGGCATGGCGCTGACCGTGGAGCCGGGCATCTACATCGCCCCGGACAATCAGAACGTCGCGAAGAAATGGCGCGGCATTGGCGTGCGCATCGAGGATGACGTGGTGGTGACCCGAACCGGTTGTGAAATCCTCACCGGTGGCGTGCCGAAGACCGTCGCCGAAATCGAAGCGTTGATGGCACAGGCAAGGACACACGCGGCATGAGTCGAGTCAATCTGGCAATCATCGGTGGCGGTCTGGTCGGCGCCAGTCTGGCGTTGGCCCTGCAGGCCGGGGCCAAGGCCCGTGGCTGGAAAATCGTCCTGATCGAACCGTTTGCGCCGGGCGACAGCTGGCAGCCGAGCTACGACGCACGTTCATCGGCGCTGTCCTTCGGCTCGCGGCAGATTTATCAGCGGCTGGGCGTGTGGCAGGAAATCTCCCGCCGTGCCGAGCCGATCAAACAGATTCACGTTTCTGATCGTGGGCGCTTCTCCACCGCACGCTTGTCGGCGATGGAAGAGGGCGTGCCGGCGCTCGGCTATGTGGTGGAGAACGCCTGGCTCGGCCAGTGCCTGTGGCAGCACCTCGACAAAGACGTGATCACCTGGCGCTGCCCGGCCGAAGTCTCGCGCATGGAGCCGTTGCCCGACGGCTATCGCCTGACGCTCAACGATGAAACCACCCTCGAATGCGACCTCGCGGTCCTCGCCGATGGCGGGCGCTCCGGGTTGCGCGAGCAGTTGGGCATCAACGTGCGCACGCGTCCGTACAACCAGAGCGCGCTGATCGCTAATATCACCCCGAGCGAAGCGCACAACGGCATGGCGTTCGAGCGCTTCACCGACGAAGGGCCGATGGCCTTGCTGCCGTTGCCGGACAACCGTTGCGCACTGGTCTGGACGCGTCTGGGCATGGACGCGCAGCGTCTGGCCGAGTTGAGCGAACGGGATTTCCTCAGTGAATTGCAGGGTGTGTTCGGTTACCGCCTCGGCACGCTGAAACAGGTCGGCGCGCGACACCTGTATCCGCTTTCGCTGGTTGAAGCCGAAGAACAGGTGCGTTCGCATCTGGCCGTGCTCGGCAACGCCGCGCACAGTCTGCATCCGATCGCCGGCCAGGGTTTCAACCTGTCGCTGCGTGACGCCGATGCCCTGGCCGCCGCACTGCTGGGCAGCGATAAAGCGCTGGGCGACTTCGCCACGTTGCAGGCCTATCGCGAGCGTCAACGGCTGGATCAGGACCTCACCGTGGGTTTTTCCGATCAAGTCACGCGCCTGTTCGGCAGCACCCAGCCGCTCGTGTCGCTGGGGCGCAACATCGGCCTGCTCGGCCTTGAGCTGCTGCCGCCGGCCAAGCGCTGGTTCGCCCGTCAGGCCATGGGCCTGGGAACGCGACCGGATGCTTAAGGGGTTGATCGCCAGGTTCGGCAAAGCGCGGCTGATGCGCTGGGCGATGACGTTCTACCCGCCCTATCTGGGCGCCGGGGTGCGGGTTCGGCACATCAGCGATGACTTTTGCGACGTCCGGGTGTCGATGGGGTTGGGGTGGTACAACCGCAACTATGTCGGCACCCAGTTCGGCGGCAGTCTGTATTCGATGGTCGATCCGTTCTTCATGCTGATGCTCATGGAAAACCTTGGCCCGCGTTACATCGTCTGGGACAAGGCCGCTGACATCGATTTCATCGCGCCGGGCAAAGGCCCGGTGTTCGCCCGGTTCACCATCGATGAGACGTTGCTCGCCGAGATCCGCCGGCAGACCGCTGATGGCGAAAAATACCTGCCGCAGTTGCAGGTCGATATTCATGACGGCGCCGGCCATCTGGTGGCGCGGGTCGGTAAAACCCTTTACGTGCGGCACAAGCCGCAAGCGAGACAGGCTTAAAGCATGGAAATGCGCGCAGATCTGCTGATTGTCGGAGCCGGAATGGTCGGCAGCGCCCTGGCGCTGGCGTTGCAGGACAGCGGCCTGGAAGTGCTGCTGCTCGACGGCAGCCCGTTGAGCGTCAAACCGTTCGCGGCCGAGGCGCCGTTCGAGCCGCGTGTGAGTGCGCTGTCGGCAGCCAGTCAACGCATTCTCGAACGCCTTGGCGTCTGGGACGGCATTGTCGAACGGCGCACCAGCCCGTACACCGACATGCAGGTGTGGGACGGCAGCGGCACCGGGCAGATTCACTTTTCGGCGAGCAGCGTGCATGCCGATGTGCTCGGCCACATCGTCGAAAACCGTGTGGTGCAGGATGCCTTGCTCGAGCGCTTGCACGACTGTGATCTGGGCCTGCTCGCCAATGCGCGGCTGGAGCAGATGCGTCGCTCCGGCGACGACTGGCTGCTGACCCTGGCGGATGGGCGCAAGTTGCGCGCGCCGCTGGTGATCGCCGCGGACGGCGCCAACTCGGCGGTACGCCGCCTCACTGGCGTGGCGACCCGCGAATGGGATTACCTGCATCACGCCATTGTCACCAGCGTGCGCAGCAGCCAACCGCATCAGTTGACCGCATGGCAGCGCTTCACCGATCACGGGCCGCTGGCTTTTTTGCCGCTGGAGCGTGACGGCCAGCAGGACTGGTGCTCGATCGTCTGGTCGACCACGCCGAGCGAAGCCGAGCGCTTGATGGCGCTGGATGAAGTTGCGTTTTGCGCTGAACTGGAACGCGCGTTCGAAGGGCGCCTTGGCGAAGTCATCAGCGCCGATCCGCGCGTCTGCGTGCTATTGCGTCAGCGTCACGCGAAACGCTACGTGGCCGAAGGGCTGGCGCTGATTGGCGACGCCGCGCATACCATTCACCCGTTGGCGGGGCAGGGGGTGAATCTGGGCTTCCTCGATGCGGCGGTGCTGGCAGAAGTGTTGTTGCAAGCCCACGAGCGCGGCGAGCGCTTGGCGGATGTGAAAGTGCTGAGCCGCTACGAGCGTCGGCGCATGCCGCACAACCTCGCGCTGATGGCAGCGATGGAAGGATTCGAGCGGTTGTTCCAGGCTGATCCGCTGCCGCTGCGCTGGTTACGCAATGCCGGGTTGAAACTGGTGGAGAAAATGCCGGAGGCCAAGGCTGTGTTTGTGCGTGAAGCCCTCGGGTTGACTGGTGATCTTCCGGCGCTCGCCAAGCCCTGACATTTTCATTGAATCTGATGACCTCATCGCGAGCAGGCTCACTCCTACAGGGGAACGCGTTCCAATTGTAGGAGTGAGCCTGCTCGCGATGGCGCCAGTCGATTCACCACCGCATTCCGGCTGTGCAACATCTGGTAACGCCTTCCCCCAGTGTTCGATTGTGGTGGTAAATGTGAGTCCTTATCATTTGGCCCACATTTCCCGACGAGAGACCACTCCCATGTTGGCACCCAAGCGTCTTCTGACCGCACTGGCCCTGACCCTGATCGGCAGCACCACCGCCCAGGCTGCCGATGAGGTGGTGGTTTACTCGTCGCGCATCGATGAGCTGATCAAACCGGTATTCGATGCCTACACCGCCAAGACCGGGGTGAAGATCAAGTTCATCACCGACAAGGAAGCGCCGCTGATGCAGCGCATCAAGGCCGAAGGCGAGAACGCCACCGCCGACCTGCTGCTCACCGTCGACGCCGGCAACCTCTGGCAGGCCGAGCAAATGGGCATTCTGCAGCCGTTCACCTCGAAAACCATCGACGCCAATATCCCGTTGCAATACCGCTCGTCCACGCACGCCTGGACCGGCCTGAGCCTGCGCGCACGGACCATCGCCTATTCCACTGAGCGGGTGAAACCGGGCGAACTGACCACTTACGAAGCCTTGGCCGACAAGAACTGGGAAGGCCGCTTGTGCCTGCGCACGGCGAAGAAGGTCTACAACCAGTCGCTCACCGCCACCATGATCGAGGTGCATGGCGCCGAGAAGACCGAGAAGATCCTCAAGGGCTGGGTCAACAACCTGTCCACCGACGTGTTCTCCGATGATGTTGCCGTGCTCGAAGCGATCAACGCCGGGCAATGCGATGTCGGTATCGTCAATACCTATTACTATGGGCGCCTGCACAAGCAGAAGCCGGAGTTACCGGTGAAGCTGTTCTGGCCGAATCAGGCCGATCGTGGCGTGCACGTCAATCTATCGGGCATAGGCCTGACCAAGCATGCACCGCACCCGGAAGCGGCCAAGGCTCTGGTTGAATGGATGACCACGCCAGAAGCGCAGAAGATTTTTGCTGACGTGAACCAGGAGTTCCCGGCCAACCCGGCAGTGGCGCCTTCCGAGGAAGTGGCGGCGTGGGGCAAGTTTGTCGCCGATACCCTGCCGGTGGAAGTGGCGGGCAAGCGCCAGGCTGAAGCGATCCGGATGATGGATCGGGCGGGTTGGAACTGAGGTTGTTCCGATAACGCGGTTCACTTCAGGTCGCTGCCCTCACCCCAGCCCTCTCCCGGGGGGAGAGGGAGCCGATCTGTGTAGAGGTTCAACTCCTGAGTTCGACTCGATATTCCAGTTCGGCGTAATTTCCATAAACTGCGCGGTCAGTCCCCTCTCCCTCCGGGAGAGGGCTAGGGTGAGGGCAGCCATCTCAACCTGAAACACGAACCCCAATAACACCCCTAATCCCCCCAGAGACCCAAAAGTGGCCCACCCCGCCCAACGCCGCTGGTACCCCATCGTCTTCACCATCGCTGCGCTGGTGCTTTTGCCCCTGAGCGTTCTGCTGCTCTCGTGGCAAACCATCGATCAGCAGATCTGGTCGCACCTGTGGCAGACCCAGATGCCGCGCCTGCTCGGCAACACGCTGACGCTGGTGCTCGGCGTCGGGGTTGGCGTGACGCTGCTCGGCGTTAGCCTCGCGTGGCTCACCAGCCTCTGTGAATTCCCCGGTCGACGCTGGCTCGACTGGGCGTTGATGCTGCCCTTCGCGATCCCCGCCTATGTGCTGGCGTTCGTGTTCGTCGGCCTGCTCGACTTTGCCGGCCCGGTGCAGAGCGTTTTGCGTGAATGGTTCGGCAGCGGCTTGCGCCTGCCAAGGGTGCGCTCCACCGGCGGGGTGATCATCGTGCTGGTGCTGGTCTTTTATCCCTACGTTTACCTGTTGGCGCGCACCGCGTTCCTCGCTCAGGGCAAGGGCCTGATGGAAGCCGCGCGAGTACTCGGCCAGTCGCCATGGCAGGCATTCTGGCGCGTCGCACTGCCAATGGCGCGGCCAGCGATCGGCGCGGGGGTGGCGTTGGCATTGATGGAAACCCTGGCGGATTTTGGCGCGGTATCAGTGTTCAACTTCGACACCTTCACCACGGCGATCTACAAGACCTGGTACGGCTTCTTCAGCCTGTCGAGCGCCGCGCAACTGGCCAGCCTGCTACTGCTGGTGGTGATGCTGGTGCTGTACGGCGAACGTCGCGCCCGCGGGGCGAATCGGGCGGGCAACGAGCGGCCGCGGGTCAAGGCGCTGTATCACTTGCGCGGGTTCAAGGCGTTCGCGGCGATGTGTTGGTGCGGTCTGGTGTTCGCCTGCGCCTTCGTGATTCCGGTGCTGCAACTGGTCGTGTGGTTCTGGCAGCGCGGGCGTTTCGATCTCGATGAGCGTTATGCCGGGCTGATCCTGCACACCCTGTATCTGGGCGGCATGGCCGCGTTGATCACTGTCAGCGTCGCCTTGCTGCTGGCCTTTGCCCGGCGCCTCGCGCCGACCCCGGCAATCAACACCGGCGTAGGCCTGGCCAATCTTGGTTACGCGCTGCCGGGCTCGGTGCTGGCAGTGTCGATCATGCTCGCCTTCAGCTATCTGGATCGCGAACTGGTGATTCCGCTTTCGGGCTGGTTGGGCGGTGCGGGCAAACCCCTGCTGCTAGGCAGTCTGGCGGCTTTGCTGATGGCCTATCTGGTGCGTTTTGTTGCCGTCGCGTACGGCCCGCTGGAAAGCAGTCTGGCGCGTATACGGCCGTCTTTGCCTGAAGCGGCACGTAGCCTGGGTGTCAGTGGGCCGCGACTGTTTTTCAAAGTGTATCTGCCGTTGTTGCTGCCCGGCACGTTGAGCGCGGCGTTGCTGGTGTTCGTCGATGTGCTCAAGGAAATGCCCGCAACCCTGCTGATGCGCCCGTTTGGCTGGGACACGCTGGCGGTGCGCATCTTTGAAATGACCAGCGAAGGTGAGTGGGCGCGGGCATCGTTGCCGGCACTGACGCTGGTGTTGGTCGGTCTGTTGCCGGTTATCGGATTGATCAGGCGCTCCGCGTACCGAAACACTTAGTCGTCAGTCCTACATCATGCGGCTACAATGCGCGGCATTCGGAGCGGTCCGTCTGACAGACCCGTACGCTGGAATCGGCTGAAAGCCCTGTTCATCAAGGCTTTCGTCCGCATGGCGGCGGTCCGCACCTTCGCCACGCCCGGAAGGAGAAACCCATGGGACAGCGTACGCCTCTGTATGACCTGCACCTCGCCCTCGGCGCGAAGATGGTCGATTTTGGCGGTTGGGACATGCCACTGCATTACGGCTCGCAGGTCGAGGAGCACCACGAAGTGCGCCGCGATTGCGGGGTGTTCGATGTTTCCCACATGACCGTGATCGATGTCAGCGGCACCCAGGCCAAAGCCTGGCTTCAGCATTTGCTGGCCAACGACGTCGACCGCCTGCACCGCCCCGGCCGGGCGTTGTACAGCACCATGCTCAATGAGCGCGGCGGCATCGTCGATGACATGATCGTTTACCGTCTCGACGACGCGTACCGGCTGGTGTTCAACGCCTCCACCCGCGATCAGGATCTGGCGTGGATGAGCGCGCAACTCGGCCGTTATGACGTGCAGTTGCATGAACGCAGCGAGCTGGCGATGCTCGCCATTCAGGGCCCGCAGGCCCGGCACAAGATTGCCGAGCTGGTGACCCAGTCTCGCGCGGCCCTGATCCAGCAGCTCAAACCCTTCGAAGGCTATTGCGACGGCGACTGGTTTATCGCGCGCACCGGTTACACCGGCGAGGATGGCCTGGAAATCTGCCTGCCGGCCGATCAGGCGCAGGGTTTCTTCAACGATCTGGTCGGCGCCGGGATTTCCCCGATCGGCCTCGGCGCCCGCGACACCTTGCGGGTCGAGGCCGGAATGAACCTCTACGGGCAAGACATTCATCAGGACGTTTCGCCGCTGGCCTCGAACATGGCCTGGAGCATCGCCTGGGAACCGGCCTCGCGCCAGTTCATCGGTCGCGCGGCGCTGGAGGCGGAAAAAACCGCCGGCGTGGCGCAAAAACTGGTGGGCCTGGTGCTGGAAGAGCGCGGTGTTTTGCGCGCTCATCAGGTGGTGCGTATCGCGGATGTTGGCGAAGGGGAGATCACCAGTGGTAGTTTCTCTCCTACGCTGAGCAAATCGATTGCCCTGGCGCGTGTACCGATGGCGACTGCCGACCGCGCCGAAGTGGAAATCCGTGGCAAGTGGTACCCGGTGCGAGTGGTCAGACCAACCTTCGTGCGCCATGGCAAGACTTTGATCTAACCTTTTTCCGGCGGGCCGACCGCTGACCAATTCCTGAGGACACTGAACATGAGCGATATCCCTGCCGAACTGCGTTTTGCCGAAAGTCACGAATGGGCGCGTCTGGAAGCCGACGGCACCGTCACGGTGGGCATCAGCGATCACGCGCAGGAAGCGCTGGGTGATGTGGTGTTCGTTGAACTGACCGAAGTGGGCAAGGTGTTCGCTGCGGGCGATCAGTCCGGCGTGGTCGAGTCGGTGAAAGCCGCTTCCGACATCTACGCCCCGGTCAGCGGTGAAGTCATCGCGATCAACGAAGAGCTGGGCGGGTCGCCCGAGCTGCTCAACTCCGACCCGTATGGCGCCTGGATCTTCAAGCTCAAGCCAAGCGACAAGGCCGAGCTGGACAAGCTGCTGGATGCGGCGGCGTACAAGGTTGCCATCGGCGAGTAAGTCGTCAGCCATACCCAAAGCCCCGATTCGTCGGGGCTTTTTTGTGCCCGACACAAATCCCCTGCAAGAGTGAGCCTGCTCGCGATAGCGTTCTTTCAGACACCTTATGCTGACTGTCACAACGCTATCGCGAGCAGGCTCACTCCTACAGGGTTATGCGCTGCACTTGAAATAGCTTGTCACACGGACTGCTATGCTGGTTTGACCGTGTCGCCTTGACGCCCAGCACCTGCCAGGAGAGCCCGTCATGTCCCAGTTGCCGTCCCTGCGCCAGTTACGCGATCCCGATGCCTTTGCGCGCCGCCACTTAGGCCCGGATGCCGCCGAGCAGCAGGCGATGCTCGACAGCCTCGGCCTTGGCAGTCGGGTCGAACTGATCGAGCAGACCGTGCCGCCGGGGATTCGCTTCAACCGTGCGCTGGACTTGCCAGCGGCCCTCGACGAACCGGCGGCGTTGGCGAAACTGCGCGGTTATGCCGAGCAGAATCAGCTCTGGACCAGCCTGATCGGCATGGGCTATCACGGCACCCTGACGCCAACGGTGATTCTGCGCAACGTGCTGGAAAATCCCGGCTGGTACACCGCGTACACGCCGTACCAACCAGAGATCGCTCAGGGCCGGCTCGAAGCGCTGCTTAACTTTCAGCAGTTGACCATCGACCTCACCGGCCTCGAACTGGCCAACGCCTCGCTACTCGATGAAGCCACGGCGGCGGCTGAGGCCATGGCGCTGGCCAAGCGCGTCGCAAAATCGAAGAGCAATGTGTTTTTTGTCGATGAAAATTGCCATCCACAAACCCTTTCTGTGGTGCAGACCCGCGCTGAAGGTTTCGGCTTCGAGCTGATCGTCGACGCTGTGGATAATTTGCAACAGCACGTGGTGTTCGGCGCGCTGCTGCAATACCCCGACACCCACGGAGAGATCCGCGATTTGCGACCGTTGATCGACCACCTGCATGCGCAGCAGGCGCTGGCCTGCGTCGCCACCGATCTGTTGAGCCTGTTGCTGCTGACGCCACCGGGCGAACTGGGCGCGGACGTGGTGTTCGGTTCGTCCCAGCGTTTTGGTGTGCCGATGGGTTATGGCGGTCCGCACGCGGCGTTTTTTGCCAGCCGCGAAGAATACAAACGGGCGATTCCCGGGCGGATCATCGGCGTGTCGAAAGATGCCCGGGGCAACGTCGCGCTGCGCATGGCCCTGCAAACCCGCGAACAACATATCCGCCGCGAAAAAGCCAATTCGAACATCTGCACCGCGCAGGTGCTGCTCGCCAACATCGCCAGTTTCTACGCGGTGTACCACGGCCCGGAAGGTTTGCGGCGTATTGCCCAGCGCGTGCATCGGCTGACCTGCCTTCTCGCTGCGGGGCTTGAGCGTCATGGGATCAAGCGGGTCAACGCGCAGTTCTTCGATACGCTGACGCTGGACGTCGGCGGGGCGCAGACCGCGATCATCGAAAGTGCCAAGGCGGCACAGATCAATCTGCGCATTCTAGGCCGTGGCCACCTCGGTCTGAGTCTCGACGAAACCTGCGATGAAAGCACTGTGGCGCGACTGTTCGATGTGCTGCTCGGCGCTGATCACGGTCTGGACGTCGACGCGCTGGACGCCGAAGAAGTCGCCTCGGGAATTCCCGACGACCTGCAACGCACCACGCCGTACCTGCGTCATCCGGTGTTCAACGCCCATCACAGCGAAACCGAGATGCTGCGCTATCTCAAGCAACTGGAAAACAAGGATCTGGCGCTCAATCAGTCGATGATCCCGCTGGGCTCCTGCACGATGAAACTCAACGCCACCAGCGAAATGATCCCGATCACCTGGCCGCAGTTCGCCAACCTGCACCCGTTCGTACCGCGCGAGCAGGCGCTGGGCTATACGCTGCTGATCGAGGAGCTGGAGCGCTGGCTGTGCGCAATAACCGGCTTCGATGCGATCTGCATGCAACCCAATTCCGGCGCACAGGGCGAATACGCCGGGCTGCTGGCGATCCGCAAATACCACGAGAGTCGCCAGCAGGGCGCGCGGGAAATCTGTCTGATTCCCGCGTCAGCCCATGGCACCAATCCGGCGTCGGCGCAGATGGCCGGCATGCGCGTGGTCATCGTCGAATGCGACGAGGCCGGCAACGTCGACCTCGATGATCTGAAAGCCAAAGCCGCTGAAGCGGGAAACAAACTGTCGTGTCTGATGGCGACCTATCCGTCGACCCACGGGGTGTACGAAGAGGGCATCAGCGAGATCTGCCAAGTAATCCATCAGCATGGCGGTCAGGTGTACATGGACGGTGCCAACCTCAATGCGCAGGTCGGCCTGGCGCGGCCGGCGGACATCGGTGCCGATGTCTCGCACATGAATCTGCACAAGACCTTCTGCATCCCGCACGGTGGTGGCGGGCCGGGCATGGGGCCGATTGGCATTCGTGCGCACCTGGCGCCGTTCGTGGCCAACCATCCGGTGGTGCCGATCGACGGGCCGCTGGCGCAGAACGGCGCAGTCAGTGCGGCGCCTTGGGGCAGTGCGAGCATTTTGCCAATCAGCTGGATGTACATCGCCATGATGGGCCCGCAACTGGCCGATGCCAGTGAAGTGGCAATTCTGGCGGCGAACTATCTGGCGCAGCATTTATCCGGCGCGTTCCCGGTGCTGTACACCGGGCGTAACGGGCGGGTGGCGCATGAGTGCATTCTTGATCTGCGCCCGCTGAAAGCGCAGACCGGCATCAGCGAAGAAGACGTGGCCAAGCGCCTGATGGATTACGGTTTCCACGCCCCGACCATGTCCTTTCCGGTGCCGGGCACGTTGATGGTCGAACCGACCGAGAGCGAATCCAAGGCCGAACTGGATCGCTTTATTGGCGCCATGCTGAGCATCCGCGCCGAGATCAACGAAGTGAAGAACGGTAACTGGCCGGCGGAGGACAACCCTCTCAAACGCGCGCCGCATACGTTGGCCGATGTTACCGGCGTCTGGGAGCGGCCCTACAGCATCGATCGGGCGATTACCCCGGATGCCCACACCCGGTTGCACAAATATTGGCCGGCGGTGAATCGGGTGGATAACGTTTACGGCGATCGCAATCTGTATTGCGCCTGTGTCCCGGTGGATGATTACCGCTGATTCACACCGGTCCCTTGTAGGCCTTCGCCTGCTCGCGATAGCGGTGTATCAGTCTCTGAAAAGGCTGACTGGCAGACCGCTATCGCGAGCAGGCTCGCTCCCACAGGAGGCGGTGGCGGTTGGGAAATTCGAGCAAAAAAATGCCGCTCAATCGAGCGGCATTTTCATACGCGAAAGGCTTACTCAGAAGCCACGGCATTCTTCGCCAGAATCGCGTTCGCCAGTTCCATGTCCGACGCTTGCAGGCCCGGATTGTCGGCACGGACTTTCTGCATCGCCGCTTCCAGGTACGGGCCACGAATGCCGCCGTCGCTGGCGACGAAGCTGCCGGCGTCGTCCTGGGCGGCGACGATCAGCTTGTGATCCTTGAAGGTCAGATAAGTGGAGCCGGTGGTGGCGCCGGACGAGATGACGTTACGCCAAAAGCTGTCCGCCATGGCCGAACCGACGGGAAGGGACAACAGGGCCATGGTGGCGACAGCAAGTTTGAGACGCATGATGAGGTGACTCCTGGGGATTGACTACGGCGTTGGATCGTCGTTCCCGGATCCGGTTCCGTGGCGCACTAGCTCTGCTCGCTTTGCGGTGTCACCCGCAGCACTTCCTCAACCGTGGTCAGCCCCGCCGCGACTTTCTGTGCGCCGGACAGGCGCAGGCTGCGCATGCCTTCCTTGAAGGCCTGACGGCGGATCGCCGTGAGATCGGTGTCCGGGGTGATGAACGCCTTGAGGCTGTCGCTCAGTTGCATGATTTCGTAAACCCCGGCGCGGCCGCGATAACCGGTATCGCGACATTCGACACAGCCGATCGCCCGTTGCGCATGACCCGGCAGCGGCGCCTGCCAGGGCCGGGTCAGCGTCTGCCAGTCGTCCTCGTCCAGCGTCTGCGGCGCCTTGCAGTGCGGGCACAGAGTGCGCACCAGCCGCTGGGCCATGACCCCGAGCACCGTAGCCTTGATCAGGTAATGCGGCACGCCGAGTTCGAGCAGACGGCTGATCGCGCTGGGCGCGTCATTGGTGTGCAGGGTCGACAGCACCAAGTGCCCGGTGAGCGCAGCCTGAATCGCCATTTCCGCGGTTTCGAGGTCGCGGATCTCGCCGATCATGATGATGTCCGGGTCTTGGCGCATCAATGCGCGCACGCCGGCGGCAAAACTCAGCTCGATGTTGTGCTGTACCTGCATCTGGTTGAAGGCCGGCTCGACCATCTCGATCGGGTCTTCGATGGTGCAGAGGTTGACCTCCGGGGTCGCCAGTTTTTTCAACGTGGTGTACAGCGTGGTGGTCTTGCCCGAACCGGTCGGCCCGGTGACCAGAATGATGCCGTTGGGCTGGCGGGTCATGTCCTGCCAGCGGCGCAGGTCCTCGGCGCTGAACCCCAGTTGATCGAAATCCTTGAGCAGCACTTCCGGGTCGAAGATGCGCATGACCATTTTCTCGCCGAACGCCGTGGGCAGCGTCGACAGGCGCAGCTCCACCTCGCCGCCGTCCGGGGTCTTGGTCTTGACCCGGCCGTCCTGAGGTTTGCGCTTCTCGGCGACATTCATCCGGCCGAGGCTTTTCAGGCGACTGACAATCGCCATGGTCACCTGCGGCGGGAATTGATAGACGTTGTGCAGCACGCCGTCGATGCGAAAACGCACGGTGCCTTGCTCGCGGCGCGGTTCGATGTGGATATCGCTGGCGCGCTGCTGAAAGGCGTACTGGAACAGCCAGTCGACGATGTTGACGATATGCGCATCGTTGGCGTCCGGCTCCTGATCGCTGGCGCCGAGGTTGAGCAGTTGTTCGAAATTGCCGAGGTTGCCGCCCTGCGCATCGGCATTGCTGGCGCCGCTGACCGATTTCGCCAGCCGAAAGAACTCGACGCTGAAACGCTGGATGTCCGCCGGGTTGGCCACTACCCGTTTGATCGGCAACTTCAGTACATGGGTCAGGTCTGCCTCCCAGCCGGTGACGTACGGCTGAGCGCTGGCGACCGTCACCGAGTCGCGGTCCACGGCCACGGCGAGAATCTTGTGCCGCTGGGCGAAGGCGTAGGACATCAACGGCGTGATCGCGGCGACGTTGATTTTCAGCGGATCGATGCGCAGGTACGGCTGGCCAGCCTGTTGCGCCAGCCACAGGGTCAGGCTTTCCAGATCCAGGTGCTTACCCGGGCGGCTGAGGTCGTCGAGTTGCTGGCTGGCGATGAATTCCAGTGGATGCTTCTGCGCGTGCGCAGCGTGACGGCGACGCGCATTCAACGCCTGCTCGGCGGCGTCCTGGCAGATAAAACCCTGTGCGACCAGCTCGCGCAGCACTTCATTGAGGTCCAGCCAGCGGTCCTGAATAGCGAGTTGAACGGACATGCGGGCTTCCTTTTCAAGCGACATTGCGCAAAAGAATAGCCTTGGCGCTGCTGACCGTTGGGCCACTACCCGACGAAGCCGTTGCCGGATTTGTCAGCCGGCTGCCTTTGCCGGCGCCTGCCAGGCGCTGTCGGCGTTCTGCAGATTGACCGAGCAGACGCTGATCAGGTTACGAAGTTTTTCCGCGATCACTTGTGCGCGGTGCCAGCTCAGGCCGCCCATAACCAGATCGATTGACAGCAGATCGTCCGTGCGCTGCACGTTGACTTGCTCGGGCGTAAGAAACTGCAAGGCGAACAGGTTCAGCACCCTCACCAACAGATCCGGCTCGGCCTCGGCAAGAATCTGATATTGCGCCAGGCAATGGGCGTTGCTGACATTCCAGACGTCGGCGCGGGGCGGGGCGCTGTTTACGGCTTCAAGGTGCGGCATGGCAAGTCTCCAGATCACTGGGGAAATTTTTACATTCGCTGCGGGGTATTTCTTGGCTAAAATCGGTGATATTGGCAATTGATCGATGTGACCAATTCGCATTATTTGATTTCTGAGGTTTTTCTATGCACAGCGAACTGGACGCCTACGACCGCAAGATACTTGCCCTGCTGCAAGAGGACGCTTCGCTGTCCAGCGCGCAGATCGCCGAGCAGGTTGGGCTGTCGCAGTCGCCGTGCTGGCGGCGGATTCAGCGGATGAAGGAGGAGGGGATCATTCGCGCTCAGGTGACCTTGCTCGACCGCAAGAAGATTGGCCTGAACACGCAGATCTTCGCCGAGATCAAACTCAACGCCCACGGGCGTTCGAATTTCACCGAATTCACCGAGGCAATTCGCGGCTTCCCGGAAGTGCTGGAATGTTATGTGCTGATGGGCGCGGTGGATTTTCTGTTGCGCATTGTCGCGGCGGACATCGAGGCGTATGAGCGGTTTTTCTTCGAAAAACTGTCGCTGGTGCCGGGGATTCAGGAAGTGAATTCGATAGTGGCGTTGTCGGAAATCAAATCCACCACCAGCCTGCCGGTCTGAGTTGAGGCGGCGGGCCTCATCGCTAGCAGGCTAGCTCCCACAGGTGTTGTGTTCGCCACATTTCCCCTGTGGGAGCCAGCCTGCTGGCGATGGCGGAATTACATGCGCAACAGCATTTTCCACGCGCGATTCTGGTAAACCGCAATCGCCTGTTGCTTGCGCGCGTCGAGCAGTTCGTCGGTGATGGTCGGCTCGTTGGCCAGTTGCGCCAACTTGTTCAGCTCGCCGTAGAGGCGATCCATTTCCGGAATCTCCAGCACGTTGCGCGCGTGGTGCAGCCAGACCTGAATGCGCTCGATGCGCGGCAGTTGTTCAGCGAGGTCTTCCGGCTGTTGCTGATAGCGCTGCAGTTGCAGGGCTGTGGCTTCTTCGCCGAGCAGGCGCGGCAACCAGCTGTGCAACTGCGCGCCACCCTGACGATTGCCGCGCACGTTGCGGTCGGCGGTCCAGGTGCGGGCCAGCAACCAGCGCGACGTGCTCAGCGAGAACAGGCCCCAGCGCGGATCTTCCAGTTCTTCAAGGAACTGCTCCGGTGCGGCTTTGCGCACGTCTTCATCTTCGATGCCGACCTGCACCAGCGGGCGCCAGTCTTCCAGCAACGCATCCAGTGCTACGCGCAGGTCGTGGGTCGACTGACGCGGCGCGGCCTGGCCGAGGCTGCTGAGCAGGGCGCGCATTTCTGCGAGGTTCTCGACCCAGTCCTGCAGCAGGCGCCAGTGGCCGTTGAAACGATATTGTTCGGCCAGACGCTGGCTGCTGCCGAGCAAGTGCCAGCTCAGCGCGGCGAAGGCGTCGTCGAGTGGGGTTTCCGGGGTCAGTTGCGGCGCCGGCAGGCTCAGCGAATAGCTGTTGGCGTCGTACAGGCGATAACCACGCTCAGCCTTGCTGATGTCGCACGGCATCAAGGCGAGGGTTTCAGCCAGTTCGGCGGCCAGTTCGAGCAGCGCGGCAGGCTCGCCTTCGCGCAGTTCCAGTTCCAGCTCGCAGATTTCTTCTTTCTGCTTGCCGACCACGACGTGACCGAGGTCCAGTGCGGCTTCGATGACCACCTTGGTCTTGCCACGACCCCAGGCGATTTCGGCGCGCTCGCGGACGAAATCGGTGGTGAAGATCGGCTTGAGGGTTTTCTTGTCCAGCTCGGCCAGCGATTCGGGCCAGCATTCGCCGTCGAGTTTCTTCACATCGAGCTTGGCCTTCGGCAGTTTCCAGTCGTACTCGTTACGCTCGGACAGACCGGCGACGCTCTGGCCGCGCGTCTTCAGGGTCTGGATGACCTCGTCGCCATCCTTGCGCAGGCGCAGGGCGACCTTGGCCTGGGCCAGATCGCGCTCCGGGGTGTCGAAGTACTGGTTCATCAACTCACGGCGTTCCCAGCCACTTTTGTTGCGTTTCTTCAGGAGCGGGTGCTCGCGCAGAGCGGCGAGGGTTTCGCGGCTGACGCGGAGTTTGATTTCGGTTTCTTTCTGCATGGCCGGAAAATCCAGGATATCGGGAGCGCAGCCGGGGGAATGTGTGGCTGCCAAGGCCGTGCAGTGTACAGGAGTCAAACTTCCTACGCCCTGCGGCGGTTTATTCCGAGCGCCGGATGGTTCTATGATGGACCTCAATCCGGGAGTTGGAGTCAGCGATGCCTTTGCCATCCATGCAAGACCAGTTCGCTGCGCTGATTGCCGCGCCATCGGTCAGCTGTACCCAACCGAGCCTCGATCAATCCAACCGCGCCGTTATCGATCTGCTGGCGGGTTGGCTGGGTGACCTAGGCTTCAGCTGCGATATCCAGCAAATCAGTCCGGGCAAATTCAACTTGCTCGCCAGCATCGGCAGCGGCCCCGGCGGGCTGGTGCTGGCCGGGCACAGCGATACGGTGCCGTATGACGACGCGTTGTGGCAGACCGATCCGCTGAAACTCACCGAAGTCGATGGCCGCTGGGTCGGTCTCGGCAGCTGCGACATGAAAGGCTTCTTCGCGCTGATCATCGAGGCGGTGCAGCCGCTGCTCAATCAGCCGTTCAAGCAACCGCTGCTGATTCTCGCCACCTGCGATGAAGAAAGCTCGATGTCCGGCGCCCGTGCGCTGGCCGAGGCCGGGCAACCGCTGGGCCGTGCGGCGGTGATTGGCGAACCGACCGGGCTCAAGCCGATCCGCATGCACAAAGGCATCATGATGGAGCGCATCGACATTCTCGGGCAGAGCGGGCATTCGTCGGACCCGCGGCTGGGCCACAGCGCTCTTGAAGCCATGCACGATGCGATCGGCGAGCTGCGCGGCCTGCGCCTGTTGTGGCAGCGCGAATTCAACAATCCGCAATTCAGCGTGCCGCAGCCGACCCTGAACTTCGGCTGCATCCATGGCGGCGACAACCCCAATCGCATCTGCGGCCAGTGTTCGCTGGAATTCGACCTGCGCCCGCTGCCGGGCATGGACCCGAAGGTCCTGCGCGCGGAAATCCTGCGCAAGCTCAACCCGGTGGCCGAGCGGCATCAGGTGAAAATTGACTACAAACCGCTGTTCCCGGAAGTGCCGCCGTTCGAGCAGAGCGAAGACGCGGAATTGGTGCGCATCGCTGAAAAGCTCACCGGCCATCGCGCCGAAGCAGTGGCGTTCGGCACCGAAGCGCCTTATCTTCAGCGCCTCGGCTGCGAAACCATCGTGCTCGGCCCCGGCGACATCGCCTGTGCCCACCAGCCCGGCGAATACCTTGAAATGTCACGTTTGCAGCCTACCGTGCAGCTATTGCGGCAGTTGATTGAACATTACTGCCTGACAAGTGCCCCAACGTCACAGGATTTCAAGTGACCCTTTGTAGGAGTGAGCCTGCTCGCGATAGCGGTGAGACATTCCCGGAGATATTGACTGACACTCCGCTATCGCGAGCAGGCTCACTCCTACAAGGGATCTATGTTTTGCCTGATCAAACGCTGTAAATTGCCAACACCCCAACCCGTATTCATGAGGAGAGCGCGCGTGTCGCCAAGCCTGTTCCGACGATAACCATCAGCCCGCTGTGCGTTTTTTCGTTTCGCCCCTTTTTCGGCTGCTCTTTATTACAGGCCCAGGTTCATGCCCGAATACGTTAATTGGCTTCGTCACGCATCCCCTTACATCAATGCCCACCGCGATTGCACCTTCGTCGTCATGCTGCCCGGCGACGGCGTTGAGCATCCGAATTTCGGCAACATCGTCCACGACCTGGTTTTGCTGCACAGCCTCGGCGTGCGTCTGGTGCTGGTGCATGGCTCGCGCCCACAGATCGAGACCCGCCTCGCCGCACGCGGCCTGACCCCGCATTACCATCACGGCATGCGCATCACCGACGCGGCGACGCTGGAGTGTGTGATCGACGCGGTCGGCCAGTTGCGCATCGCCATCGAAGCGCGGCTGTCGATGGACATGGCTTCCTCGCCGATGCAGGGCTCACGCCTGCGCGTGGCCAGCGGCAACCTCGTTACCGCGCGGCCGATCGGCGTGCTTGAAGGCGTTGATTATCACCATACCGGCGAAGTGCGCCGGGTCGATCGCAAGGGCATCAATCGCCTGCTCGACGAGCGCTCGATCGTGCTGCTGTCGCCGCTGGGCTACTCGCCAACTGGTGAAATCTTCAACCTTGCCTGCGAAGACGTCGCCACCCGCGCCGCCATCGATCTGGGTGCAGATAAACTGCTGTTGTTCGGCGCCGAACTCGGCCTGATCGACGAGAACGGCAAACTGGTTCGCGAACTGCGTCCGCAACAAGTGCCGGCGCATTTGCAGCGTCTGGGCATGAGCAATTATCAGGCGGAGTTGCTCGACGCGGCTGCCGAAGCCTGCCGTGGCGGCGTAGCGCGCAGCCATATCGTCAGCTACGCCGAAGACGGCGCGCTGCTGACCGAACTGTTCACCCGTGACGGTGGCGGTACGCTGGTCGCGCAGGAGCAATTCGAACTGGTGCGCGAGGCGGCGATTGAAGATGTCGGCGGCTTGCTCGACCTGATCAGTCCGCTGGAAGAGCAGGGCATTCTGGTGCGCCGCTCGCGTGAAGTGCTGGAACGCGAGATCGAGCAGTTCAGCGTGGTCGAACGCGAAGGCATGATCATCGCCTGTGCGGCGCTGTATCAGATTGCCGATTCCGATGCCGGCGAGCTGGCTTGCCTGGCGGTGAATCCGGAGTATCGCCACGGTGGGCGCGGTGATGAATTGCTCGAGCGCATCGAAACCCGTGCGCGGGCGCAGGGTTTGAAAAC
Organism: Pseudomonas granadensis; assembly: GCF_900105485.1. Lineage (GTDB taxonomy): Bacteria > Pseudomonadota > Gammaproteobacteria > Pseudomonadales > Pseudomonadaceae > Aquipseudomonas > Aquipseudomonas granadensis. Next base: position 5,277,292 of record NZ_LT629778.1, on the reverse strand, counting down.
CTTGTTCGTGCTCACCACGCGTACTGCACACTGGTTCCGCGAGCGCGGTTTCGAACCGAGCAGCGTCGAGCGCCTGCCAGCGGCGCGGGCTTCGCTGTACAACTATCAGCGCAATTCGAAGATCTTCGAAAAGACGCTGTAACTTCCCCATCGATCGTTCCCACGCGCAGCAAAGGAATGCCTCAACGGACGCTCCGCGTTCGGCTTTTGATGGGACGCGGAGCGTCCCGGGCTGCATCCCCACGCAGAGCGTGGGAACGATCAATTCGCGGAACCGATGTGGGAGTGAGCCTGCTCGCGAAGCTTTCTAGTGCGCGATGAACTTCGCACTGACGTACGGCGAATAATCCGTCAGCACCGTTTCGACCTTGCCCTGTTCCTTGAGGAACTTCGCTGTCTCGCCAATCGCCTTCGCCGTGCCGCCGTCCAGCAGCGCTGTGGTTTGCTGCGCCTTCGCATCCGGGAATGTCGAGCCGGCGAGCAGTTCCGGTACATCGGCGGCATTGGCACCGGTCAGTTTGGCGATTTTCTGTACCGGCACCGAGTCGGCCGTCCAGCTGTCTTTGTGCGCGGCGTAATCAGCGAACGAGTCCAGCGTGACCTTGGCGAATTTCGCCACGACGTCGGGATGCTTCTCGGCGAAGTCCTTGCGCGCAACCCAAACTTCGAAAGTCGGCGCGCCCCACTGGCCGACCTGCGCGGCGTCAGTCAGGGTCTTGCCGGTCTTGCGGATTTCACCCAGCGCCGGTGACCAGACAAACGCCCCATCGATGTCGCCACGCTTCCATGCAGCGGCAATCTCTGCCGGTTGCAGGTTGACCACTTTGACTTGCGAGGTCGTCAGGCCCCAGTGTTTCAACGCCCCGAGCAGGCTGTAGTGAGAAGTGGACACGAACGGCGTGGCGATGGTTTTGCCGATCAGATCCTGCGGCTTGTCAATGCCACTGCCATTGCGCACCACCAAGGCTTCGGCGGCATTGATCTGCGCCGAAACAATAAACGCCACGATCGGCAGATTGCGCGACGCCGCTGCTGCCAGCGGGCTCGAACCGAGATTGCCGATCTGCACATCACCCGAAGCAATGGCTGTCACAACTTCCGGGCCGCTGTTGAAGCGCCGCCAGTCGATCTTTTCGCCGATGGCCTCCTCATAGACGCCGTCCGCCTGGGGCACTTTGCTCGGGTCGATGCCCGTCTGATAACCCACGGTCAGACCGGCGGCATGTGCGGAAAAAGAAAACAGTGCCGACACACAAACTGTAACAAATTGACTTGATAGTGCGCGTTTCGCCATGATGCGTCGCCTTTTCGATAGGGTTTGACGTAGGTGGGAGTACGGCAAAGCTAATCGATCTAAAAAAAGGTCAACAAATACCATTTAGGAATGAGCTTAGGCGCCGATACGCTGTTTCCCGGCGCGGATGGCCATTAATGGGCCATATACCCGAATGGTATGAAAAAGAATGAAATAATTCTTTTTGGGTTTATCAGGAAATCTCTACCCTGCAGGGACCAAATCACTTGCGATTAGACCATGGTCGTAGACACACAAGGTTACGATTGACTTGTCAGTCACGGTCTGGCGCTAATCGCGCATCTTAGGATTCAGGGCAAATCGACCCCGAACCAGGAACACAAGAATTAGAACGAGAGGAGCGATACATGAACAAGTCCACCTTGGCCCTGGCTGTGGCCGTTGGGGTTATGGCGCAGCAGGCAGGCGCCGCCGGTTTCATCGAAGACAGCAAGGCAACTCTGGGGCTGCGCAACTTCTACATCAACACTGACAACCGTGATGGCACTGGCGCCAACAAGAACGAAGAGTGGGGCCAAGGCTTCGATCTGCGTTTCATCTCCGGTTACACCCAGGGCACCGTCGGTTTCGGCCTTGACGCCATCGGCCTGCTGGGCATCCGTCTGGATTCGGGCGGCGGCACCAACGGCAACAGCGGCACCGCTTACGGCGGCACCGTGTTCCCGAGCGAGTCCAACGGCGAAGCCGTGGACAACTTCTCCAGCCTGGGTCTGACTGCCAAAGCCAAGATCTCCCAGACCGAACTGAAGCTGGGCACCCTGCAGCCAAAACTGCCGGTGATCGTGACCAACGACGGTCGTCTGTTGCCACAAACCTGGCAGGGCGGCCAGATCACTTCCGGCGAGATCAAGGACCTGACCCTGGTCGGCGGCCAGATCGAAGCGGTAAAAGGTCGTAACTCCAGCAACAACGAAAACCTCTCGATCGGCGGCGCCAACTCCCGTGGCACGGCGTTCCGTGACAGCAACAAGTTCATCTATGCCGGTGGTGACTACAAGATCACCAAAGACCTGACTGCCCAGTACTACTACGGCAACCTGGAAGACTTCTACAAGCAGCACTTCCTGGGTCTGGTACACAACTGGTCGATCGGCCCGGGCGTGTTGAAGTCTGACCTGCGTTACTTCAACAGCTCCGACGACGGCAAGAACGGCACCGATTCGGCTTACTACAGCTCGGGTAACTACACCGGTTTCCGTAACGGTCGTGGCGAAGTCGACAACAACCTGTACAGCGGCTTGTTCCTGTATACCGTTGCCGGCCACACCTTCGGCGGCGGCTACCAGGTTTCCAACGGTAGCAGCGACTTCCCTTGGCTGAACCAGGGCGACGGTTCGTCGAACTACACCATCACCGATATGCAGATCCAGAAGTTCGGCCGTGCCGGTGAGAAAACCTGGCAAGCTCGCTACTCCTACGATTTCGCCAAGGTTGGCGTACCTGGCCTGACCGCCGGTGTGGTTTACCTGAAGGGCGACAGCATCGACACCGTTGGCAGCAACGGTCGCGAAAACGCGTCGAACCGTTCCGAGTGGGAACGCGACTTCACCATCGGTTACGTAGTGCCGGAAGGTCCGTTCAAGAACGTCGGCCTGATGTGGAAAAACGCGGTATGGCGCACCGACCTGCCGAACACCCGTTCGCAGGACGAAAACCGCTTGATCGTCAGCTACTCGATCCCGCTGTTGTAATAGCGCGGCTCGATTCGCAGACGTAAAAAAAGCCCCGTCCGGCATTGCGCCGGACGGGGCTTTTGCGTTTTCGGGTCAGGCCCACCACCGTAAGCCTGTCCCGAATTTCCCTCTTTACTGCAACTCAAGGCCTTCTCGAACCTTGGAACCGATGTTCGTCGCGATGCCGCCAAGCGTCCAGTGAACAGAAGTTTAATATTCACTAAAGATATAAATATCTCGTTATTTATTCTTTTTCATCATGGCAAATCCCGGGCTACAGTTGAGGTCTCCAACAACTCCAACAGGAGCCGCATCATGAGCCTCAGACTTGGCGACATCGCCCCCGATTTCGAACAGGATTCCAGCGCCGGCAAGATTCGTTTCCACGAATGGCTGGGCGATAGCTGGGGCGTGCTGTTCTCTCATCCGGCGGACTTCACCCCGGTGTGCACGACCGAACTGGGCTTCACCGCCAAGGTCAAGGATCAGTTCAGCCAGCGCGGCGTCAAAGCCATTGCGCTGTCGGTCGATCCGGTAGATTCGCACCACAAGTGGATCGAAGACATCAATGAGACCCAGAACACCGTGGTCAATTTCCCGATCCTGGCCGATGCCGATCGCAAGGTTTCCGACCTCTACGACCTGATCCATCCGAACGCCAGTGACACCCTGACCGTGCGCTCACTGTTCGTCATCGATCCGAACAAGAAGATTCGCCTGACCATTACTTATCCCGCGAGCACCGGGCGTAACTTCCACGAGATCCTGCGGGTGATCGATTCGCTGCAGCTCACCGACAACTACAAGGTCGCCACCCCGGCCAACTGGCAGGACGGTGAAGACGTGGTGATCGTGCCGTCGCTCAAGGATGAGGACGAGATCAAGCAGCGCTTCCCCAAAGGCTATCGCGCGGTGAAGCCGTACCTGCGCCTGACGCCGCAGCCCAACAAATGATTTCTGCGGTGTAGCCGCTGGCGCCATCGCGAGCAGGCTCACTCCTACATTTGGAATGCGATCCCCTGTAGGAGTGAGCGTGCTCGCGATAGCGATAGTCCAGTCACCACGGAACCACGGAGCAGGGGAATTTCGGCCGTTTCGACGGCCTTTTTTTTGTCCAGATAAAGGCAGTTGGTATATCTCCAAAACGCATAACCAAATGAATAAATATGATTTATGGATATATAAATCTGCTGGTAAGGTCATTCCATTGAAGCGAGATCGCAACCTGCGAATCGCCGCTAACGTTTAAGGAATCGTCGCAATGCTGGTCGTCTCACTGGGTGGCAGCCCCAGCCTGCGCTCCCGCTCCGGGGTGCTGCTGGAGCGCTCGCAACGCTGGTTGCAACAGCACGGGGTGGAAGTGGTGAGTTATCGGGTGCGGGACTTCCCGGCCGAAGATTTGCTCCACGCGCGCTTCGACAGCCCGAAGGTTCTCGACCTGTTGCAACAGATCGAAAACGCCGACGGCCTGCTGATCGCTACGCCGGTATACAAGGCGTCATTTTCCGGCGCACTGAAAACCCTGTTGGATCTGCTGCCGGAACGTGCGCTGAGCCACAAGATCGTTTTGCCGATGGCCACCGGTGGCAGCATCGCCCACATGCTGGTGGTCGATTACGCCCTCAAGCCAGTGCTCTCGGCGTTGAAAGCCCAGGAAATGCTCCAGGGGATTTTTGCCGAGGACAGCCAGATCGCTTACGGCGAAGGCAGTGCCGATGCGCAACTGGCGCCGGCCCTGGAATTGCGACTGCATGAAGCGCTGGAGCAGTTTGTCGGGGCCATGGCACGCCGGCCGAAACCGCTGGAGCCGGGCCTGTTGAACGAACGTTTGTTGAGTGCTCGCTGGAGCATTTGAGCCTCATCGCAATTTGAAGTACTGGCCTTACTCGCCCGCCAACGGGCAAGCAGGTGCAGCCACAACCCAACAGCAAAAAGGAGAGCGCCATGCGCCCTGTATTTTTGCGTCGTGGTCTGGTCGCTCTGTTTGCTGCGGCTGTGTCCATCGGCGCCATTACCCAAGCTCAAGCCGAGACCTTGCGGATCGGTTATCAGAAGTACGGCACGCTGGTGCTGCTCAAGGCCAAAGGCACGCTGGAAAAACGTCTGGCCGCCCAAGGCGTCGACGTGCAATGGACTGAATTTCCCGGCGGCCCGCAACTGCTCGAAGGCCTTAACGTTGGCTCGATCGACTTTGGTGTAACCGGCGAAACCCCGCCGGTGTTCGCCCAGGCCGCTGGCGCCGATCTACTCTACGTGGCTTACGAACCGCCAGCGCCGCACAGTGAAGCGATCCTCGTGCCGAAAGACTCGCCGATCAAGTCGGTGGCCGATCTCAAAGGCAAGAAAATCGCGCTGAACAAAGGCTCCAACGTCCACTACCTGTTGGTGCGTGCGCTGGAAGACGCCGGCCTCAAGTACAGCGACATTCAAACAGTGTTCCTGCCACCGGCCGATGCCCGCGCGGCGTTCGAGCGCGGCAGTGTCGACGCCTGGGTTATCTGGGATCCGTATCAGGCCGCCGCCGAACAACAGTTGCAGGCGCATACCCTGCGTGACGGCAAAGGCATCGTCGATAACCACCAGTTCTATCTCGCTACCAAACCTTACGCGCAGAAAAATCCCGAAGTGATCAAGACCCTCGTCGAAGAGGTGCGCGCGGTCGGCGAATGGTCCAAAGCCAATCCGCAAGATGTCACTCAGCAGGTGGCGCCGCTGCTCGGTCTGCCGGCAGACATCACCCTGACCTCGGTGAAACGCCAGGGCTACGGCGCGCTGTTCCTGACCCCGGAAGTGGTCGCCGCGCAACAGAAAATCGCCGACACGTTCTTCCAGCTCAAGCTGATTCCCAAGCCGCTGAGCATCAAGGACGTGATCTGGACGCCACCGGCCGCTGTGGCCCAAAGCTCTCAAGCGCAGTAATTCGAATCCACAAGGAGACCACTCCATGAGCCTCAACATTTTCTGGTTCCTGCCTACCCACGGCGACGGCCATTACCTTGGCACCGCCGAAGGCGCCCGCGCGGTCGACCACGGTTATCTGCAGCAAGTCGCGCAAGCGGCGGATCGCCTCGGTTTTGGCGGTGTGCTGATTCCCACCGGGCGTTCCTGCGAAGACTCGTGGCTGGTGGCGGCCTCACTGATTCCAGTGACCCAGCGCCTGAAGTTTCTGGTTGCCCTGCGCCCCGGGATCATTTCCCCGACGGTGGCGGCGCGTCAGGCTGCAACACTGGATCGCTTGTCCGGCGGCCGTGCGCTGTTCAACCTCGTCACCGGTGGCGATCCGGAAGAATTGGCCGGTGACGGCCTGTTCCTCAACCACGAAGAACGCTATCAGGCCTCGGTGGAATTCACCCGCATCTGGCGCCGCGTGCTGGAAGGCGAAACCGTTGATTACGACGGCGAACACATCAGCGTCAAAGGCGCCAAGTTGCTCTATCCACCGATCCAGCAACCGCGTCCGCCGCTGTACTTCGGCGGTTCGTCGGAAGCTGCGCAGGACCTGGCCGCCGAACAAGTGGAAATGGTCCTGACCTGGGGCGAGCCACCGGCGGCGGTGGCCGAGAAAATCGCGCAGGTCCGCGCCAAGGCCGCCAAGCTCGGCCGCACCGTTCGCTTCGGTATTCGTCTGCATGTGATCGTGCGGGAAACCAATGCCGAAGCCTGGCAAGCAGCGGATCGGCTGATCTCGCATCTGGACGACGACACCATCCAACGTGCGCAGGCTTCGCTGGCGCGCTTCGATTCGGTCGGCCAGCAACGCATGGCCGCGCTGCACGGCGGTAGCCGCGACAACCTCGAAGTCAGCCCGAACCTGTGGGCCGGCGTCGGTCTGGTGCGCGGCGGTGCCGGCACGGCACTGGTCGGCGATGCCCCGACCGTGGCGGCGCGGGTCAATGAATACGCCGATCTGGGCATAGATACGTTCATCTTCTCCGGTTATCCACACCTCGAAGAATCCTATCGCGTCGCCGAGCTGCTGTTTCCGCACCTCGACGTCGAGCGCCCGGAACTGCCGAAAAGCGCCGGTTACGTCAGCCCGTTCGGCGAGATGGTCGCCAACGATATCCTGCCCAAAGCCGCATCGCAGAGCTGAGGCGCGGCCATGAAGAAATTCATCCACTGTCTCGCGCCCTGGGCGCTGCCGGTGTTGTTGCTCGCGGTGTGGCAGTTATCAGTGTCGGCCGGCTGGTTGTCGACGCGGATCCTGCCGGCACCGGTGGCGGTAATCGAAGCCGGCGTCAGTCTGGTGCGCAGCGGCGAAATCTGGACGCACCTGGCCATCAGCGGCTGGCGCGCGGCACTCGGCTTCACCATCGGCGGCAGCATCGGCCTGGTGCTGGGCTTTATCACGGGCCTGTCGAAATGGGGCGAACGCTTGCTCGACAGCTCGGTGCAAATGATCCGCAACGTGCCGCATCTGGCGCTGATTCCGCTGGTGATCCTGTGGTTCGGCATCGACGAGTCGGCGAAAATTTTTCTCGTGGCGTTGGGCACATTGTTCCCGATTTACCTCAACACCTATCACGGTATTCGCAGCGTCGACCCGGCGCTGGTGGAGATGGCGCGCAGTTATGGCCTGAGCGGTTTCGGCCTGTTCCGCCAAGTGATTCTGCCCGGCGCGCTGCCGTCGATTCTGGTTGGCGTGCGCTTTGCCCTGGGTTTCATGTGGCTGACGCTGATCGTCGCGGAAACCATTTCGGCCAGCTCCGGCATTGGCTATCTGGCGATGAACGCCCGCGAGTTCTTGCAAACCGACGTGGTCGTGCTGGCGATCCTGCTTTACGCGGTACTGGGCAAACTGGCTGACCTCGCTGCTCGTGGGCTGGAACGGGTGTGGTTGCGCTGGCATCCGGCCTATCAGGTTGCCAAGGGAGGTGCGGCATGACCGCTCAACAACCGCCACGCTTGCTGCGCGGGATTCCGCTAGCGCTGCGCAACCTGCAGAAAACCTTTGGCTTGCGCCAGGTATTGCGCGACATCGATTTGCACATTCCAGCGGGGCAATTTATTGCCGTGGTCGGGCGCAGTGGTTGCGGTAAAAGCACCTTGCTGCGCTTGCTCGCCGGACTCGATCAACCGACTGGCGGCGACCTGCTCGCCGGTTCCGCGCCGCTCAATGAGGCGCGCGATGACACCCGCTTGATGTTCCAGGAAGCGCGTCTGCTGCCGTGGAAAAAGATCATCGACAACGTTGGTCTCGGCCTCAAGGGCAACTGGCGGGCGCAAGCGCTGGACGCGCTCGAAGCCGTGGGCTTGGCCGATCGCGCCAATGAATGGCCGGCGGCGTTATCCGGCGGCCAGAAGCAGCGTGTCGCCCTGGCTCGGGCGCTGATTCATAAACCGCGCCTGCTGTTGCTCGACGAACCACTCGGTGCGCTGGACGCCCTGACGCGCATCGAGATGCAGCAACTGATCGAACGCCTGTGGCAGCAACACGGCTTCACCGTGTTGCTGGTAACCCACGACGTCAGCGAAGCGGTGGCGATTGCCGATCGGGTCATTCTGATCGAGGACGGCGAAGTCGGCCTCGACCTGCACGTCGAACTGCCGCGCCCTCGGGTGCGTGGCTCGCATCGCCTGGCGGCACTGGAAACCGAAGTGCTCAACCGTGTTCTGTCCCTGCCCGGCGAACCGCCGGCGCCGGAACCTGTTTCACCCTTGCCTACGCAATTGCGTTGGGCGCAATGAAGCAGCTGCAAGCTTCGAGCTTCAAGCTGCAAGTCAAAGCGCTGTGCTTTTGCTTGCAGCTTGTAGCTTGCCACTTGCCGCTCATTTCGATCTCAGGAGAAATGCCATGACTATCAAAGCCATCAACGTGCGCAACCAGTTCAAAGGCTCGATCAAGGAAATCGTCCTCGGCGACGTACTGTCGGAAATCGACGTGCAGACCGCTTCGGGCATCGTCACTTCGGTGATCACCACTCGCTCGGTGAAAGAGCTGGAACTGGTGGTGGGCAGTGAAGTGATCGCCTTTGTGAAATCCACCGAGGTGTCGATCGCCAAGTTGTGAGCCAGTGGATAAACAACAACCCCGAAGGGTATGAGCCCTTCGGGGTTTTTTGTGCCTGGCTTGAAATCGGCAGCGATGAGGCCAGTCAGATCACCAAAGATCTTTTGGGCAGATACGGCGGCAAATACAACCCGATATAGGCATCAAACACCCGCATCCCTTCCTCGGCCATGCGCGGCGTAATCTGCCCATGCTGCTGCACCGAGCGCGCATACACCCGGTCGCCCAGTTCCATCGCCAAGGCAAACACATCGACATCGTCCGGCAGCTTGGGCAATTCAAAGTGATGGTCGAACAGTTTGTGCATCAACTCGCCCAGCTCCAGATCATGCTGGCGGTCAGCCTGGGTCACTTCGGTCAGCCCGTGCTGGGCGAGGATCAACTGGCGTGCCGCAGCGTCTTCGCCGTAGATCTCGAGCATGCGCTGTTCGACCAGTCGCGACAGATCGCGCCAGTCGCGCAACGCGTCATGGTCAATCGGCGCTTGCAGGCAGGCGCGAAAGGCTGCGTGCACATCGGCGGTCAGGGCTTCGAGCAAGGCCGGGACGCTGGCGAAGAAATGATAAACGGAGGAGGGCGGAATCTGCGCTCGCTCGGCCACGCTGTAGATCGACAGGCTCGCCACGCCCTCGGCGGCCAGCAGCGTGCGCGCGGCATCGAGAATCGAATCGATCCGCGCCTGACTGCGGGCACGGGGTTTGCGGACGGGGGCGGGACGCGTCATGAAAGTCTCCTGCGGGGCAGTGGGCATTGTACGAGCCGGGTTGTGTGTTGTCTTGTCGGCCGCCATCGCTGGCAAGCCAGCTCCCACAGTATCTGTGTCGAACAGAAAACTTGAGTGCACAACAGACCTGTGGGAGCTGCGGTGCGACGTCTCGACTTGTCAGCGATCCGCCGCAGGCGGCCATAAAAAAACGCCGTTGGCTGCGACAGCCAACGGCGTTCTTATGGACGCTACAACCGCTTATTACACAGTATGCAGATACCAGTTGTACTCAAGGTCGGAGATGGAGTGTTCGAACTCCTCCAGCTCGCTTTCCTTGCAGGCGACGAAGATATCGATGTACTTCGGATCGATGTACTTGGCCATCACCTCGCTGTCGTCCAGCTCGCGCAGGGCGTCACGCAAGTTGTTCGGCAGGCTTTGCTCGTTCTGCTCGTAGCTGTTGCCTTCGACAGGCGCGCCCGGCTCGATCTTGTTGACCAGACCGTGATGCACACCGGCCAGCACCGAAGCCATCAGCAGGTACGGGTTGGCGTCGGCACCGGCGACGCGGTGTTCGATACGTACGGCATCGGCAGAGCCGGTCGGTACGCGAATCGCCACGGTGCGGTTGTCCAGCCCCCAGCACGGCGAGTTCGGTACGTAGAACTGCGCGCCGAAACGGCGGTACGAGTTGACGTTCGGGCAGAGGAACGCCATCTGCGCGGGCAGGGTCTCGAGCACACCGCCGATCGCGTGACGCAGCGCGGCGTTCTGCTCGGGATCCTCGCTGGCAAAAATGTTCTTGCCGGCCTTGTCCAGAATCGAAATGTGCACGTGCAGACCATTGCCTGCCTGGCCTGGGTACGGCTTGGCCATGAAAGTGGTGTCCATTTCATGGTCGTAGGCGATGTTCTTGATCAGACGCTTGAGCAGGACCGCGTAATCGCACGCCTTGATCGGGTCGGCGACGTGGTGCAGGTTCACTTCGAACTGCGCCGGGGCACTTTCCTTGACGATCGCATCGGCCGGGATGCCTTGCTCTTTGGCACCTTCCAGAATGTCCTGGAGGCAGTCGACGTATTCGTCGAGGTCGTCGATCAGGTAGACCTGCGTCGAGTGCGGACGTTTGCCGGAGATTGGCGAGCGTGGCGGTTGTGGACGGCCGTTCACGTTTTCCTGGTCGATCAGGTAGAACTCGAGTTCGAACGCGGCGCAGATGGTCAGGCCCAGTTCGTCGAACTTGGTCACCACCTGGCGCAGCACTTCACGCGGGTCGGCGAAGAACGGGTCGCCTTCGAGTTCGTGCATGGTCATCAGCAGTTGCGCGGTCGGGCGCTTCTGCCATGGCTCGTTGCACAGGGTATCGGGGATCGGATAGCAGATACGATCGGCGTCGCCGATGTCCAGGCCCAGGCCGGTGCTTTCCACCGTCGAACCATTGATATCCAGAGCAAATAGAGAGGCCGGCAGGTTGATGCCTTTCTCGTAAACCTTGTGGAGGCTGGTGCGTTCGATGCGCTTGCCGCGCACCACACCATTCATATCCGCAATCAGAAGGTCAACGTACAGAACCTCAGGATGTTCCTTAAGGAACGCGTTCGCTTCGTTAAGCTGAACGGCACGCGGGGGTACCGACATGATGCAACACCTTTGTTGTTAAAAATATCAATCATTGATCTTTTATGGTTTCAGTCAACCCGAACAGCCTGCCGAAGTCAAGCGAGGCCTTTTTTGCCCTAAAAAAGCGCCGTGAGGGCATTTATGGGGCATTTCGGGGCGTTTTTGCGTCCTGCATGTGTCGGGCACCCGCAGGCTTGAGCAGGCCGTGTTGTATTTTTTACGGGGGTGTTGTGTAAAAAAATGAACAAGGCTAAGCTCCGATCAAACCCATAACAGCAATAATACCGGGGTGCTTCATGTCTCGCCTGCCGTTAATCGGCGTCACCGACTGCTCGCAACAGTCCGGTCTGCATGCTTATCACATCAGTGGCGATCCATCCGTCCGCAGCGCGGCCAGCGAGGTTCGCGGCTTGCCTGCACTGCTCTGCGCAGCGACTCGGTCAACGGCAGCGTCCGATATTCTGGACGCAGACGACAGCATCCTGTTTATGGCGTCTCCTTTCAATATAGATCGCTTTCATCGTCACAGCCTGTGCCGCTTCCCCAGCCGTGCTCACGATTCTGCACGCCTTGAATGTGCACAGGAAATGCAACGCCAGCGTAAAGGGCAGGTAAGCTCCTCGTTCATTGTCTATGCGCGGTGCCAGGCGTAAGCCGGCACTGCGCGAGCAAGCCCCCTTTAACGCGACGCTCTCAGCGTCAAACTTGCCTGACATCGCGTCAGGAGACTCAGCCCAGAGGCATTTATGAGTACCAACCTCGACCAGCTCACCGATTGGTTGAAAGACCGCAAGATCACAGAAGTCGAATGCATGATCGCCGACTTGACCGGCATTACCCGCGGCAAGATTTCCCCGACCAACAAGTTCATCGCCGAAAAAGGCATGCGTCTGCCGGAAAGTGTTTTGTTGCAGACCGTGACCGGCGACTACGTCGAAGACGACATCTATTACGAACTGCTCGACCCGGCCGACATCGACATGATCTGCCGCCCCGACCAGAACGCCGTGTACCTGGTGCCGTGGGCCATCGAGCCGACCGCGCAGGTGATCCACGATACTTATGACAAGCAAGGCAACCCGATCGAGCTGTCGCCGCGCAACGTCCTCAAGAAAGTTCTCAAGCTGTATGCCGACAAGGGCTGGCAGCCGATCGTTGCTCCGGAGATGGAGTTCTACCTGACCAAGCGCAGTGACGACCCTGACTATCCGTTGCAGCCACCGATTGGTCGCTCCGGTCGCCCGGAAATCGGTCGTCAATCGTTCTCCATCGAAGCGGCCAACGAATTCGATCCGCTGTTCGAAGACGTCTACGACTGGTGCGAATTGCAGGAACTGGACCTCGACACGCTGATCCACGAAGACGGCACGGCGCAGATGGAAATCAACTTCCGTCACGGTGACGCACTGTCGCTGGCCGACCAGATCCTGGTGTTCAAACGCACCATGCGCGAAGCCGCGCTCAAGCACGACGTGGCTGCGACCTTCATGGCCAAACCGATGACCGGCGAGCCGGGCAGTGCCATGCACTTGCACCAGAGCATCATCGACATCCACACCGGCAAGAACGTCTTCTCCCATGAAGACGGGACCATGAGCCAGTTGTTCCTGCACCACATCGGTGGCCTGCAGAAACTGATTCCGGAACTGCTGCCGCTGTTCGCCCCCAACGTCAACTCGTTCCGCCGCTTCCTGCCGGACACTTCGGCGCCGGTGAACGTGGAGTGGGGCGAAGAAAACCGCACCGTCGGCCTGCGCGTACCGGATGCCGGCCCGCAGAACCGCCGCGTGGAAAACCGTCTGCCGGGCGCCGACGCCAACCCGTACCTGGCGATCGCCGCGAGCCTGCTCTGCGGTTACATCGGCATGGTCGAAGGGCTCAACCCGAGCGCGCCCGTGGTGGGCCGCGGCTACGAGCGCCGCAACCTGCGCCTGCCGCTGACCATCGAAGACGCGCTGGAACGCATGGAAAACAGCAAGACCGTCGAGAAATACCTCGGCAAGACTTTCATCACAGGCTACGTCGCGGTCAAGCGGGCCGAGCATGAAAACTTCAAGCGCGTGATCAGTTCCTGGGAGCGTGAGTACCTGCTCTTCGCCGTCTGATACGCCGGGCGCGTCGCTCAGGCGGCGCGCCTTCACCGATAACAAGGAGAATTGGCATGACCAGCAACAACCCGCAAACCCGCGAGTGGCAAGCACTCAGCAGTGATCACCACCTGGCCCCGTTCAGCGACTTCAAGCAACTGAAAGAGAAGGGCCCGAGGATCATCACCCATGCCAAGGGCGTTTACCTGTGGGACAGCGAAGGCAACAAGATCCTCGACGGCATGGCCGGGCTCTGGTGCGTGGCGATCGGTTACGGTCGCGATGAACTGGCCGACGCTGCCGCCAAACAGATGCGCGAACTGCCGTACTACAACCTGTTCTTCCAGACTGCACACCCGCCGGCATTGCAACTGGCCAAGGCGATTGCCGACGTTGCACCGGAAGGCATGAACCATGTGTTCTTCACCGGTTCCGGCTCCGAAGGCAACGACACCATGCTGCGCATGGTTCGCCATTACTGGGCGATCAAGGGTCAGCCGAACAAGAAAGTCATCATCAGCCGCAAGAACGGTTACCACGGTTCGACTGTGGCCGGCGCGAGCCTCGGCGGCATGACCTACATGCACGAACAGGGCGACTTGCCCATCCCGGGCATCGAGCACATCGCGCAGCCGTACTGGTTTGCCGAAGGCGGCGACATGACGCCGGAAGAGTTCGGCGTCTGGGCGGCCAATCAGCTGGAAGAGAAGATTCTCGAAGTCGGCGTCGACAACGTCGGTGCCTTTATTGCCGAGCCGATCCAGGGCGCCGGTGGCGTGATCATTCCGCCCGACACCTACTGGCCACGCATCAAGGAAATCCTCGCCAAATACGACATCCTGTTTGTGGCGGACGAAGTGATCTGCGGCTTCGGTCGCACCGGTGAGTGGTTCGGTAGCGATTTCTACGACCTCAAACCCGACATGATGACCATCGCCAAAGGCCTGACCTCCGGCTACATCCCGATGGGGGGCCTGATCGTTCGTGACAGTGTGGTGGCGGTGCTCAACGAAGGCGGCGATTTCAACCACGGCTTTACCTATTCCGGGCATCCGGTGGCAGCCGCGGTGGGCCTGGAAAACATCCGCATTCTGCGCGATGAAAAAATTATCGAGAACGCCCACAACGAAACGGCACCGTATTTGCAGAAACGTCTGCGCGAGCTGAACGATCATCCGTTGGTGGGTGAAGTTCGCGGCGTCGGTCTGCTGGGAGCGATCGAGCTGGTGCAGGACAAGGCCACGCGCAAGCGTTACGAAGGTAAGGGCGTGGGCATGATCTGCCGGCAGTTCTGCTTCGATAACGGCCTGATCATGCGCGCCGTGGGTGACACGATGATCATCGCGCCGCCGCTGGTGATCAGCAAAGCCGAGATTGACGAGCTGGTTACAAAGGCACGCAAGTGTCTGGACCTGACCCTCGGTGCGCTGCAGGGCTAAGTGCTAGGCTTTGAGCGAGCGGGTTGCGGCTTGCTCGGTCAAAGCTGTCAGAAAGGCCGGTCTTTCCTTGAAAGACCGCCTCGGATCTTGCCAGACTAGCCGCGGTTCCAGTTGTCCGGGTTCGGCCGCTGAACAATGTGGTTCAAAAAAGAAAAATTTGGAGCATGACGCATGAAGGCATTAGGTAAAAAGCTTGCTGGCAAGACACTTCTCGCGCTGTCCGTGGCGGGCATGATGGCGGGTGCGGTTCACGCGGACGACAAAGTGCTGCACGTTTACAACTGGTCCGATTACATCGCGCCGGACACCGTGGCCAACTTCGAAAAAGCCACCGGGATCAAAGTCGTCTACGACGTCTTCGACAGTAACGAAACCCTGGAAGCCAAGCTGTTGGCCGGCAAGTCCGGTTACGACATCGTGGTGCCTTCCAACAACTTCCTCGCCAAGCAGATCAAGGCCGGCGTTTACCAGGAGCTGGACAAGTCCAAACTGCCGAACTGGAAAAACCTCGACGAAGACCTGCTCAAGGCCGTTGGCGACGCCAGCGACCAAGGCAACAAACACGCTTTCCCGTACATGTGGGGCTCGATCGGCATCGGCTACAACCCGGCCAAGGTCAAGGCTGCGCTGGGCATCGACAAGATCGATTCGTGGGACGTGGTGTTCAAGCCTGAAAACATCGAGAAACTCAAAAGCTGCGGCGTGAGCTTCCTCGACGCCCCGACCGAGATGATTCCGGCCGCGCTGCACTACCTGGGCAAGCCGACCAACAGCAAGGACAAGGCTGACCTGAAAGCCGCCGAAGACCTGTTCCTGAAGATTCGTCCGTCGGTTGCCTACTTCCACTCCTCCAAGTACATCTCGGATCTGGCCAACGGCAACATCTGCGTCGCCGTCGGTTACTCGGGTGATCTGGAGCAGTCCAAGACCCGCGCCCAGGAAGCCGGTGACAAGGTCAAACTGGCCTACACCATTCCAAAAGAAGGCGCCGGTACGTTCTACGACATGGTCGCCATTCCCAAGGATGCCGAAAACGTCGAAGCCGCCTACAAGTTCATGAACTACCTGCTCGAGCCGCAAGTGATGGCCGGCATCACCAACGCCGTGCGTTTCCCGAACGGCAACAAGGCGGCCACGCCACTGGTGGACAAGGACATCACCAGCGATCCGAGCATCTACCCGTCGGCTGAAGTGAAGAAACAGCTCTACGCGATCAGTGACCTGGACGCGGCTACGCTGCGCCTGATCACCCGCAGCTGGACCAAAATCAAATCGGGTAAATAAGCCGGTTTGTCGCAGCAACCGCTGGCCGTCGTTTCCGCGATGGCGGCCAGCGGAGCAATTAAATGACAGAAAGTTTTGCTGGATCGGTTTTTCGAGGGTAAGTTGCGCGCCGGTTTTGTTGTCGGGCAGCCATGGCTGTCATGCAGCGCGGGCAACTTGGGCCCAATCCATTTAGAGGACCTCCACTTGCCTGTATTTTCTTCTTTGCGCAAAGCCCTGCTGGCCGCTGCCGGCCTGACCCTGGCTGTCGGAGCCCAGGCCGCCGGTACGGTGCATATTTATAACTGGTCCGATTACATCGGCGAATCGACCCTGGCCGACTTCGAGAAAGAGACCGGGATCAAACCGGTCTACGACGTCTTCGACTCCAACGAAACCCTGGAAGGCAAACTCCTCGCCGGGCGTACCGGCTACGACGTGGTCGTGCCGTCGAACCACTTCCTCGGCAAGCAGATCAAGGCCGGCGCGTTCCAGAAACTCGACAAGGCGCAACTGCCGAACTATTCCAATCTCGATCCGGTACTGCTCAAGCGTCTGGAGCAGAACGATCCGGGTAACCTGTATGCCGTGCCTTACCTGTGGGGCACCAACGGCATCGGTTACAACGTCGACAAGGTCAAGGCTGTGCTGGGCATCGACAAGATCGATTCCTGGGCCGTTCTGTTCGAGCCGGAAAACATCAAGAAGCTGCACAGCTGCGGCGTCGCGTTCCTCGATTCGGCCGATGAAATGATGCCGACGATGCTCAATTACCTGGGCCTGAACGCCAACAGCACCAACACCAAGGACTACGAAAAAGCCACCGCGAAGCTGCTCGCGGTGCGTCCTTACGTGACCTATTTCCACTCCTCCAAGTACATCGGCGATCTGGCCAACGGCGACATCTGCGTGGCGATCGGTTTCTCCGGCGACATCTTCCAGGCGAAGAACCGTGCCGAGGAAGCCAAAAAAGGCGTGAACATCGCCTACTCGATTCCGAAAGAGGGCGGTGCGCTGTGGTTCGACATGCTGGCGATTCCCAAGGACTCGTCCAACGTCAAGGAAGCCCACGCCTTCATCAACTATTTGCTGAAACCTGAGGTGATCGCCCAGGTCAGTGATTACGTCGGTTACGCCAACCCCAACCCGGGTTCGGACAAGCTGATGGAACAATCCATCCGCACCGACGAAGCGGTTTACCCGCCGCAAGCAGTCCTCGACAAGACCTACGTGTCGACCGAGTTGCCAGCCAATATTCAGCGTTTGATGACCCGCAGCTGGACCAAGGTCAAGTCGGGCAAATAACGCACAAACTATCCAGTGTTCGTCTTGCGTGGCGAACCGCTGCTTCTGTTGGGAGTTTCGTAAATGGCAGTTGCCTCCGGCGCCTACAAGAAAGCCCTCGAGGGCGACCAGACACCAAAACAGGTGCTGGTCAAGATCGACCGGGTCACGAAGAAGTTCGACGAGACGATTGCCGTGGACGACGTGTCCCTGGAAATCAAGAAAGGCGAGATCTTCGCCCTGCTCGGCGGTTCGGGATCGGGCAAATCCACCCTGCTGCGCATGCTCGCAGGGTTTGAACGGCCCACGGAGGGGCGCATTTTCCTCGACGGCGTCGACATCACCGACATGCCGCCGTATGAACGCCCGATCAACATGATGTTCCAGTCGTACGCCTTGTTCCCGCACATGACCGTGGCGCAGAACATCGCCTTCGGCCTGCAGCAGGACAAGATTCCCAAGGCCGAGATCGAAGCCCGTGTGGCCGAGATGCTCAAGCTGGTGCAGATGAGCCAGTACGCCAAGCGCAAGCCGCATCAGCTGTCCGGCGGCCAGCGTCAGCGCGTGGCACTGGCGCGCTCCTTGGCCAAACGGCCGAAACTGCTGCTGCTCGATGAGCCGATGGGCGCTCTGGACAAGAAACTGCGTTCGCAGATGCAGCTGGAACTGGTGGAAATCATCGAGCGTGTCGGCGTGACCTGCGTAATGGTGACCCACGACCAGGAAGAGGCCATGACCATGGCCGAGCGCATCGCGATCATGCACCTGGGCTGGATCGCGCAGATCGGCAGCCCGATCGACATCTACGAAACCCCGACCAGCCGTCTGGTCTGCGAATTCATCGGCAACGTCAACATCTTCGAAGGCGAAGTGATCGACGACGCCGAGGGCCACGCGACCATCACCTGCAAGGACCTCGACCGGCAGATCTACGTCGGCCACGGCATCAGCACCTCGGTGCAGGACAAGTCGGTGACCTACGCGATTCGTCCGGAGAAGCTGCTGGTGACCGCCGAGATGCCGACCTGCGAGTACAACTGGTCGAGCGGCAAAGTCCACGACATCGCGTATCTGGGGGGTCACTCGGTGTTCTACGTCGAGTTGCCGAGCGGCAAGCTGGTGCAGTCGTTCGTCGCTAACGCGGAGCGCCGCGGCGCACGTCCGACCTGGGGCGATCAGGTCTACGTGTGGTGGGAAGACGACAGCGGCGTGGTACTTCGCTCATGAACATGCGCAAATTCAAACGCCGCATCAATCGAATAATCCCCAATGGCCGGCAACTGGTCATTGGCGTGCCGTTCATCTGGCTGTTCCTGTTCTTCATGCTGCCGTTCTTCATCGTCCTGAAGATCAGTTTTGCCGAAGCCGATGTGGCGATCCCGCCGTACACCGAGATCTATACGTTTGCCGAGCAGAAGCTGCAATTGCTGCTGAACCTGGGCAACTACGCGTTGCTGGGGGACGACGAGTTGTACATCGCCGCCTACCTCGGCTCGCTGAAGATGGCCTTCATCAGCACGTTGCTGTGCCTGCTGATCGGCTATCCGATGGCCTACGCCATCGCCAGTGCGCGCAAAGAGCTGCAAACGGTGCTGGTGCTGCTGATCATGATGCCGACCTGGACGGCGATCCTGATCCGTGTCTACGCGTGGATGGGCATTCTCAGCAACAACGGCCTGCTCAACGGCTTCCTGATGAGCATGGGCCTGATCGACGAGCCGCTGCAGATCCTCAACACCAACCTGGCGGTGTACATCGGCGTGGTTTACTCGTACCTGCCGTTCATGATTCTGCCGCTGTACGCCAACCTGGTGAAGCACGACAACAGTCTGCTCGAAGCGGCATCGGACCTCGGTTCGAGCACCTTCAACAGCTTCTGGAAAATCACCATTCCGCTGTCCAAGAACGGCATCATTGCCGGCTGCATGCTGGTGTTCATTCCGGTGGTCGGTGAGTTCGTCATCCCGGAACTGCTCGGCGGTCCGGAAACCCTGATGATCGGTAAAGTGCTCTGGCAGGAATTCTTCAACAACCGTGACTGGCCGGTGGCGTCCGCTCTGGCGGTGGTGATGCTGGCGATCCTGATCGTGCCGATCATCCTGTTCAACCGCAGTCAGGCCAAGGAAATGGAGGGTAAAGAATGAAACGCTTCCGTTTCTCGAGCCTGATGCTGGTGCTGGGTCTGATCTTCATCTATCTGCCGATGCTGATCCTGGTGATCTACTCGTTCAACGCTTCCAAACTGGTCACGGTGTGGGGCGGCTGGTCGGTGAAGTGGTACGTCGGCCTGCTCGATAACTCGCAACTGATGGGCTCGGTGCTGCGCTCGCTGGAAATTGCCTGCTACACGGCGGTGGCAGCGGTGGCACTGGGTACGCTGGCGGCCTTCGTGCTGACCCGCATCACCCACTTCAAGGGCCGCACGCTGTTCGGCGGCCTGGTGACGGCGCCGCTGGTCATGCCGGAAGTGATCACCGGTCTGTCGCTGTTGCTGCTGTTCGTGGCCATGGCGCAGATGATCGGCTGGCCACAGGAACGCGGCATCGTCACTATCTGGATCGCTCACACCACGTTTTGTGCGGCGTATGTGGCGGTGGTGGTGTCGGCGCGTCTGCGTGAGCTGGACCTGTCGATCGAGGAGGCGGCGATGGACCTCGGCGCGCGGCCGTGGAAGGTGTTCTTCCTGATCACCATCCCGATGATCGCACCGTCGCTGGCAGCGGGCGGGATGATGTCGTTCGCCCTGTCGCTGGATGATCTGGTGTTGGCGAGCTTCGTCTCCGGGCCGGGTTCGACGACCCTGCCGATGGAAGTGTTCTCGGCGGTGCGTCTGGGCGTGAAGCCGGAAATCAATGCCGTGGCCAGCCTGATTCTGCTGGCGGTGTCGCTGGTGACCTTCCTCGTCTGGTTCTTCAGCCGCCGTGCCGAAGAAGCGCGCAAGAAAGCCATCCAGCAAGCCATCGAAGAAAGCGCAGCCGATTCATGGAAGCAACCGGACGCGCGCCGCGCACCGAGTCCGGAAGCGGCGTAAGCAATACCGGGTTGGCGCCTTTCCAAAGGCCAACCCGAATCCCTGTGTAGGAGTGAGCCTGCTCGCGATAGCGGTGTGTCAGTGAAGAGATACTCGGCTTACAGACCGCTATCGCGAGCAGGCTCACTCCTACAGGGGATTTATGCAGTCCAGGGAGACCGGCGGATGACCTCGACGAAGTTCAGCGGTTTGAACCCCGGCTCCTGATCCTTCAGCACATCGGTCTTCACATTCCCAAACGTTGTCTGCGGACGGTGACGCAAGCCATCGGCAAACGCGCAGATGATGCATTCCTTGAAGCCTTCACCGCGTGGATGCGCATGCACCACCGCTTCTCGCTGCACGCTGCTGAACGCCGCGTAATCCATGCCCAGCACATCCATTTCCACCCCGGCAGTGACCAGCGCCACGGTCGGACGCAGATGTTTCGGCACGCCCGGTGTCGTGTGCAGCGCAATCGACAACCACACCTGCTCGATATCGTCGTCGCTCAGTCCGTAAGGCTTGAGAAACGCTGCGGCGGCATTGGCGCCATCCACTTCGAAACGTTCTTCATCGCTGCGATGACCTTCGACCAGACCGAGGTCGTGGAACATCGCGCCGACGTACAACAGCTCCGGGTTGTAGGCCAGTTGCCGGCGCTCGCCGCTCAGCGCGCCGAACAGAAACACCCGGCGTGAGTGGTGATAGAGCAGGTCGGATTCGATGTCGCGAATGTACTCGGTGGTGGCCCGGGCGAAGGCGCTGTCGGGGATCCTGATGCCGGCGATGCTGGTGCTCATATCGGTTGCCTCATCGAAAACGCCGTTGTGGCGCTGGTGAGGAAAGTCTGCTCCTGGCGCTAAAGACCAACAATCGAGGCGTGGCTGCGATCCTTGCCAATCAACCTGCAAATCGTGCCAACTCGGCAAACAGACCCAGCGGAGCTTCACAGCATGAGCAAATCCGTCGCCATCGTGGTGTTTCCCGGCGTGCAGTCGCTGGACGTCAGCGGTCCCATGGACGTGTTTGCCGAGGCCAATCGGTTCCTCGCTCCGCAGGATCACTATCGGCTGGAAGTGATCGGCATCGAGCGCGGGCCGATGGCCTGTTCCAACGGCCTGAACGTGAATGCGCATCGGCATTTCAGCGAAGCGCTCGAGCCCTATGACCTGTTCTTGGTCGCGGGTGGGCCGCAGTTGCCGTTCATGGATTTCGGCAGCGCATTCGATGGCTGGCTGCGTGAGGCCTGCGCGCGGGCGCAGCGCTTTGGTTCGATCTGCAATGGTGCGTTCATGCTGGCGCGGGCGGGGCTGCTGGACGGGCGCACGGTGACTACTCACTGGAACGATGCCGAGGCCTTGGCGCAGTTGTGCCCGACCACGCAAGTCGAGGCTGATCGTTTGTATGTCCAGGATGGCCCGCTCTACACCTCGGCCGGGGTCACGGCGGGGATCGATCTGTCGTTGTATCTGCTGGCGCGGGATCACGGCGCCGAGGTGGCGCTCAGCGTGGCCAAGCGGCTGGTGGTGTTCACCCAGCGTTCCGGTGGGCAATCGCAGTTCAGCCCGTTCCTCACTCCGCACGCCGAGCCGACGTCAGCGGTAGCGATGGTGCAGTTGTATGTGCTGGCCAATCTCACCGGCGATCTGACGATTGCCGATCTGGCCAATGCGGCGAACATGAGTGCGCGCAATTTTTCCCGGGTGTTTGCTCGGGAAGCGAAAGTCACGCCGGCAGAGTTCGTTGAGCGCGCGCGGGTGGATGCGGCGCGGGTGATGCTGGAAAGCACCGCAGCGCCGCTGAAGACCGTGGCCTATCAGTGCGGGTTTCGCGATGCGCAACATATGCGCAGCGTGTTCAATCGGCGGCTGGGGGTGACGCCGCAGCAGTTTCGGATGAATTTTGCGCTGGATGTTTGATGTGGGCTTGAGCTCGAAAGCCCTCACCCCAGCCCTCTCCCAGGGGGAGAGGGAGCCGATTGGCGGATATTGAAAATGTACGCCGACGTGAAAGGCTCATGCTGAATCCATAATCGACACCGCGCTAACAGGGCGATGTATAACGCCAGACACTTCGGTCGGTCCCCTCTCCCTCTGGGAGAGGGCTAGGGTGAGGGGCTTTTAACGTACTCGCGCCGGCAACAACTTCAAGGTACTGCGCGTATTCGCCGTCACTTCTTCCTCGCTGAAATGCGCCTGCACATAAATCCCTTCGACATACGCCTCGGCCTGATCATCGTAGTGACTGTCGAACGGCACGCCGCTCTGCCCCACCGGGTTGATCGTCAGCCCGTGCGCCGGATCAGCGAAATCCACCAGTCGCCGCGTTGATGGCCCATACGTAACGGGCCACGGCGCCGGGCCGATCTTCGCTGAAAGATTGTTCGGCACTTCATGGCTGCCCGGCGCCGCGAACGGCCCGACGTTGAACAGGCGATCCAGCGGTTTTTGCTGGCCCAGTGGATGGCCATGGGTCAGGGTATGCGCCGCGCCCCATTGCCACGCCGCCACATCGTCGCCAAGGGTCAGCTTCAGATGGTGCAGGCTCGCCTGCCATGCTGCGCGGACGATATCGGCGCGAGTCTCTTTCGCGGGCGTGCTGCGGTTATCCCACCACGGCGAATCGGCATTCGCCGCCAGCCTCGGCAGCGCTGCATCGATCACCCGCGTCGACAGCAGCGTGTCGAAAAACTCGTTGCCTAACTCATCGCGCATCGCCGCATCGGCCAGGTCGTACAGGAACTGGTTGAACAGCGTCGCACTGACCGAATCCAGCGGATAGTCGCCGGACCACTGCGCCAGTTGCTCGACCCGTTTCAGCTGCGCGGGATCGCTCACCACCTCGCGCAACACCGGCAGCAGCGGTGCGAGCAGGCGCGGGCCGTAGCCGGTCGCGGTGCCCAGTTGCAGCTTCTGATTGGCTTCGTTGCTCCACTTCAGATGTTTGTCGCTGAGCTGACGATTGAGCTGCTGGCCGCGATCGGCAAGGTTGTAGTAACCGGGAATCGGCATGCCGGTCGGCGACACGGGCTGAAAGTTCGCCGAGACGATATAGCCGCGCGACGGGTTCTCTTCCTGCGGGTTGGCGCTGAACGGGTAGTAGCCGTCCTTGTCCGCCTGATTTGTGCTGCCGTCGAGAATGAATTCCGGCCTGACCCCGGCGGGCCGCTTCGGTAGCAACGCCGAGGCCCACCAGGCGATGTCGCCCTTGGCATTGGCGTAAACCAGATTCAGCCCCGGCGCCTGGACTTTCGCGGCGGCGGCACGGGCCTTGGCCAGGGTGTCAGCGCGGTTGAGCTGATAGAAGCCTTCCAGGATCGGGTTCGGCGTTTCGAGAAACGCCCACCACATGGCGATCGGGGTTTTGCCCGCCGCCGCACCCAATGCGTCGTTGACGATCGGGCCGTGGGGCGATTGGCGCAGGGTGAGGGTCACCGGTGCCTGGCCCTTCACCTTGATCTGCTGTTCAGTGACGAGCAGGTCGGTCCACTGGCCGCGATACCAGATCTGATTGGGGTTGTCCGGATTGACCTTCTCGGCGATCAGGTCCAGATCGTCGTTCTGGAACATGGTCAGGCTCCAGCCGAAATCCATGTTGTGGCCGAGGAACGCGAACGGCACCAGCGCCTGATGATGACCGTACAGCTCGAAACCCGGCGCCGACAGCTGCGCCTCGTACCACACCGACGGCACCGAGAAACGGATGTGCGGATCGCCGGCCAGCAACGGCTTGCCGCTCTGGCTGCGACTGCCGGCGATGACCCAGGCGTTGCTGCCTTCGAACTGCGGCAGGCCGTTGTCGATCAGCGCCTGCTCACTGAGGCGGGCGAGGGCGTTGAGGTCTTTCCAGTCACTGGCGGCGAGGGCGGGCGCCGCGTGGTTGTGATCGTTGACGAGGACGCCTTTGCCTTGCCAGTCGAGGTCGAACACGTTGAGGTAATCGGCGCCGAGTTGATCACGGACGAAAGTCAGCAACGGCTCGGTGCGAAACGCCGCGGCGAAGCTGTAAGCCATGTAACCGGCGACGCTAATGCTGTCTTCGGCAGTGAACGGCCGCTTGGGGATGCCCAGCACGTCGAATTCGATTGGCGCAGCGTGGCTGTCCTGATATTGGTTGATGCCATCCAGATAGGCTTGCAGGCCCTTCCACGCCGGTGATTGCTTATCCAGACTGGCGACGTAACTGGCGGCGCGCTCGCGAATGCGCAGGCTGCGAAACAGTTTGTCGGTGTCGAGCAGTTTCGGCCCAAGCACCTCGGCCAGCTCGCCACGGGCGAGACGGCGCATGGCTTCCATCTGGAACAGCCGGTCCTGGGCATGCACGTAGCCGAGTGCACGATAAAGGTCGGTTTCGTTCTCGGCGCGAATGTGCGGCACACCGCGCTCGTCGTAGCGCACGGTCACCGAGCCCTGCAGATCGCGCAGCTCGACCTGGCCCTGACGCGTCGGTTGTTTGCTGTAGACATACCAGCCCAGCGCGCCGAGCAGGGCGACAATAAGCAAAGCGAGAAGGGTGAACACGCGCTTCATGGTGACTCCTTGTGCAGGCGGGAATGGCCGCCCGTCGGGCTGCAAACAATTAGCACAGAGCCTCTATGCCGTGCAGCGCAATCCTTGAAATGTCCGGAATGCCTTACTTCGCCTCCACCGGCCATGGGCAATAACAACCCACCGCCAGCGTATGCGTGGCATTGACCGGTCGATCTTCCGTCAGGGCATGCAAAATCGGTTCGATGAAGCTGTTGCTGGAATTGCAGGTCAGGCCTTCGCTGTACGGTCCAAAGTAGGCCAGTTTGCCGCTGCGGTCCCAAATGGCCACGGCGGGGCTGGCGGGAATTTGTTCAGAACCCGGCAGGACGGCGATGGTTTTCAGGCTGGCGAGGGTCACCGGCAACTGGCCGTGGCTGCCGGGTTTCTGCACCGCAAAGAATTCCACACCGCGGGCGCCGAACTGCTCGACCATCTCGCTCAGGTGTTGCTGATTGCCGACGTTGCACGGGCAGGCGGGGTCCCAGAAATGCACGAGGCGGATATTGCCCGGCCCGGCCAGGTCATCCGGCAGGCGCAGCGGATCGCCGGAAAACACCGCCGTGTGCTCGCTGAATGCGCGCAGATATCGGACCTGAAACCAGTCATACGCGGCCCACAGCACGCCGGCGCAGATCAGCGCGAGCAGGCTGGCGAACAGTGCGGTGCGGTAGGGCGAACGCATGGATTTGGTTCCTCAGAGGCCGGCTAGCTTGCCATGCTTGCCGCGACAGATGAATATCGCAGGCCGATAAAGTCCGTTTACCGCTTTGGAACGTCCGCATGCCTGATGCCTTCGACCCCGATCAAATCCGCGCGAGCCTCAAGCCTCTGGCCGAGTGGCAGCCGCTGTCGGACGAGGCGAAGGCGTATCAGCGCTTCTACCAGACCGATTTTCCCGAACGCGATGTCTGGCGCGGCATGGGCCGTTTCGAAGTCGATGGCTATGAACTGGTCAGCCATTGCTGGTGGCCGGAGAAGGTCAAGGCGACGCTGTTCCTGCTGCACGGTTACTACGATCACACCGGGCTCTATCGGCATGTGATCGAGTGGGCGCTGGATCAGGACTTTGCCGTGATTGCCTGCGACTTGCCGGGGCATGGCCTGTCGAGCGGGCCACGGGCGAGCATTCGCGATTTCGCGGAATATCAGCACATGCTCCAGGCGTTGTTTGCCGAAGCGCAGTCGATCGCGCTGCCGCAGCCGTGGCACTTGTGCGGGCAAAGCACTGGCGGGGCGATCGTAGTCGATCATCTGCTCAATCATGGCGAGGGCAGCCCGGCGCAGGGCCAGGTGATTCTGCTGGCACCGCTGGTGCGGCCGCGGGCGTGGGGATGGTCGCAGCTGAGCTATTACCTGCTCAGGCCCTTTGTTCGCGGCGTTGCGCGGCGCTTCAGCGAGAACTCCAATGACCCGGATTTCCTGCCGTTCCTGCAGGCCGATCCGTTGCAGCCGCGGCGCTTGCCGACCCAATGGGTGGGTGCGTTGTCACGCTGGATCATTCGCGTCGAGCACGCAAAAAAAAGCCCGCGACGGCCGCTGATCATTCAGGGGCAGGCGGACATGACGGTGGACTGGCAGCACAACCTGCAAGTGTTGAAATGGAAATTCGATCGACCGCAGATTTTGCTGTTACCCGAGGCGCGGCATCATCTGGCGAATGAGACGGCTGATATGCGCGAGGAGTATTTCGAGTTTTTGAGCAAGCGGATCAGGGGCCGGAATCAGTAGCGTTAGTGAGGGCCCTATCGCGAGCAGGCTCACTCCTACATTTGGAGTGCGTACCCCTGTAGGAGTGAGCCTGCTCGCGATAGCGGTCTAAGAGACGATGAAGATCATTGTCCGACCGCAAGCCCTGCGCGAATCGCCGCCAGCGCCGCCTGATAGTAGGCCTTGCCCTCAGTCGACTCGGCAAACGTCGCAAACTCTTCCAGCTCTTCATCCGACAGGTCGCGATAGACGTACAGCAGCGTGTTGTTCAGATCCGCGCCAATCTGATCCATCAAACGCTGGCGCTGGCCGTTGAGCATGCCCTGCGCCTGACCGCCACCCAGCAGCCCCGGAATCATCGAACTGAGACTGTCCGCCGCGACGCCGGCGATCGCCAGGCTGACTTCGGCCCCGGCTTCACGCGCTGGCAAGGCCTGGGCAAGGTGGCCGATGATCAGTTGGCGGTTGTCGCTGGCCTGCATCTTCGGCAGGCCCTTGGCGTTTTTCGCCAGTTGATCGCGGCGGGTCGCGAGCAGTTCGGCGGCGACGATTTTCTTGCCCAGCGGCGACTGGAAGAAGGTCAGCGCCGGTTTCGGGTCGGCGAGTTTCTGCCGCAATTGCGCCTCGGCGCGTTGATCCACGGCCTGTGGGGCAAAACGCTGGTTGCTGTTATTGACCAGAGCCTGGAACACCGCCGGCGGCAGGCTGTTCTGATAGCGCTGCTGGGCGGCACTCAGGGCGTCATTGAAATGCGCACGTTGATCTGGCCAGCCGGCGATCTTGTACAACTGGTCGTAGCCGTCCGCCCAGGCGGGCAACACACAGAACATCAACAGTGAAAAAAGCAAACGGCGCATAGGGACTCCTGTCAGCAGCGGACTATTCTCCGTGCGGTGCCGTTACTTGTCGAGAATTCGTATCAAGCCGCTGCATGGCTCTGTCGGATTTGTTGCCGCAGGCATACTATGCGCGCCATGCCAATATCCTCTGAACACCCACTGCTGTTACGCATTGTCGACGACCTCGCCGAGCACGGCTGGTCGCAGCAGAACATTTTCCTGCCCGCCGGTCTGACCGGCGAACTGGCGGCCGAGTGCCGCAAACGTGAAGCCGAGGGTGAGCTGGCGCCGGCGGCGGTCGGACGCGGGCCGTTTTCAGAGATTCGCGAGGGGATTCGCGGCGACCATATCCAATGGATCGACCCGGGCCAGGCCGAGGCCAGCGACCGCTATCTGAACCTGATGGAGAGCCTGCGTGAAGCGCTCAATCGCGGTTTGTTCCTCGGTCTAGAAGATTTCGAATGCCACTTCGCCCTGTATCCGCCCGGCGCGTTTTATCGTCGGCATGTCGACCGTTTTCGCGACGATGACAAGCGCATGGTCTCGGTGGTGGTCTACCTCAACGATGGCTGGCTGCCGGAGGATGGCGGCCAACTGCGCATGTACCTGAATGAAGACCGCGTGCATGACGTGCAGCCTACCGGCGG
Organism: Pseudomonas granadensis; assembly: GCF_900105485.1. Lineage (GTDB taxonomy): Bacteria > Pseudomonadota > Gammaproteobacteria > Pseudomonadales > Pseudomonadaceae > Aquipseudomonas > Aquipseudomonas granadensis. The sequence goes on along the minus strand of NZ_LT629778.1, from coordinate 5,249,160 downwards.
CTGTCTGGTGGTGTTTCTCTCTGGCGAAGTGCCGCATGAAGTGCTGCCGGCCAACCGCGAGCGGCTGTCGCTGACCGGTTGGTTTCGCCGTCGTGGCAACGAGCCGTTCTGACATGCACAGGATTCTGGTCAGCCGCTGCCTGTTGGGCCATCGCGTGCGTTACGACGGTGGCGCCAGCGGGCCGTTTGATCTGCTCGAGCAGTGGATTGCCGAAGGGCGAGTGGTGCCGTTGTGTCCCGAGGTCGCAGGCGGACTGCCAACGCCACGGGCGGCGGCGGAGATTCCGGGCGGGCAGGGTGGTGAAGTGCTGGACGGCACGGCGGTGGTGATCACCACCGAGGGTGAGGATGTCAGTGCGCAGTTTCTCGACGGTGCGCGGCAGGCGCTGGCATTGGTGCAACAGCATGGGATTCGGGTGGCGGTGCTCAAGGCCAACAGTCCTTCTTGCGGGAATCTGCTGACGTACGACGGGACGTTCAGTGGCGTGAAGGTCAGTGGTGAGGGGGTGACGGCGGCGTTGCTCAAGCGTCATGGGGTGCAGGTGTTCAGCGAGCTGGAGTTGCCGCAGGCGGCGTTGGCCCTGGCTGCTTTGGACTGATCCGGAATCGTTTACCCTCACCCCAGCCCTCCCGAAGCGTCGGACCGCCCGGAGGGAGAGGGGGCCGACCGTGTTGTCTTGCATGCTGCATCGATCTGAAATACCGAGTCGATTATGGATTCGGCAAAGTCGTTTCAGGTCGGCGTCTTGCTAAAGCATCCCCCATTCAGTCCCCTCTCCCTTTGGGAGAGGGCTAGGGTGAGGGGGGCTCTTACGGTTTCAGCCACTTCTCGGACAACGCCGCCAAACGCCCATCCGCCTTGATCCGCTCCAGCGCACTTTGCAGACTGGCCTGAAACGCCGGATTGCCCTTCTGAAACGGAATCGCCAGCTCCACCGGTTCAAGCGCTTTCGGCTGCTCTGCGTTCAACGCTTGCACCAGCACCATCGGCCGCGGCGTCTCGTCCTTCTTCGCCAGCAACTGCCCGTCGACCTTGCCGTACGGCGCGCTGAAGTCGAAACGATCCTTGAGTTCGGGTGTCAGTGCTATGTGATTCAGCGCGACGTCGTACTTGCCGCTCTCGACGCCCTGGAGCAGATCGCCCTCGTCGGTGACGATGAAGTCGGCGCGCACATCCAGCTCTTTGGCGAGAAGTTGCCCAAGCTCGACCTCGAACCCCGTCAGGGTGTCGCCTTCCTTGTAATTGAAGGGCGGTGTATTAGCCTCAAGGGCTATGCGCAGCTCGCCACGGTCGTTGACGTCATCAATCAGTTCGGCGTGAGCCAGCGGGCTCAGAAGGGGTAGCAGGCAGATCAGGCCAGGCAGAAAACGCATGGTCACTCCTTTGAAATCATTATCGCGATGCTCTGATTCAGGCTCGCTTTGCTATGGTTGTCGAGTGCCTTCGACAACGAATGGTCATGAAGTTGTCATGATCGTGCGGATTTTACGGAAAAACTGGAGAAGAAAATGAAAAGCTTTATGTCACGTGCAGCGTTGGCCGGTGTGCTGATGGGTGTTTCGGTGCTGGCCAGTGCGGCGACGCCGGCGCCCAAGGATGCTGAAGTGTTCATCGTTTCTCCCGAAGACGGGGCCACGGTTTCCCAGGAGTTCAAGGTCAAGTTCGGCGTCAAGAACATCGCGTTGGCACCCGCAGGGGACGTCACCAGGAACACCGGCCACCACCATCTGCTGATCGACGTCGACGGCCTGCCGGCCGAAGGCGCGCCGATTCCGACGGATGCTCACCACATGCATTTCGGCAAGGCGCAGACCGAAGCCACGATCAAACTGGCCCCTGGCAAGCACACCTTGCAACTGATCCTCGGCGACAGCGGCCACATGCCGTTCGACCCGTCGATCGTTTCCGAAAAAATCACCGTCAATGTGAAATAAAAAAGGGAGCCCTGCGGGGCTCCCTTTTTTATCGCTGCAAGCTTCAAGCTAGGAGCTTCAAGTAAAAGCAAAAGCGCTTTTCCCTTGCCGCTTGAAGCTAATAGCTTGCCGCTGCTTTTTTAGAAAAGAACACGGCTACGGATAGTACCGTTGACGTGTTGCAGCTTTTCTTGCGCCAGCTCCGAGTATTCGGCGTCGACGTCGATCACCACGTAGCCAACCTTCTCGTTGGTCTGCAGGAACTGACCGGAGATGTTGATGCCGTTTTCCGCGAAGACCTTGTTGATCTCGCTCATCACACCCGGGATGTTCTCGTGGATGTGCAGCAGGCGGTGCTTGCCAGGGTGAGCCGGCAGGGCCACTTCCGGGAAGTTGACCGACGATACCGATGTACCGTTGTCGCTGTACTTGACCAGTTTTTCCGCCACTTCCAGACCGATGTTGGCTTGCGCTTCGGCGGTCGAGCCACCGATGTGCGGGGTCAGGATCACGTTGTCGAGGCCACGCAGCGGGCTTTCGAACTCTTCGTCGTTGGAACGCGGTTCAACCGGGAACACGTCGATGGCCGCGCCGATCAGGTGCTTGTCCTTGATCGCTGCCGCCAGGTGGTCCAGCTCGACCACGGTGCCGCGTGCGGCGTTGATCAGGATGCCGCCCTTCTTGATGGCACGGATTTCCTTCTCGCCGATCATCCACTGGGTCGCAGCGGTTTCCGGAACGTGCAGAGTGACGATGTCGGACATGCCCAGCAGCTCGTGCAGGTTGTTGACCTGCGTAGCGTTGCCCAGCGGCAGCTTGGTCACGGTGTCATAGAAGAACACCTGCATGCCCAGGCCTTCGGCCAGAACCGACAATTGCGTGCCGATCGAGCCGTAGCCGACGATGCCCAGCTTCTTGCCGCGGATCTCGAAGGAATTGGCCGCAGATTTGATCCAGCCGCCACGGTGGCAGGACGCGTTTTTCTCCGGGATGCCGCGCAGCAGCAGGATCGCTTCGGCCAGCACCAGCTCGGCTACCGAGCGGGTGTTGGAGTACGGCGCGTTGAACACGGCGATGCCGCGCTCGCGGGCTGCGCCCAGGTCAACCTGATTGGTGCCGATGCAGAAACAGCCGACCGCGACCAGCTTCTTCGCGTGATCGAAGATCTCTTCGGTCAGTTGCGTGCGCGAACGAATGCCGATGAAGTGAGCGTCAGCGATCTTTTCCTTGAGCTGGGCATCCGGCAGAGAACTGGTGTGGTACTCGATGCTGGTGTAGCCCGCCGCCTTAAGGACGTCGACAGCCGATTGGTGGACGCCTTCGAGAAGAAGGAACTTGATCTTGCTCTTATCGAGAGAAGTCTTGCTCATCTGCGTAAACCTGTATCCCGGAGAAAAATGGCAGGGAGGGAGCAGCCTGGAGCTGACCCGCACGGCAACAAAGCCGTCACCGCGGATCTGGCCTTGGGCACTGTCCTGCGGGGTCGGTATGCTAGCATAGCCACCCCGCTAAACACTCATTCCTGCGACGTGAAGCGTTCTCAGGATGACCATGAATTGTTCGAGAGTTCTGTCGATGACCAATCCTGCGCTGATTGATGAACTGAAGACCCTGGTCGAGCCTGGCAAGGTCCTGACCGACGCCGACTCCCTGAATGCTTACGGCAAGGATTGGACCAAGCACTTCGCTCCGGCGCCAAGTGCCATCGTGTTTCCCAAGACCATCGAGCAGGTGCAGGCCGTGGTGCGCTGGGCCAATACCCACAAGGTCGCGCTGGTGCCATCGGGCGGGCGCACCGGGTTGTCCGCCGCCGCAGTCGCGGCCAATGGCGAAGTGGTGGTCTCGTTCGATTACATGAATCAGATTCTCGATGTGAACCTCACGGACCGCACTGCCGTGTGTCAGCCGGGCGTGGTCACCGAGCATTTGCAAAACGTCGCCGAAGAAAACGGTCTCTACTACCCGGTCGACTTCGCTTCGGCAGGTTCCAGTCAGATTGGCGGCAACATCGGCACCAATGCCGGCGGGATCAAGGTGATTCGCTACGGCATGACCCGTAACTGGGTCGCCGGCATGAAAGTCGTCACCGGCAAGGGCGACGTGCTCGAACTGAACAAGGACCTGATCAAGAACGCCACCGGTTACGATCTGCGCCAGTTGTTCATCGGCGCCGAAGGCACCCTCGGTTTCGTCGTCGAAGCGACCATGCGTCTGGATCGCGCGCCGAAAAACCTCACGGCGATGGTCCTCGGCACTGCCGATTTCGATTCGATCATGCCGGTGCTTCACGCCTTCCAGGGCAAGCTCGACCTGACCGCGTTCGAATTCTTCTCCGACAAGGCCCTCGCCAAAGTCATGGGCCGCGGCGATGTGCCGGCGCCGTTCGACACCGACTGCCCGTTCTACGCCTTGCTCGAATTCGAGGCGACCACTGAAGAAGTAGCCAACAGCGCCCTGGAAACCTTCGAACACTGCGTCGAACAGGGCTGGGTTCTTGATGGTGTGATGAGCCAGAGCGACACCCAGCTGCACAACCTGTGGAAGCTGCGCGAGTACATCTCCGAAACCATCTCGCACTGGACACCGTACAAAAACGACATTTCAGTCACCGTTTCGAAAGTCCCGGCGTTCCTCAAGGAAATCGACGCGATCGTCGGTGAACACTACCCCGATTTCGAGATCGTCTGGTTCGGCCACATCGGCGACGGCAACCTGCACCTGAACATCCTCAAGCCGGATAACCTGAGCAAGGACGAGTTCTTCGCCAAGTGCGCCACGGTCAACAAGTGGGTGTTCGAAACCGTCGAGAAGTACAACGGTTCGATTTCCGCCGAGCACGGTGTCGGTATGACCAAGCGTGATTACCTGACCTACAGCCGTTCGCCGGTCGAGATCCAGTACATGAAAGCGGTCAAAGCGGTGTTCGACCCGAATGGCATCATGAACCCGGGCAAGATTTTCGCGGTTTGATCAGCAATCTCTGATGAATCAATGAAGGCAGGAGTCGGTAAATGAGTTATCAGCACCAGTATGTCGACGGCACGCGCATCCACTTCCCGATCGGGAAAGTCGTGTGCATTGGCCGTAATTACGCCGAGCACGCGAAGGAGCTGGACAACCCGGTCCCGACCGAGCCGCTGCTGTTCATCAAGCCGGGCAGTTGCGTGGTGCCGCTGGAAGGCGGTTTCAGCATTCCCACCGAGCGCGGTTCGGTGCACTACGAAGCGGAAATCGCCGTGCTGATCGGCAAGCCGCTGTCGACCAGACCGAGCCGTGAAGAAGTGCTCGATGCGATCTCCGGTTTTGCCCCGGCGCTGGACCTGACCCTGCGCGACAAGCAGGCGGAGCTCAAAGCCAAGGGCCTGCCGTGGGAGATTGCCAAGTCGTTTGACGGCGCAGCGGTACTGGCGCCGTTTGTGGTCGGCAGCACATTCCCTGACCTGACTGATATCGGCATTCGCCTGACCATCAACGACGAAGTGCGCCAGGACGGCAACAGCAGCGCCATGCTCAACCCGATCGTGCCGATGATCCAGCACATGGCCGGCTGCTTCTCGCTGCAGGCCGGTGACGTGATTCTCACCGGCACGCCAGTGGGCGTCGGCCCGCTGAACGTCGGCGACGACATCGTCCTCGAACTGGTGGGCGCGAGCCGCTTCGAGAGCAGCGTGCGCTAACCGCCACGCCGCAAAAACAACCTGTAGGAGTGAGCCTGCTCGCGATAGCGGTGTGTCAGTCGACTTATCTTTTGACTAACACACCGCTATCGCGAGCAGGCTCACTCCTACATTTGTTTTGTGTCGCTGCTGGCAAACCTGCACGGCAATCCCGCCATTTGCCGTTTTTTTCACATCCTGTACGGATAATTCCGCGCATTCTGGCGTCTGAGCCGGCCTCTTTGTGCTATTACCCATAGCCTGAATTTTCGGAACGCGTCCTTTGATGTCATCTCAAACTCAGCTCAAAACTCCCCGTCGCTCGCGTTTCGCCCTGCGCTGGTATGTCTGGTTGCTGCTCACGCTGGCCGCCGCTTATGCGCTGGCGTTCGCCATGCACTGGGATGATCGCGGCGTGCTCTGGGTGCTCGAGCGGTTTGAAAGCAAAGCCGAGCAGAAGGAGAGCATCTGGCTGCCGGATTACCACGTGGTGATCGATGCCAAGCCGCTGCCGGGCATGGAAAAGGACGAGGCCTCGGACCTTTCCTACAACCCGCAGAGCAAAACCCTGTTTTCGGTGATGGGCAAAAACCCGTTTCTGGTCGAGCTGAGCCTGCAAGGCGAGGCGCTGCGCAAGATGCCGCTGGTGGGCTGGAGCAATCCGGAAGGTCTGACCGTGATGGAAAACGGCTTGATGGCGATTGTCGATGAACGCCAGCACACGCTGTCGATCGTCAAGGTCGATGCCAACACTCGCGAACTGAACATTGCTGATTTCCCGAAATATGACCTCGGCCCTTCGAAAGACCAGAACAAGGCCTTCGAGGCGATTACCTGGGATGCACGCAACCAGCAATTGCTGCTGGGTGAGGAGCGGCCGCCGGCGCTGTTCACCTGGAAAAGCGATGGCAGCCAGACACTCAAGGGCGACAAACAAAAGCTGACCAGCGATGAATTGGATATCCGTAACCTCTCCGCGCTGGAGATCGATCCGCGCACCGGCCATCTGCTGGTGTTGTCGGCCGATTCGCATCTGCTGCTGGAGCTGGACGAGAACGGTGAGCAGGTTAGTTTCATGACCCTGCTCGGCAATTTCAATGGACTGAAAGACACCATCCCGCGCGCCGAAGGCGTGACCATGGACGAGGCCGGTACGCTGTATATCGTCAGCGAGCCAAACCTGTTCTATCGCTTCGAAAAGCAGCAATAACAGCCCTCGCTGCAATTTCGGACAAGTCTGATTGTCCTGACAGGCAAGTGGCCATTAAGCTTCAGTTCAGACAGGCGTGATATTTCATCCGCCTGTTCTGCTCCCGAGCCCATCCGAATGCGTCGACTTGCCCGTCCCAAGCCTCTGGTTATTTTCCTGTCGGTGATTGCCCTGATCACGTTGATCGGCATCGGCCAATACATGCGTCTGTTCGAGCGTGCCTGGTTCAACCTGCACACGTTGTGGCAGCCGCTGAGTGGCGAGGCCATCGGACTGGATCAATATCGCGTGGACATCGAAGCGCGGGTGATCGAAGGCCTCGACGATGACGTGTCAGCGCTGACCTACGATCCGGTGCGCAAGAGCCTGTTTACCGTCACCAACAAAAACTCGGAGCTGATCGAGCTGTCGCTGCAAGGCCAGATTCTGCGGCGTATCGCCCTGATCGGTTTCGGCGACCCGGAAGCGGTCGAGTTCATCAGCGCCGACACCTACGTCATCACCGACGAGCGCCAGCAGCGCCTGATCAAGGTGCACCTGGACGCCGACACCACGTTTCTCGACGCCGACGATGCCGAGCAAATGACCCTCGGCGTGCACATGGCCAGCAACAAGGGCTTCGAAGGGCTGGCCTACGATTCGGTGGGCAAGCGCCTGTTTGTCGCGAAAGAGCGTAACCCGATGCTGATCTATGAAGTGCATGGCTTCCCGCATTTCAATCCGGAAAAATCCTACGCGGTGCATGTGATCAACAACCCGAAACGCGATGCCGGGATGTTTGTGCGCGACCTGTCGAGCCTGCAATACGACGAACGCAGCGGCCATTTGCTGGCGCTGTCGGATGAATCGCGACTGATTCTGGAACTGGACGTCGACGGGCGCCCGCTGAGCACCATGTCCATCAGCGCCGGCCGCCAGGGTTTGCAGAAAACCGTGCCGCAGGCTGAAGGCATCGCCATGGATGATGACGGGACGTTGTATCTGGTGAGTGAGCCGAATTTGTTTTATGTGTTCAAGAAACCAGCACAGCCCTAACCAACACCCCAAAACACTGTGGGAGCTAGCCTGCTAGCGATTACGGACTGTCAGCCAATGTTGCTGGGTCTGACACACCGCCATCGCTAGCAGGCTAGCTCCCACAGGTTTATTTGTGTGCTCGTAATTGCGGGCAGTCTGGCTTATTCAGCCTTCAAGGTTTTCACACCCTCACTGGTCCCCAGCAACAACAGATCCGCCGGGCGCGCGGCAAACAGGCCGTTGGTGACCACGCCAACAATCGCGTTGATCTGCGCTTCCAGCTCGACCGGGTTGGTGATCTGCAGGTTGAACACATCAAGGATGATGTTGCCGTTGTCGGTCAGCACACCTTCGCGGTACACCGGGTCGCCGCCGAGTTTCACCAGTTGGCGCGCCACGTGGCTGCGGGCCATCGGGATCACTTCGACTGGCAGCGGGAACTCACCCAGTACCGGCACCAGTTTGCTGGCGTCGGCGATGCAGATGAAGGTCTTGGCCACGGCCGCGACGATCTTCTCGCGGGTCAGGGCGGCGCCGCCGCCCTTGATCAGGTTCAGGTGTGCGTCGCTTTCATCGGCGCCGTCGATGTAGAACTCCAGGTCGCTGACCGTGTTCAGCTCATACACCGGAATGCCGTGACCCTTGAGGCGCGCGGCAGTGGCTTCGGAGCTGGCAACGGCGCCATCGAAAGCGCCCTTGTGCTGGGCCAGGGCATCGATGAAGCAGTTGGCGGTGGAGCCGGTGCCGACGCCGACGATGCTCTTGTCGTCGAGTTTCGGCAGGATGAAGTCGACGGCGGCCTGGGCCACGGCCTGTTTGAGTTGATCCTGGGTCATGCGGGCTCCGAAGCGGGCAAGGGGTGGGCAGAAAGGCCGGCATTATAGCCGCAAGCGCGGCTAAAACCTCTGGATTCGTGTGGTCGCATCGGCAAAAGCCGGGTTAGACTCCCGGGTCCCGCCCAACCGCTCAGTGATGCTTTCCGATGCTTGAACAGTACGTCAAAAAGATCCTCACCTCGCGCGTTTATGACGTTGCCGTAGAAACCCCGCTGCACAACGCCCGTCAGCTCTCCGAGCGGCTGGGCAATGACATCTGGCTCAAGCGTGAAGACTTGCAGCCGGTGTTCTCGTTCAAGATTCGCGGGGCCTACAACAAGCTGACGCAACTGAGCGACGAAGAACGCGCCCGCGGCGTGGTCACCGCGTCGGCGGGCAACCATGCGCAGGGTCTGGCGCTGGCGGCCAAAGTGCTGGGCGTCAAAGCCACCATCGTCATGCCCAAGACCACCCCGGAGATCAAGGTCGAAGGCGTGCGTTCGCGCGGCGGCAAAGTGGTGCTGCACGGTGATTCGTTCCCGGAGGCG